>JAITVZ010000103.1 GCA_031285505.1 Propionibacteriaceae bacterium
CGCCTGGCCGGCTGACTCGCTGTCCACTGGCTGCTCAAGTACCTGATCAAGCAACATTTGATCTGACATTGTTTCATGCCCCCTTGACGGTCGATAAGCCACGCGGTCGCGGCCGGCGAGTCGCGGCAATGCCCAGATGCTCGGCCTCCAGCCCAGAGCCGCGCATTCCCTTGCCAAAGAACTTGGTCTTGACCAACAAGGACATCAGCGGCTTGGTGAAGAAGAAGATCATCAACAGGTCAACTACCGTGGTCAGCCCCAGCGTGAAGGCGAAACCCCGCACCGTGCCAATCGACAAGATGAACAAAATGACCGCTGAAAGCAGAGACACACAGTCAGCCACCACGATGGTTCGCCGAGCCTTGTCCCAGCCAGTCTCGATGGCAGTGGCAATTGAGCGGCCCTCACGGGCTTCGTCTCGGACTCGTTCGAAGTAGATGATGAACGAGTCGGCGGTCACACCGATGGCGACAATCACACCAGCCATGCCCGGCAAAGACAGGGCCAGTCCCATTGAGGCGCCAAACAGGACAATCAAGGCGTAGGTCAAAGCCAGGGCGCAGACCAGTGACGAGAAGACGACTATTGCCAAGCCTCGGTAATAAACCACCGAATAGATGACCACCAGGATCAAACCGATCAGGCCGGCAATCAAACCGGCCACCAGTTGATCACCACCGAGCGAAGCCGACACTGTGTCAACATTCGACACTTCAAAAGCCAGCGGCAGAGCGCCGTACTTGAGCACATTGGCCAAGTTGGTGGCACTGGCCTGGTCGAAACTGCCACTGATTTCGGCGGATCCGTCCGGAATAACCTGGTTGACCACCGGAGCCGAGATGACCTTGCCATCGAGGACGATGGCGAATTGGTTGGTTGGCGAGGTGGCGTCGACCAAGGTGCTGGTGGCATCGGCGAAAAGTTCCCCACCAACGCCGTCGAAGCTCAAAGTAACCACCCAAGACAGTTCATTACTGGGGATGCCAGCGGCGGCAGTGGTCACTCGATTGCCTTCAATCAGGCGCGGCCCCAGCAGGTACTTTTGCATCGTTCCATCAGCGGCGATGTCATCACGCAGGCAGGCGAAGAACGGCTGATCCCATACCTGGGGCATCGCGTCGCCACACTGGAAGTCGGCGTAATCGGTGTTGTCTGTGTCCGTGGGTTCCCAGGCCAACTGCTCGGTTAGGAGACTCAGGCGCTCGCTGGAGTCAGTTGGCAATTCAGAACTGGGCTGGTCGGGCCGGGGCTCGACCGAAGCCGGAACCGTGGGTAATTCGATGGCCTGATCAGGTGGATAGGAAGTAGCCGAATCAACGCTGTAGACCCGGCGGAACTCCAGCTGAGCAGTCTGCCCAACCATTTCAACCAGAGTGTCGGACTGGACATTGGGTGCGCTGACCAGAATTTGATTGTTGCCGGCAGTGGTGACCGAGGCTTCGCCAACCCCCAAAGAGTTGACGCGCTGCTCGATGATGGTGCGGGCCTGATCCAGACTGGCCTGATCAACCTGGCCGCCACCCTCCAGATTCGACGCCGTCAAGGTGATGGTGGTGCCACCGCTGAGATCCAAACCCAGTTTGGGCGTCCAAGTGCGAGATAAGGCCATGATCAAGACCAGGACCACCACCACAAACAAGAATGCAATCAGCGTCACCGCTGGGCGACGACGATTATTAGCCGCACGAGACACGGCGAACCCCCTAGTTATTACTTGTCTGCCGGGTCAACCGGATCAGCATTGCTGGCTCGATCACCCTTGGTATCGGTCTCAGCTTCATTGTCTTGAGGTTGGCTAGCGGGATCACTGTCGACGGTCGGTGGCGCGAAAGCACTATCGGATGTGGTGTCAATAGCCGGATGACTGGCCAGATCTGCCTCATAAAGAGACATGGCCTCATCATCAACCGGTGCGCCTTCGTCGGCATACTCAAATTCCTCGTCTTCGGCTGAGACGGCTTGACGGATCGCCTGTCGCAGCACAGTCAGATCAACCCCGGGAGAAATCTCGATGATGGCCTGCTTCTCACCCATGTGCCGAATCGTGCCATAGATGCCTGACCCCAGCATCACCCGAGTGCCTGGCTGAAGAGCGTTCATCATCTCTTGCTGCTTTTGCTGAGCCTTGCGTTGCGGCCTGATCATCAGGAAGTACATCGCCACGCCCATGAGCACGATGATGCCGATCATATACCAATCCATGACTTCTCTCTCCCACGTTCGACAGATAACCGCATCAAGACTAGCGGTTAGTCGTGCTCAAACAAGAATCGACACTCATAATCAAGGATTAAACAGATCACTGACTGCTGGCATGGCCAAACCAAGGTGGGCATAACCGGCCGGAGTGGCCATGCGGCCACGCGGCGTGCGCATGATGAATCCCAGACGAACCAAGAACGGCTCGGCGACATCAGCCACGGTTTCAGGCTCCTCGCCGACCGCGATGGCCAATGTTGACAAACCAACTGGGCCACCGGCGAATTTCTTGCAAATCGCCTCCAACACCGCCCGGTCGAGGCGATCAAGCCCCAGCGGATCGACGTCGAACAGGGTCAGTGCAGCGCTGGCGGTTTCCGCAGACACCGGTCCAGGCGCGCGCACCTGAGCATAGTCACGGACACGGCGTAGCAGGCGGTTGGCGATACGCGGTGTGCCCCTGGACCTTGAGGCGATCACCTCAGCGGCTGACAGATCCAGATTGACCCCAAGATAAGTTGCGGAACGCTCGATGATTGAAGTCAGTGTGGCGTCATCGTAATAGTCCAATTGGGCGGTGAAACCAAAACGATCACGCAGCGGGCCGGGCAACAGACCAACGCGAGTGGTTGCCCCGACCAAGGTGAAGCGAGGGATCTCCAAAGGGATGGCCGTGGCCCCAGGGCCTTTGCCCACCACGACGTCAACCCGAAAATCCTCCATCGCCAAGTAGAGCATCTCCTCCGCCGGACGAGACATCCGATGGATCTCGTCCAGAAAGAAAACCTCACCCTCGGTCAAGCCACTGAGAATGGCCGCCAAATCGCCGGCATGTTGAATGGCTGGCCCAGAACTAATCCGCAGCGGCGCCGACATCTCGTGGGCGATAATCATTGCCAACGTGGTCTTGCCCAGGCCTGGGGGGCCGGACAAGAGAACGTGGTCCGGCACACTGCCCCGCTGCTTGGCGGCGTCCAACAGCAGGCTGAGTTGGCTGACAACCCTGGGCTGGCCAATGAATTCGGCCAGCTCCGGTGGCCGTAACGCCTGATCGATGGCCTGATCGTCCGGGTTGGCTTGGGGGTCAAGGTCTGATTGATAAGCCTTCATCTCATCCCCTGACCAAGGCCTGGAGAGCTGATCGCATCAGCGATGGCAGCGGCAGGGCGTCAACGTCCGGGGTTTCGGCGACCACCAATAGGGCCGCTTCGGCGTCGCGATGGTTGTAACCTAGGCCGATTAGGCCATCCAGCACCTGAGTTCGCCAGTTTGCCGCCGCAGCCGGGGTCGGCGTTGAATCATTTGGCGCGATCACCCAGGCGCTGACTTTGTCTTTCATTTCCAAGATCAAACGTTGAGCGGTTTTGCGGCCAACCCCGTTGATGGCTGACAAAGCCAGGAGATTCTCCGACAATATCGCCGCTTTCAACTCGGCTGGACCAAGCCCAGAGACAATGGCCAGCGCCAGGCGCGGCCCGATGCCGCTGACCGATTGAACAGCCAAGAAAGCGTCACGATCGTCAGCCGCAGTGAAGCCGAACAAGGTCAAGGCGTCCTCCCGGACAGCCAAGTGGGTGAACAGCAGAGCCTCACCGCCCACTGTCAAAGACTTGGCCGTGCTGGCTGGACAGGTGATGGCAAAGCCGACTCCGGACACATCCAACACCACCATTTCGGCGGCTGCGTGGCTGACCCTGCCGCGTAACGAAGCGATCATTTGGTCACCTGATAGTTCCGGCTGCTGCTCTGTCTGTGCGGCCGGGCTGCTAGCTGCTGAGTTGTTTTCATCAGGTGCTGCTGGTTCTCGCTGCGATTGATCGCCAGAGTCAAACGATCCTGCACAGCTGAGCGCCAGATATGGCAAACGGCCAGAGCGACGGCATCAGCCGCATCAGCCGGCTTCGGCGGGTCGGTCAAATGAAGCACCCGTGCCACCATCAGACCCACCTGAGCCTTATCAGCGCGACCCGATCCGGTGATGGCTGCTTTCACCTCTGAAGGTGTGTGTTGAGCCGTCGGCAACTGATGCCTGGCGGCCACCAGCATGGCCACCCCAGCCGCTTGGGCCGTGCCGACCACTGATGCCAGATTGTGCTGAGCGAAGACCCGTTCAATGGCGACAGCTTCAGGGCGAAAGCGATCAAGCCAGTCTTCCAAGCCCTGTTCGATTGCCAAAAGACGATCGGCAGTCTGGTCGGTGGTCGGTGTGCGGATGACACCGGCCTCAATCAAGCGGGCCCGTCCAGGTGAACCGTCGACCACACCGACCCCGCATCGGGTCAAGCCCGGATCGACGCCCAACACCAACATGCCAACCTTCCACGACTAGAACATCCGTTCGAATCATAACGATCGCCAAGGTGTTGGTCCAGTAACCACACCGGCAAGGGCGGTTCAGTCGTCGCTATTCAGAGCTTCTTCCACTTCAGGAGACATTTCTTCATTGGAGTAGACATCCTGGACGTCATCACAATCGTCGAGTGCGTCGAGAATCTTCTCCAATTTGCGCGCCTGATCGATGTCGGTGATCGGTGAGGTGAAGGACGGCTGGAAGGCGATATCCGCCGAGTCATAATCGATGCCGGCGGCTTGGACGCCCTGACGGATCTCAACCAGCTGCGACGGCTCTCCGACAATTTCGAACGAATCGCCCTCGTCATTGATCGATTCTGGATCCGATTCCATGGTGGCCTCCATCAGATCCAAATCACTGATGGTTTTGCCATCTTGCTTCTTGGCGACGGTGACGATTCCCTTGCGTGAGAACAATCGAGCTACTGATCCCTGATCAGCCATGGTGCCACCATTGCGGGTGACGGCGATGCGCACCTCCGATGCCGATCGATTGCGATTGTCGGTCAGGCATTCGATGAGGATGGCCACCCCGGCTGGGCCGTACGCTTCGTAGGTGATGTTGATCCAGTCGGCGCCACCTGATTCGGCACCAGAGCCGCGCTTGACGGCCCGATCAATGTTGTCAGCTGGCACCGATGACTTCTTGGCCTTTTGAATGGCGTCGTACAAAGTCGGGTTGCCTGAGGTGTCTCCGCCGCCAACCTTGGCAGCAACCTCGATATTCTTGATCAATTTGGCGAACAACTTGCCGCGCTTGGCGTCAATTGCCGCCTTCTTATGCTTGGTCGTTGCCCACTTAGAGTGACCGCTCATCGTCATCCTTCCTGCTAGCCGTCCGCCCTGGGGCCGGATCAGCCCTCCAACTTTAGCGCCATCAACCAATCTAGTCACCCCAACAGGGCCTGTCAGACCGGATCAGGTCGGCATCATGGGGTCCCAGCAGCCATTGCCTGCGCCAAGCTGAAAGCCTCGACATACAAGGCGGTGCCGATGATCACACCCTCCAACCCATCCGCCAGCAGTGGCCGGAGCGCCTCGATGTCAGCCAGAGTCGAAACCCCACCTGAGGCCACCACCGCCGCGTCGGTGGCCCGACAGACTCGGCTCAACAAATCAATGTTCGGCCCTGTCATGGTGCCATCCACCTGGGTGTCGGTCACCACCAATCGCCGGACGCCAGCCCGATTGAGACGGCGTATGGTCGACCAGAGATCGCTGGCTGCCTCGACCCAACCGTGCGTCGCCAGCAGCTCGTCGCGAACGTCCAAGGCGATGGCCACTTGATCACCCAGCTGCGCGATCACTCGATCGCACCAATCAGGATTGGTGATCGCGGCGGTACCGATGTTGATCCGAGCACATCCTGTCGACAAGGCCCGCTCAAGGCTGTCATCATCACGAATACCGCCAGTCAACTCGACCCTCATCGCTGTGGTGGCGACAATGTCAGCAATCGGCACACGGTTGTCGCCTGTGGCGAAAGCCGCATCCAAATCAACCAGGTGCAACCAGCTGGCACCAGCCATTTGCCAACGCCGGGCCATCTCCAGCGGGTCGCCGAAGACTTGCTGGCTCGAACTGACTCCTTGAACCAGTTGGACGGCTTGCCCATGCTGAATATCGACCGCTGGAATGATCGTCAATCCGCTCTGCATCGGCTCAACCCCTCACTTGACCGATCCAGGCACTGATCAAGGCCAGTCCAGCTTGGCCGGATTTTTCCGGATGGAACTGGCAGGTCAGCAGGCTTTGATATTCCACAGCCGCCAAGAAGGGCACCTCTTCATGCCGGGACCACAAGCCAATGGCGTCTAGCGGCAGGTCCACCGCCCGCAAAGCCGCATACGAATGAACGAAGTAGAAGTCTCGATCCTCCCGAAAAAAGCGCGAATGAGGATTGCCCCGCAGTTGATTCCAGCCCATATGAGGCCGTCGTCTGGTCGGCAGGGCAGCCACTGTTCCCGGAAAGATGCCGATGCCGGCAGTGTCGGTGCCATGCTCCAAACCGTGGGCGAACATCACCTGGTGACCGACACAGATCCCCAAAGTCGGTCGCTCCAGCTGCAGACGCTGCTTGACCAGCTCGTCGCCTGTCACCGCCTGCAAGCCAGCCATACAACTGGCGAAGGCCCCCACACCCGGCACCACCAAGGCCGGGCTGTGCAGGGCCTGGTCAAAATCGGCGGTCAAAACTGCCTGCGCTCCAGTGGCGGCGATGGCCTGGCAGACTGAATGGACATTGCCCGAGCCGTAATCCAGCACGGCCACAGAGGTCACAATGAGCCCTTGGTCGACGGTACGCCAACGACCCGCGGATCAAGGCTGATTGCCTGCCGCAAGGCTCTGGCGACGGCCTTGAATTGAGCCTCGACGATATGATGGGGGTCGCGGCCGGCCATGAGACGCAGATGAAGGCATAAGCCGGCGTTGAGCGCCAAGGCCTCCATCAAGTGATATGTCATCGACCCTTGATAGGGCACACCCGATCCACCGATCCGGGCATAGACCTGCCCCTCAGGCTCACCATTGGCGGCAAAGAAGGGGCGTCCAGAAACATCGATGATCGCCTGAGCCAAGGCCTCATCCAGTGGCACGGTCGCCTCCCCAAAACGAGTGATACCGACCTTGTCGCCCAGAGCCTGTTTGATGGCCAGCCCTAGAACAATGGCTGTGTCTTCAATCACATGATGACCATCAATGTCGGTGTCGCCCCGGGCCACGATCGTCAAATCGATCAGCGAATGCCGTGACAAAGCGGTCAACATGTGGTCATAGAAACCAATTGAACTGTCAATGGTTGATTGGCCGGATCCGTCGAGATTGACAGTCACTTCAACGGTGGATTCACTTGTTGAGCGCGACAGCGCGGCGCGACGATCAGTCATGGATGAGCCTTTCTCGCAACAACCGGCGCCGCACTGAGCAACGCCGCGATGAATCGTTCCATGTCGTCGTCGGTGCCGACGCTGACACGCAAATAACCCGCAGGCCCGGTTTCGCGGACCAGCACCCCCTGGTCGAGTAGCCTTTGCCAGACCTGATGCCTATCGGCGAAGCGACCAAGCAGGAAGAAATTGGCTTGGGAATCAACAGCCTCATAACCCAATGCCCGCAGGCGCCCGATGGTTTGATCGCGCAGACCAGACAAATGGTCGACTTGGGCCAACAACGATTCGGTGTGTTCCAATGCGATTACGCCGGCCACCTGGGTGAGGGTCGATAGGTGATAGGGCAGACGGACAACGCGAAGGGCGTCAATCACAACCGGGGCAGCCGCTGCGTAACCCAGACGAACACCGGCATAGGCGAAGGCCTTGCTCATCGTACGGGTGACCACCAATCGTCCATGCTTGGCCAGCAGGCTGATGGCGGATGGTTGACCACTGAACTCCTGGTAAGCCTCATCGACCAACACCAAGCCAGTCGTCAAGGCTAATGCCGTCTCAATCTCGGCCAACTTCAGCCCGTTACCAGTGGGATTGTTCGGCCTGGCCAATACCAAGATAGCCGGTTGATCGGCGACGATCGCCTGACGCGCCTGATCCCAGTCAATCGAGAAATCGGCCCGCCGTGGCAACTCGCGGTATTTGGTGTTGGTGTCACGGGCATATTCCGGGTACATCGAGTAGCTCGGCGAGAATGTCATGACTGAACGGCCAGGCCCGGCAAAGGCCGTCAGCAACTGGATCATAATCTCATTCGAGCCATTGGCAGCCCAGACTTGTTCACTGGTTAGACCATCACCCAGGTAGGCGGCCAAGCCAGCGCGTAAAGCCGTGGCCTCTCGATCCGGGTAACGATTCAACGCAGTGGCCGCTTGCCCCAGGGCCCTGGTCAGGGCGGTGATCAGCTGGTCCGACGGCGGATAGGGGTTCTCGTTGACATTGATTGCCACCGGCACGTCCAGTTGAGGCGCCCCATAGGGGTGTTCTGATTTGAGCTCCGGGCGCAATGGCAACTCGTCCCAGCTGATACTGCTGGCTGGAGGATTCGTCACGCTGGGCCAACTATCGACTGGTCGGCCATTTGGGCATGAGCCCGCCGCCGCACCGCGATCGCCTGGGCGTGAGCGGGCAGGTTCTCCGATTGAGCGAACAGCTCAATGGCGCTGGCGACGCTCGCTAGTGCTGGGGCGCGGTAATCAATCAGGTGCACCGTCTTGATGAATGAGCGAACCGTCAAACCGGATGCGAAACGGGCCGATCCGCCGGTGGGTAGGACATGTGTCGAACCAGCGGCGTAATCCCCCAGTGACACCGGTGAATAATCACCGATGAAGATGGCGCCGGCATTGTTGATGCGCATCGCCACCTGATCGGGCTGATGGGTTTGAATCTCCAGATGCTCGGCGGCATAGGTGTTGGCCACATCGACGGCTTGATCAATGTCGCGCACTTTGAGGATGGCTGATTGCGGGCCAGCCAGCGCTTGTTGGATGCGCAAGCGATGAGGTTGTTGGCTGATCAATCCCGGCAGGGCTTGCTTGACCGATTCAATCAATTGATCAGAGTCGCTGATCAGCACCGAAGCTGCCTGGGGATCATGCTCGGCCTGACTGATCAAATCGGCGGCCACAAACACCGGATCAGCTGATTGATCGGCGATGACAGCGACTTCACTGGGCCCGGCTTCGGAATCGATGCCCACCAGCGTCTTCAAGTAACGCTTGGCGGCGGCGACATAGACATTGCCCGGCCCGGTGACCATGTCCACCCGCTGACATAGACCAGCCACTCCGTAGGCGAACATGGCAATTGCCTGGGCTCCGCCAACCGCGTAGATCTCCTCAACCCCCAATAGATGGCAAACCGCCAGAATCGTCGGGTGGGGCAAGCCACCAAACTCAGCTTGTGGTGGTGTGGCCACGGCCAGTGACCGCACACCGGCGATCTGAGCCGGGACCACATTCATGATGACGCTGGAAGCCAAAGGGGCCAAACCGCCGGGGACGTAAAGCCCGACGCGCTCGACTGGCACGGCTCGGATAGTGATCTGCGCCTGATCGGCGACCTCGACTTGAGCATCGGGCAGATTGGCCTCGGCCAGACAAACCTCGCGACGTCGGGCGATCGCCAAGGCATAGGCATCCAACAGCCCGGGGTCGAGCTCGGCTGCCGCCTGTCGGGCCAAGTGTGGATCGACTCGGAAACTGTCGGGCACCACCTGATCGAATTGCTGCGAGAAACGGCGTAATGCCGCCTCACCTTCAGTGGCCACGGCCGCACAAATTGACTGAACAGCGGCCATGGCGGTGGCCGGATCCAGGCTGGCGCGCGGCATGACACTGGCATAGTCGTCGGCTTGGAGCGAAGTCAGGTCGATCAGTCTCATGATCAGTCAGTCTACTTAAGGCTGGGACCCATCGACCGAGCTTTGAGACGATGCATCAGCCATCGGTGGATAGTTGATCCAGCGCTCACGCTTGATCAAACTGCCGATCAACACTGGTACAGCGGCCATGCCCGGCCACAGCAACCAAGGCACCCAGGAGTGGATGGTGAAGTCGACCGGCACCAAGTCACCCTTGGTGGCAGCAGCCACTCGCTCCAGGAAATTAGTCGGACCAAGGGCCATGCCCATGGCAGCGGCGATCAAGCCGGCCAGGCTGGCCCCGAGCACCGCCACCAGACCCATCCACCAGCGATTGGCACCGATGAAAAACCAAGTGATCAGACCAATGACTGCCCCGCCGACCAGTCCGATCAAGGCGAAATAGACATCCATGCCGGCTTGAGTGGCCAGAGCGACCTGGCCAATGGTCGCTCGGAAGTCGTCATCGATTGAATAGGCCGGCGGGCTGACCAGGCGCCGCCACAACAACCCGGCGATGACACCGATGCTGACCACCGTCAAGGCGTCCAATCCCCACCAGAACCAACGCTGCTTTGATCGCAGGCTGTCAGTCAACGAAATGGTCATGCCGGTCGCTCGCCAACTGCCACTGTGCTGGCGCCCAAACTGGCTTTGAGATCGGTGATCAATTCAATCGAGGGGTTGACATGGTCCGCCAGTCGGTAGGTCTTGGTGTTCTTGGAATTGACCATGCGGAACCAAACCTCCGCCTTGCCGGGGTGGGCCATCAGCGTTTGCTTGAGTTGCGCCATGGTTGAGCGCGTCACCCGCGCCATCGGCAGCGACACGGTGATGCCGGTGCACCCATCGGCATTGACATCCAGCAGCTTCAGCGACTGGACCGAGCAATCAACGGTGTCGTCAGTCGGCCGCAAGCTACAGGTCATTTGGATGACTGCGTCAGGCGCCAATAGTGGCCCATATTCGTCATAGGCTTTCTGAAAGAGGTTGGCCGTGATTGATGTGTCCAAATCCTCGACAGTGATCTTGGCCCAATTGCCGCCACTCTTTGTCTGACGCCGCTCCACAGCAGTGATCAATCCAGTCAGCCGGACCTTATAGCGCGGCTCGGTCAGGTTGCTCAAAGCAGACAATGGCAGGTCTCGATTGACCTCAAGCACTGTCTGCGCCCCATTGAGGGGGTGGTCCGAGACATACAGGCCCAGCATCTCTCGCTCGAAGGCCAGACGCGTCGCCTTGTCCCATTCGGGAATGTCCGGAATTGGCTCGGCAAAACTGACGGCCGAGTCTGCCCCATCGAATCCGCCGAAGAGGTCATCTTGACCAAAGGCCTGTCGCCGTTTCGACTCAAGGACAGCATCAATGGCCTGCTCGCTGATCTCCAGCAAAGCGCGACGCCGATGCCCCAGGGAATCAAAAGCGCCCGCCTTAATCAGCGACTCGAAGACTCGCTTGTTGCAAACCGTTATCGGCACATTCGCCAGGAACTGATAGAAATCCTTGGCCGGTCCGTGCTCGTTCCTGGCTTGGATGATGCCGTCGACGACATTGGCGCCAACATTGCGAATGGCAGTCAACCCGAAGCGGACCGCCTGACCAACCGGCGAGAACATCGCCCCGGACTCGTTGACATCCGGAGGCAAAACCTCGACGCCCATGCGCCGGCATTCAGTCAGGTACGTGGCAGATTTCTCTTTGTCATTTCGAACCGATTCCAGAAGAGCCGCCATGTATTCAGCTGGATAATTGGCCTTGAAATAAGCCGTCCAATAGCTGACCAAACCATAGCCGGCGGTGTGTGATTTGTTGAAGGCGTAACCAGCGAAGGGGGCCATCACATCCCAGAGAGCCTGGGTCGCTTCCGGTGAATAATTGTTCGCGGCCATGCCCGAAGCAAAAGTGTCAAACTCCGCGTCCAGGATTTCCTTCTTCTTCTTGCCCATGGCCCGACGCAGCAGATCCGCACCGCCCAAGGTATAACCAGCGAGGTTGCGCGCCACCGACATCAGCTGCTCCTGGTAAACCAGCAGATGATAGGTCGACCCGAGGATCGGCTCCAATGCCTCGGCCAATTCGGGGTGGATCGGTGTGATCGGCTCGCGGCCGTTCTTCCGGTCGGCGTAATGGATGTGGGCATTGGCTGCCATTGGCCCTGGTCGATAGAGGGCCAACACAGCAGCGATGTCTTCGAATTGAGTCGGCACCATCTGCCGCAGCAATGATCGCATCGGGCCGCCATCCAACTGGAAGACGCCCAGGGTCTCACCGGAGGCCAACAGCTGATAAGTTGCCGGGTCATCCAGCGGCAGATCAAGTGGATCGATGTCTTGACCGGTATTGGCCTTGATCGACTCCAGGGTCTGATCGATGATGCCAAGGTTGCGTAGACCCAGCACATCCATCTTCATCAGGCCCATCTCCTCACACTGGGGATAGGAGAAGCCGGTCAGGTGCACACCGTCATCGCGGGCGTGAAGCGGAATCAAATCCATCAACGGCACTGACGACAAAATGACGGCGGCGGCATGGACTCCAGTGCCGCGAATCAGGCCTTCGATGCCCATGCCGGTGTCGACCACCTGTCGAACCTCTGGATCCTCGTCATAGAGTGAACGGAAGGCCGCCCCTTCGCCGTAACTGTCTGACTTTTCATTGAACAAATCCGGCAAATGAATCTTGCCGGTGGGGTCTGCTGGCAAAGACTTGACGATCCGTTCGCCGACTGAGAACGGCAATCCAAGAATTCGCGACGAATCCTTGATAGCGTTCTTGGCCTTGATCTTGGCAAAGGTGTTGACCTGGGCGGTGTATTCCTCACCGTAGGTGTCGGCGAAGTAAGCGACGATCCGATCGCGATTGCGATCATCGACGTCCAAATCAACATCGGGAGGCGAGATCCGCTCGGGGTTGAGAAAGCGTTCAAAGATCAAGCCGTGGGCTAGCGGGTCCAGCTCGGTGATTCGGGTCAGATAGGCGACCATCGAACCAGTGGCTGAACCGCGGCCCGGACCGACGCGAATCCCCGATTCACGGGCGAAGCGACAAATATCCGAGACCACCAGGAAATAGGCCGAGAAACCCAGTGGTTCGATGACGGCCAGCTCGGTTTCGACTCGTTCCAAGACCTCGGCCGGCGGATCGTCGCCATAACGTTGCTTCAAACCATCGGCCAGCTTGATCCGCAAGTAGGACTCCTGGGTCTCCCCTTCCGGCACCTTGAACTGAGGCATGCGGTCGACATAGGCGAAAACATCGTCGTATGGTTCGATCGACTCAGCGATCGCCAGCGTATTGTCACAAGCGTCCTCCAGCTCATAGAAAAGCTGGCGCATCTCCTGATCGCTGCGCAGATAGTAGTCGTGACCGTTGAAACGGAACCGCTTCGGATCGTCCTTGTTGCGACCAACGCCGATGCAGAGCAGGTTGTCATGGGCGTCGTATTGGTCGGCGGTGACATAGTGAGAATCGTTGGTCGCCACCAGTTTCAACTTGAGGTCTTTGGCCAAGCGCAACAGATCAAGGCGCACCTCGCGCTCAATCGACAGGCCGTGGTCCATCAATTCCACGAAGAAGTTGTCCGGGCCGAAGATATCACGATACATCGCCGCCACTGCGACGGCCTGGTCATATTGCCTCAAACGCAGGTGGGTCTGCACCGCTCCTGACGGGCAGCCAGTGGTGGCTGTGATCCCTGCGGCATATTGAGCGATGATCTCCGCATCCATCCGGGGTTTCATGTAGTAACCCTCATAGCTGGCCAGAGTCGACAAGCGGAAGAGGTTGTGCAGCCCGCTGGCATTGCGGGCCAACATCGTCATGTGGGTGTAACGCCCCCCGCCAGAGACATCCTTGCCACCCTCCTGATCAGCATCACCGCCATCGCGGCGACCAGTCGACCAGAATTCCTGAACCCGCGAGTGGCGCGACGACGGGGCGACATAGGCCTCGATGCCGATGATTGGCTTGACTGGGGACCCCTCCATCGCCTTGGCGGCCTTGAAGAATTCGTAGGCGCCGAACATGTTGCCGTGATCAGTCATGGCGATCGCCGGCATCCCCTGTCGAGCCGCTTCAGCCAGCAGAGCATTGGTTTTGGCGGCGCCGTCCAGCATCGAGTATTCAGTGTGGACATGCAGATGAACAAACGACACTGTCGCTCCTTGAAATGTACGGGACGTACGGGGTCACGAAAACCACCGACCAACAGGATAGTCGCCCAGACCAATCGGCACCGACCGACACGGTTAGCTGGGCAAGCCACTCTCAGCTGGACTCAGTCCTTGGTCGATGCAGATCGGTCGTCATCGACCAAGGATTGGTCAGCATCATCATCAAGCCGGTCAAGCTGGCCTTCGTCAGTTGGCACAGGGCCGACCCCATCGTTCCCTCTGGACTGACAGCCGGAGGGTGACTCCTCTGATGCAGTGCCTGCTGGGGCTGCGACGGCCGCTGGCTGGATCAAATTGGCGCCCGGGCGGAAGCGAATGCGCCAGATCAACAGGCACAAACCAACAAGCATGCCCAGCAAAGTTGCCCAGGAGTTGACCCGCAGACCGCCGTAAACTGACACGGGATCGATCCGCAGCAACTCCACCAGGAAACGACCAGTGGCATAGGTGACAATGTACAGGGCGAACAGTTTGCCGCGGCCAAATTTGCAGCGGCGCTCGACGAACAACAGCAAGCCGACGCCCATCAGGTCCCAAATCATCTCGTAGAGAAAGGTGGGATGATAAGTGGCGAATTGGGCATAGCCCGGCAAGCGATGAGCCTGGTCGATCTCCAAAGCCCACGGCAGCGTGCTGGGATAACCGTAGAGTTCTTGGTTCCACCAATTGCCCATCCGGCCAATGGCTTGCGCCAAGAGGAAGGCCGGAGCCACGCAATCAGCCAAGCGCCAAAAATTAATGTGATAACGACGGCAGAGCAAGCCACCGGTGATGAACCCGAAGGCAATGCCGCCCCAGATGCCCAATCCACCTTCCCAAATGTAGAAGATGTGATACCAGGGCTCACTGTGGCCAGCACCAAAGTAACGATGCCATTCGATGACCACCCAATAGACCCGCGCCCCGACGATGCCGACCAACACTGAGATGATCAGTAGGTTCTCCAACTGGTCAACGTTGCCTCCCCATGAGCGCCAACGTCTCCTGGCTAGGAAAATGGCGACGATGATGCCGCAGATGATCGACAAGGCGTAGGCACGAATCGGCAGCGGTCCCAGGTAAAAGACACCGTGAGCCGGACTGGGCAGGAATAAGGGCATCTTGGACTCCTTGCGATGATCAATCGATGGCGGCGGGATCAGCCATCAATGGCAGGTCCGGATGAGTGTTGAAACAAGTCGGCGCTCCCGTGTGACAGGCCGGGCCAGCTTGTTCGACCAACATCAGCAAGGCATCCGAGTCACAATCACGGCGCAAGGCTTTGACCAGCTGGCGATGACCGGAGGTCTCTCCTTTGACCCAGTATTCCGATCGTGATCGCGACCAGTAGGTCGCCAGCCCGCTAGTCAGCGTGCGGCGAACGGCTTCAGCGTCCATCCAAGCCAGCATCAATACCTGCCCCGAATCACTTGACTGGGCAATGACCGGTACCAACCCCTGATCGTTGAAGCGGATTTTGTCGATGGCGTCATCCAACACCTGCTCATCTGCCCACATGCCCCCAGGTTAGCACCGAGGCCATCTCGCAGACGGTTTGCCCAAGTCAGATCGCTGTTTGATGATCCGAAGAATCGACATTGAATTTTCCGGGCCGTGGCCCGAAAATGGCAGAGCCAATCCGGACACAGGTCGACCCGGCGGCGATCGCCAGCCGATAATCGCCAGTCATGCCCATCGACAGCTCCGCCCAACCGCCGCCGTCGCGCTGGCGCAGTCCGGCTTGCAAATGACCCATCAGCGCGAAGCCTTGTTCGGCCCGATCTGGATCAGGATGCGCCACGGTCATCAGACCGACAGGTTGGAGGGCGTCGAAGGCCCTCAGTCGCGCGCTGAAAGCCGCAACATCAGCCGGATCGACACCATTTTTGGAGACTTCACCCGAAGTGTTGACCTCAATCAACACAGGCAGGGGATTGCTACGGGCACCAGCTGAAATCAGCCGTTGGAGTCGGTCAGCCAGGTCGAGGGAGTCGAGGGATTGCAAAGACGCCATGACCTTCAGGGCCGCAGCGGCCTTGTTGCGCTGCAAATGACCGATCAGCGTCCAGGCCAACTCCGGGCTGAGCTGCTCTGACTTGCTGACCATTTCCGCCACGCGGTTTTCGCCGAACTGGCGGCAACCGGCATTGGCCACAGCAGCGATGGCGGCGACTGGCTGATACTTGGACACCGCCAGAAGCTTGACGGCGGATGGTTCGCGACCTACTTGTCGGGCAGACTCGTCAATCGAGGCACGAACAGCCAAGTAGCGACCAGCGGGATCGGTCACCGTCATCATGGCCACCGGGCAGCCAGGGACATGACCCCAAGCAGAGCCAGACCTGCGAAAACGACGGCGTAGCCGACGAATTGTTCAGTGATCTCCGACTCCTCTTTGTCGTAGCCGACGGACCGGGAAATACCGGCGTAGACCTCACGCAACTGACCCAATGAATCCGCCGAGTAGGCCTGGCCACCCGACAAGTTGGCGATCGCCCGCAACTCCTCTTTGTCAACCGGCACCGGGTCGCGATAACCACCGTTGACGATGTAACCGTTAGGCGTGCCGTAAGCGATGGTGAACACCGGGATCCCCATCGACTTCGAGTCGGTGGCGGCTTGGCGGGAATCACGCCCGGTGTTCGACTCACCATCTGAAATTAAGACTATGGCGGCTGGAGCAGGATCATCGGGGTGATCGGGATCAGGCGGAATGGTTGCCACCGCATCGAGGGCGGCATAAATGGCATCACCAATGTTGGTCGATTGAGCCAGGGTCAGATTGGCGATGGCTTCTTCCACCGGATGCCGATCAGTGGTTGGTGGCACCAACACCGTTGGCGCACCGGCAAATGCCACCAAACAGACATTGAAACCAGTCGGCAGATCATCCACGAACTCGGTGGCGGCGTCCTGGGCCGCCTCCAGGCGATTCGGAGCCACATCCTCGGCCGCCATTGACAAAGACACGTCGATCACCAGGAAAACCGAGGCCCGTTCCCGGGG
>JAITVZ010000037.1 GCA_031285505.1 Propionibacteriaceae bacterium
CCCAAGGAAGGTGTTGGTGTGTTTTTGAACACACCGACGACGGGCGAGCGCAGCAAGCCCGCAGGTCTTGTTGCCGAGCCCAAGGAAGGTGTTGGTGTGTTTTTAAACACACCGACGACGGGCGAGAGCAAAGCGACCGCTGGTCGTTTTGCCGAGCCCAAGGATCGTGGCGCGGAAGGTGACGGCGCTGCTGTTGTTGGCGCGGATGCTGCGACAAGCGGTGTCGGTGTGCTTGGTGGCTCGGCCGCTGTGGAAGGTGTGGTTGATGGAGTGACCCGCAGTGTCACCGATCAGGGTGAAGCGGGCGGGCAGCGAGCGGAGGGTGATCAACGATGACGACAATCTTGGCCGATGAGCGCGGCCTGGGAAACGCCGCGGTGAGCGACGATCGGGTGTTATCAATCGAAGGGCTGTCGGTCGACTATGGCTTCACCGACCAGCCGACCCATGTGCTGCGCGGCGTCGATCTCGATCTGCACCGTGGCGAAGTGCTCGGCCTGGCCGGTGAATCGGGCTGCGGCAAATCGACCCTGGCTTACGCCGCTTTACGGCTGTTGCCCCCGCCGGGTCTGATCACTGGCGGGTCGGTCTGGCTGACTGATCCAAGTGGCCGGCGCCGCGACATTCTGGCGATGACTGATCCGCAGTTGCGGGCCAGTCGTTGGGTGGACACCGCCGTCGTTTTTCAGGGGGCGATGAATTCCCTCAACCCGGTCTTCCAGATCGGCGCTCAGATCATGGACGCCATCAAGGCCCACCAGCCCCACTCGACCAAGCAGCAGCGCTTGGAACGGGTGGGAGAGTTGTTGGAGATGGTCGGCATCGCCCGTGATCGCATCAGTTCCTATCCCCACCAACTGTCTGGTGGCATGCGCCAAAGAGTGATGATCGCCATGGCGCTGGCTTTGGAGCCCCAAGTGCTGATCATGGATGAGCCGACGACTGCCTTGGATGTGGTGATGCAACGCCAGATCGTCGAGCAAATCGCCGATCTGCGCCAGCAATTGGGCTTCTCAGTGATCTTCATCACCCACGATGTCTCCTTGTTGATTGAGATCGCCGACCGGATCGCCATCATGTATGCCGGTGAGATCGTCGAGCAGGGGCCGGCCCAGGCGATGTATCACGCTGCTCGCCATCCCTATACCCAGGCGCTGTTGGCCTCTTTCCCGCCCCTGCATGGCCCGAAGAAGGAGTTGACCGGCATCCCCGGAGCGCCGCCGGATCTGGCTCGAGGCACAGTCGGCTGTCCCTTCGCGCCCCGCTGTGCTTTCAGCATGCCGATTTGCCTGGAGTCCGACCCGGCGCTGGGCCGATCAGCCGTGGCTGCTGATGGCCCTGATCGGCAGGTGGCCTGCCACCTCCACGACCAGGTGGACGATTTGCCGCCGGCCTTGACCAAGATCTGGCCGGAATCAAGGCTTGCCAGTTAAGAAGCAATAGCCGGTCACTGTGGCCGGAATGCAACGTTAGGCTGCCCGGGTGTGCCTGGCCGCTCGATCAGCGATGTTTAAGGATGGCGTCAATGCCGACAACTGACTCGAAAGTGACTCCGAAGAAAACTCGGAAGCACGGCCCCCACAAGAAGACGGCCAGGCGCCGCCAGCAGATTCTTGAGGCTGCCACCCAGGTCTTTGGCGCCAAGGGCTTTTATGCCGGATCGCTCAAGGACATCGCCGCCCTTGTCGGCATGACCCATTCGGGGATTTTGCACCATTTCGGCTCGAAGCAACAGTTGCTTCAAGCGGTCATCAGCTACCGCGATCAAAGTGAGGCCGATCAGGCCAATGCCGCCCGGGGACTGGATCTGTTTCAACACTTGATCGACACGGCTCGGGCCAACACTGCCAGACCGGGCATCGTCCAAACTTACGTCGTCTTGTCAGCTGAGTCGGTGACCGACGATCATCCGGGGGAGAGTTATTTCACCGAGCGTTTCGCCGGTTTGCGCCAAATGATTCTTGATCAATTGCGCTTGCTGACGCCAGCCGACCACCCGATGCCGGAGCCCCTGTTGGCAGCCAGCGCCTGCAACATCATCGCCTTGATGGACGGCTTGCAGATCCAGTGGCTGCTTGACCCGGCGGCGGTTGATCTGACCGCGGCCACGGCCAGCGGCATTGAAGCGATCTTGGCGGCGGTGATGGCCGGGGCCTAGGCGATTGATTCGCGGGGCTGGTTGTCCCATGGATCACAATGGCTTGGAATCAATCTCTTCGGGAGCCGGAGCCCGCGCAAGACGCCCCGATCCAACACCAGCACTGCCAATTCGATCCCGGAGATGGGTGGGTAGTCCATGGTGGTGTCCAGGGTTCAACACTGTGCATTCGGGAGGTGTGAGCCGGAGCTGGTGGGGTCGATTGCGACAACGAATGTGGTTAAATCCAGCCTAATATGATATGATTATAGGCAGCGGAGTGACCGCTCTTCGAAGTGCAATGGAGGCGAGCCTTGGCGCGCACAGTCAAAACCTTGGCGCTGCTGATCAGTCTGCTGCTGATCATGTTCGGCCTCACCTGGTCCCTGCCGACCGCCCAGGCCGCTGACACGGTCGCCTTTCAACCGCGCTTCACCAGCAATGTCAATGGTGCCATCGTGGCGATCGGCAACGCCTTGCTGACTTGCCCAGAAGAGGCTGGCGGCTTGACCACGCCAGAGTGGGCCGAGCACTGCCAATCGGCCAAGGGTGGCGTTCACTACGATGACAACTCCTTCATCATGAAGCCACTGGATGCCGATGGTGATGCCTTTCCCACTTCAAGCTCGTCGATGTCCGAGTTGAACCTGCCCTTGGGTGCCAAGGTTTTATGGGCCGGTCTTTACTGGGGGGCACGACTGGCGCCCGGCGAAGGCGGCACAGCCGGGGTTGGTGACCCTGGCAAGATGTCGCTGCGCCCACCCGGAGCGACTGCCTATCAGACGATTCAGGCCAGCACCGTCTTCGGGCCGAATGGGGCTTCATCCGGGGCCTATCAGGGCTTCGCCGATGTCACAGCAGCTGTCGCCAAAGCGGGGCGCGGCCAGTACTGGGCCGGCGATATCGTCACCGGCACAGGCAAGGACCGCTACGCCGGTTGGTCGCTGCTGGTGGCTTATTCGGCCCCCAGCCTGCCCTTGCGTAATCTGACTGTCTTCGATGGGTTCGCCATGGTGGCCGGCGGCCAACCGCAAAAGATCACCCTGTCAGGCTTCACCGCACCGCTGGACGGCCCAGTCGACACATCCTTGTCGATGGTGGCCTATGAGGGCGATCTGACCCAATCGGGGGATTATGTCAACCTCAATGACTCACAACTGGCCACGGCCATCTCACCAGGATCGAACTTCTTCAACTCGACCAACGATTGGATGGGGCAGTCGGTGACCAGCCGGACACCGGCCGACCGCAATATGCTCGGTTTCGATGTCAAGAATCTGACTGTCTCCGGCGCCATCGGCAACGGCGATTCACAGGCAGTGCTGACCTTCGATTCCACCGGTGACACCTATTATCCCGGCGTCTTGGCCACGGCCATCAATCTCTATTCCCCGGATTTCACGGCTTCCTCGAAGACGGTGCACAACCTCAACGGCTCGGATCTGGTGCGCCCGGGCGACACCTTGGTCTACACCGTCGATTATGTCAACAGTGGCCAAGATGGCGCCATCAGTGTCGTCAGTCATGATCAGCTGCCGGCTGGTGTCAGCTACCTGCCGGGCAGTCTGGAGCTGGTCAGCGGGCCGGGAGTCAGCGCGGGTCGGGCATTGACTGATTCAGCCGGTGACGATGTCGGTGAAGTCACTGGCGGGCAGGTGATCGTGCGGCGGGGAGTTG
>JAITVZ010000049.1 GCA_031285505.1 Propionibacteriaceae bacterium
TATCCAGACGGCTGGCGGTCGTCGTCTTGGCCGATCAATTGCGGAACGACTAGGGTTGACAACAACGAAAGCCGTCGAGGAGAACAGCATGACCGTTACCTTCAAACACCCACGCATGGAGCCAGCCCTCCACTTCGACGTCACTGTCGAGATTCCCAAGGGGACGAAGAACAAATACGAAATGGATCATGCCACTGGTCGTATCAGGTTGGACCGAACCCTGTTCACCTCCACCCAATATCCCAGCGACTACGGCTTCATTGAGGGCACGCTTGGTCAAGACGGCGATCCACTCGACGCCATGGTGCTGCTTCAAGAACCGACTTTTCCCGGCGCCTTGATTGAGTGTCGCGCCATCGGCATGTTCCGCATGACCGACGAAAAGGGTGGCGATGACAAGGTCTTGTGTATCGCCACCGCCGATCAGCGCCAGGCCGATATCCGCGAATTGACCGACCTGCCAGACCTGACTTTGCTGGAAATCGAGCATTTCTTCTCGGTCTACAAAGACCTTGAACCGGGCAAATCAGTCGAAGGGGCGACCTGGGTCGGGCGGGCTCAAGCCGAGCAGGAGATCAAAGACTCCTGGGCCCGAGCCCGCGGCACATCCTACGAAAACAGCTTCACTCCCAAAGCCTGATCTGACCAGTTCTCACAGCCGGGCCGGTCGTGCCAGGCCCTTGGGTGCTTGGAAGTGACGACCGGCATCTTTGTCCACTAGTGGCACCACCTTGGCAATCAAGCCGTCAGCCTGAACCTCCCTGGCGTCGTCATGATTGCGATTGATCAGACCCAAGCCGATCGGCCCAAGCATGCCGTGGTAGGCCGACGAGCCCATCCGGCCAATGATCCAGCCATCATCCGGATCGATGAGCGTCTGTCCAACCTCAGGCAAGCGTTCGTCTTGACCGTCGAAGTGCAACTGGACCAAGCGGCGCGGCGGTGATCCGAGATTATGGATGCGGGACACCACTTCCTGTCCGGGATAGCAACCGCGACTCAATGACAGCCAGTCGGTCGGCGCACCGAGCTCATTGGCGATCGTCTCGTCATCGGTGTCGACGCCGATACGCGGCACACCGGCGGCGATCCTGCGGGCCTCATAGGCCCACGTGCCGGCGATCGACGCTGTCGTTGCTCCCATCAGCGCTTCGGGATGTCTGACCAGCCACTGACGGCCTCCCAAGCAATCCCAAGCGCCATGACGGTCGGCCACCAGCTCAGCCTGGTCAAGACCGACCACCTCTTTCGGTGCGCCCGGCCCCTGCCACACAACACCGACCTCCGGTTGCAACCGAGCCGTCGCCTCCAAGCGGAAACGACGAGCATTGAGATGCTCGACCAGATCGGCCCCAGCAGCAGTGCTGGTCCAACCCCAAAGCACAGGCGCATCACCATCGACTGGCGGCACCAGCGGACACAACGCCAGCCAGCAGCGAATGTGGCCGCTGGCATCGAGCAGCAGACTGGCTGCGGCCACACCCTGTTCCAAAATCGACAAGTCGGCGCTGCCCAGCAGGCTGACTAGACGAAGCGCGTCACGGCCATGAATCGAAAAAACCTGACGATTGCTGAGATTGACCATGGCGCCGCTGTCCAAATGGCGCTGCTCGAGCAAGGGATTGCCATCGTGCCACAACAATCCCTGGTCGATGCCAGCAACGACCAGCACCATTACTGACGCACCAACCGCGCCCAAAGATATGGCGCCAGTTCGGCTTGGTCGCTGGCCTGCTCAAAAACAAACATCAAGTCACCGTCAACGTTGCCCAGCAAGCGATGGGAGGCAGTGACCGGCGGCACTGCCGATGCCGTCCGAGCGACCACATCGGAGGTCAACTCGATCCTGGCGCCCGTGATGGAGCCGAGCAGGATTTCAGCGACACCATGCGGCGCGGCGATCACCGATTCGACACCGCCATCGGCAGCCATTCGCCAAAAGCCAGATTCCATGCCCAGACTCTTGAGTGCCACACCGGCATCGTCAGTCTCGAACCACTGCAAGACGTAGTGCAGATAATCGCCACCATTGCTGGCGAAATCGACCGTCACCGCGCAGTCATATTCACCGGAATCGGTCGTGCCGTTGCCGGAGCCCTCCCAGTGACCAGTCAGCCAAGCGATCGGGGCTAACGGATCTGGCGAAACCTGGTCGAGTGCTGTTTCAGACATGCTGCTCCTGTCGTTTTCTTGGGCCCAACAATATGGCTATAGCCCAGCCAAGGCTGCCGATCCCAAGTAAGCCGGCCACACCGGTGACGATCCAAAAACTGAGGTCTGCCATGTCCTCAGTCTAGAATGACCCAGCAAACGTTGAAAGTGCCGAACTCTGGCACGGGCGTCGCCGCCAAACCTTGTCACGGCCGATAACCATCGCCAATCTCGTCGATCACGGTGGTATTCTTCCCCCCAACAGACAGGAGGATCCCGATGGCCACGGTCGCCCTGATCACTCCCAGCGTCAAGGAAGATCCCCTGCCAATCCTCAGCCGGATCGGACACCAAATACTGCGCCTCCATCCCAAAGACCAGGTTCTCAGCGAAGCCACTGTCGGCGACATCATCATCATCGATGCCCGTCAAGACCTGATCTCAGCGCGGAATCTCTGCCAGATGCTGTCTTCGGCCGGGATCGCCATTCCGCGGATCGTCGTGTTGGCCGCTGGCTGCGAAGCGGCTTTCTCTGGCAACTGGGACTGCCAAGACTTCATCATGGAATCCGCCGACAGCGCCGAGTTGGAGACCAGAATCCGTCTGCAAACCAGTCCGACTGACATCCCCGCCGGACGCTTGACCGTCGGCCAAATCGCCATCGATGAATCGGCTTACACCGCTTATCTGGCCGATCAGCCACTCAACTTGACCTTCACCGAATTTGAGCTGCTCAAGTTCCTCATGGCCCACCCCGGCCGGGTCTTCAGCCGCGAGCAATTGCTTGATGAGGTCTGGGGCTTCGATTACCTCGGCGGCACTCGTACAGTTGACGTCCATGTGCGTCGTTTGCGCGCCAAACTAGGTGTTGAGCATGAATCACTGATCGGCACAGTTCGCAACGTCGGATATCGTTTCAACAATAGCTAGCCGACTGGTCCCAAGCCATTGTGATCTGGATGGCAGCCAGCCCCTGTGATCAACCATCTATCGAGGAGGACTTT
>JAITVZ010000068.1 GCA_031285505.1 Propionibacteriaceae bacterium
TGCACCCATCAGTAACAGCACGCCAGACCGCAGCTTCATGACAAACCCCTCATGCCAATGACACCAATTCAAGGTACTCCGGGCGCCATAAATCCTCGGTCCCGTCCGGCAACAGTAACACCTTGTCTGGGTTCAGGGCCTCGACAGCACCCTCATCGTGGGTCACCAGGACAATTGCGCCTTTGAAAGTATTGATGGCGTGGAGAATTTCCAGACGAGAGGCCGGATCAAGATTGTTGGTCGGCTCGTCGAGCAAGAGGACATTGGCCAGAGACACCACCAGCCGCGCCAAAGCCAGGCGGGTCTTCTCGCCACCGGACAGGACACCGGCTGGCTTGTCCACGTCGTCACCAATGAACAGAAAAGAACCCAAGAGCGTCCGAGCCTGAGTCTGCGTCAAATCATCAGAGGCTCGCATCATGTTGTCAAGAACTGAGGCCTTGACATCGATAGTCTCGTGCTCTTGAGCGTAATAACCCAAGCGCAGTCCGTGGCCGTCAATGACCTCGCCCAAATCCGGCGGTTCAATACCGGCTAACAACCGCAGCAAGGTTGTCTTGCCTGCTCCATTCAGGCCAAGGACCACCACCCGCGATCCTCGATCGATCACCAGATCAACGTCAAAAAACACCTCCAAGGAGCCGTAACTCTTCGACAAGCCGCTGGCTGACAAGGGGGTCTTACCGCAAGGGGCCGGGTCGGGGAAGCGCAGATTGGCCACTTTCTCTTGAACCCGCTCGGTCTCGACCGATTGCAGGAGACGCTGCGCCCGACGGGCCATGTTGGCAGCCGCCACAGCCTTGGTCGCTTTGGCCCGCATCGAATCTGCTTGCGCCAGCAGGGCATTGGCTTTGCGCTCGGCGTTGGCGCGCTCACGTTTGCGGCGTCGCTCATCGATCTCACGCTGCTCAAGGTACTTGACCCATCCCAAGTGGTATTGGTCAATGACGCAACGGTTGGCATCAAGATAGAACACTTTGTTGACCACATCGCCCAGCAGGGCGCCGTCATGGGATATCACCATCAACCCACCGGTGAAAGACTGCAAGAAACCCCGCAACCAGACGATCGAGTCAGCGTCCAGGTGATTGGTTGGCTCATCCAACAGCAAGGTGTCGGCGTCCAGAAATAGTATCCTCGCCAGTTCCACGCGGCGCCGCTGACCGCCAGACAGGGTCGATAGCGGCTGTTCCATGACTCGATCGGGCAGACCCACATTGGCAGCGATCCGTGCCGCTTGAGAAGCCGCCGCATAACCACCCTGGGCAAGGAACTCAGTCTCGGCCCGACCATACGACTCCATGGCCTTGATTTGCTCATCGCCTTCAGCTTGAGCCATCGCCAATGAGTATTTGTCCATGCGTGCCATGATGTCGTCGAGTCCGCGCGCCGACAGAATGCGCGATCGGCAGGTGACATGCAGATCGCCGGTGCGTGGATCCTGGGGCAGGTAGCCGATGACCCCCCGGCGTTCGATGCTGCCGGCAGCGGCTAGGCCTTGTCCGGCCAGGATGCGCAACAGGGTGGTCTTGCCAGCACCATTGCGACCAACCAGGCCGATTTTGTCGCCGGTCGACACGGTGAAACTAGTGGGTTCAATCAACAGGCGCGCGCCAGCACGCACCTCACAGTCTTTAACGATTAACACGAATTGCGCTTTCTTCCAATATCAGCCGAATCACTTGAATTCGGGTGGAGGGGCAGCGCCGGCCTAGAAAGCAGGATCGAGGGCTTCGGACCACAGATCTGCTTCGGACTCAGCGGCCTGCTTGGCCTTGACCACATAGATCAAGCTCAGCAGGCCCAGCCCAATGGCCAGGATCGTCAGACACTTCTTCATAAGCTCAGCCTAGCGCACGCACCTGCGGCCCAGGACTCCACCCCGCATCCGTGACTGCCAGGCCAGGCAACACCTCGCCTGGCGGGTTGATCACATGTTGAAGCCAAGAGCCCGCAACTGTTCACGGCCATCATCGGTGATCATGTCGAGGCTCCACGGCGGTAGCCAGACCCAATTGATCGTCACCTCAGACGTCAAGCTGCTCAGCAAATAACGAACATCGTTTTCCAGTTGATCAGTCAGCGGACAAGCCGGCGACGTCAGGGTCAAATCGATAGTCGCTCGGCCTTCTGCATCAATATCAACGCCATAAACCAGACCAAGATCGACAATATTGACGCCCAGTTCGGGGTCCACCACATCTTTCAATGTCTCGAGCAATTGGTCGGCGCTGCCCCAATGTTGGCCGAGGACATCTTCCGATAGGCCATCGGCCAGCGACAGATCCCGCTTGGCGCTGTTCTGCGGTTGGGTATCCCCGTCCTCCGCAGCGACAGACTGGGGCTGGCGGACAGGGCCCACACCACTTGATTGGTCAGACATTAGTTCTCCTCCACGGATCTTGAATGGATCGACTTCAGGGCATCTTCCAAGGAGGCCCAACCTAACATGGCACACTTGACGCGAGCCGGGAATTGGGCGACGCCTTCGAAGGCGATGGCATCACCATAACGATCCTCGTCCAGTTGAATCTTGCCTTGCCCCTCCAACATCTCCCGAAAACCGGCCACCAACTCCGCAAATTCATCGACGGTCACTCCGATGGCTAAATCCGTCATTGCTGAGGTCGATGCTTGGGAAATGGAGCAGCCCTCGGCTTGATAAGAGACATCCTCGATCCGGTCGCCCTTCATCAACAGGCGCAAGGTGATCTCATCACCGCATGAGGGGTTGACACCATTGACTTCAACATCGAACGGTTGACGCAAACCAGCGTGGTGCTTAGCCCGATAATGGTCAACGATGATGTCTTGGTAAAGCGCTGACAGGTCAGCCATGGCGAACTCCTTGTTGCTGGTCATCGCCCGGACTGACCTTGAAGAACTCCAGGGTCGCCAACAACGCCTCCACCAAAGTGTCAATATCCTCTTCGGTGTTATACAGGCCCATTGAAGCCCGGACACTGGCTTGGATCCCCAGACGCTGATGCAATGGCCGAGCGCAATGGTGACCGCCTCGCACCGCCACCCCATAAGAGTCCAAAACCTGCATGACATCATGGGGGTGAATATCAGCCAATGTGAAAGCCACTGCCCCGCCACGCGGCAGGTGATCTGGGCCAAGGATGCGCAGATGAGGCACCTGAGCCAATCGACCGAGGGCATAAGCCGTCAATTCGTCCAACCGGGTCTCCACCTGTGACATGCCAATGGCTTCAAGATAGTTGATGCCCGCGGCTAAACCAACGGCCTGAGCAATTGGTGATGTGCCAGCCTCAAATCGATGCGGTGGCGCCGCATAGGTGGACCGTTCCATGGTCACCAATTCGATCATCTCGCCACCGCCCAAAAATGGCGGCATGTCGGCCAGCAGGTCATAGCGCCCCCAGAGGACACCGATGCCGGTCGGGCCAAGCAGCTTATGGCCAGTGAAAGCCAACAGATCAACCCCCAAAGCGGCGACATCGACCGGTGAATGTGGCACCAGTTGTGCGCCATCCGCCAGCACGATCGCGCCATGATCATGCGCCCAAGCAGCGATCTGATTGACCGGAGAGGCCACGCCGGTGACGTTGGACATGGCGGTGATGGAGACAATCTTCGTCTGATCGTTGATCAGACCATCCTCCTTAGCACCGTCAAGATCGATCTGCCCCTGATCGTCAACATCGAACCAGCGCAGCCTTGCCCCAGACCGCTGACACAGTAACTGCCAGGGCACGATGTTGGAATGGTGTTCCGCCACCGAAATAACCACTTCATCGCCAGACTTGAGACCAGCCCCCAGACTATGTGCCGCCAGATTGAGCGACTCGGAGGCGTTCTTGGTGAAAATGACCTCGCTGGGCGCCGCACCAATGAACTTGGCCACCGTCTCACGAGCCGACTCATAGGCACTGGTGGCCTCAACGCCAAGGGTATGCATCGCCCGGGCAATGTTGGCGTTATGGTTCAGACTGAATTCGGCCATCGCATCAACCACTGCGCGCGGTTTCTGCGCTGTGTTGGCTGAATCGAGATAGACCAGAGGCCGTCCGGCGATGCGACGCGTGAGAATCGGAAAGTCCTGGCGTAGGGCTGACCAATCGATCATGGGCGTGCCGTCAACCAGCGTTCATAGCCGGTCTCTTCCAGCGATTCCGCCAGCTCGGGACCGCCCGCCTCGACCACTCGCCCATCAACGAAGACATGGACAAAGTCGGGTTTCACGTAACGCAGAATGCGTGTGTAGTGGGTGATCAAAAGGAGCCCGCGGTCGCCCTGGTCGGTGTAGCGGTTGATACCCTCGGAAACCACCCGAAGGGCGTCAATATCCAAGCCAGAGTCAGTCTCATCCAAGACGGCATACTTCGGATTCAGCACATCCAACTGGACGATCTCATTGCGCTTCTTCTCGCCACCAGAAAAGCCCTCATTGACCGAGCGAGCCGCGAACTCCTCATCCAATTGCATTTTGGCCAGGGAATCATTGACGGTGCTGGCCCAGCCACGCAGCGGTGGCGCTTGCCCGTCGAGGGCGGTCTTGGCCGTACGCAAGAAGTTAGCCACCGACACACCCGATACTTCGACGGGATACTGCATGGCCAGGAACAGGCCAGCCTTGGCACGCTGATCCACCGACAGTCCAACCAGCTCGACGCCATCCAGTTTCACAGAGCCTGAAGTGATGGTGTACTTCGGGTGCCCGGCAATGGAATAGGCCAAGGTTGATTTGCCAGAGCCGTTAGGCCCCATGATTGCATGCACTTCTCCGGGGCGAATGGTCAGATCAACACCCTTGAGAATCGGCTTGTGGCCCGTTTCGGTGTTGACACTGACATGCAGGTCACGGATTTCGAGGCAACGCTCAGTCATGATTGGATCTCCTTGTCAAAGGCCAGTTCCTGGTCAATACGGTTCATCAGGGTCTCGGCCACATCTGGCAGAGAAATACGGTTGAGGATAGCGGCGAAGAAACCATGCACCACCAGACGACGAGCCTCAGCTTCGCTGATGCCTCGGCTCATCAAATAGAACAATTGCTCTTCGTCAAAACGGCCGGTCGACGCCGAGTGGCCAGCGCCAATAATATCTCCAGTTTCGATTTCCAGATTTGGCACCGCATGAACACGGCAACCATCAGTCAGCACCAGATTCTTGTTGGCCTCGTAAGTCTCAATGCCGACCGCCTCGGGGCGAATCAAGACATCACCCACCCACACTGATCGCGAATTACGATCCTGCAGCGCGCCCCGATAGTCGACATGCGACACGCCACGTGGGTGATTGTGGTCGACAAACAGGCGATGTTCAAGGTGCTGACCCGCCTGGGCAAAATAGACACCGAGCATCTGCGCCTCACCACCGACACCTGCGTAGCTGACGTTGTTGGTCAGACGCACCAGATCACCACCAAGAGAGACGGTGATATGGCGATAATTGCTCCCCGGCCCGATCAAAGCCTCATGCTGCCCGAGGTGCACCGCCGGGCGGTCCCACTCCTGGATACTGACCACTGTCAATTGAGCGGATTCACCAACGATGACTTCGACATTGCCAATATGGCGGGCGTGACCTCGATAATGCAGCACCACTGTGGCACTGGAGTACGGTTTGGCCTCAATCACCAGATGGTCAGCGGTGGGCTGATCAATACCGTGACCGGTGATGTCCAATTGAATGGGAGCTGCCACTGCCTGGTCAATCAACAGGTAATCGGCCGAATCAACCTGGGCCGCGATGGCAGCTGCCCGATCAACTGGTAATAACGCGTCTCCCCGGGGACCCTGCCCGACAGCGAGCCGCCCAAGGGTAATGCCGGATTGACCGCCGACTGCCGGCGCCAGATGACCGCGCTCAGTGTTCGGATCGAACATGTCAATCAAGTCCATCACTGGAGTGAATCGCCAGACCTCTTCTTTACCGCTGGGCAACCGGTGATCGGCGATCGCCAATGATCCGGTCGGATGCAAATGCGACACTGACATATTGGTTGTTGGTGTGGCCATCATCCGACCGCTCCTTCCATTTGCAGTTCGATCAAGCGATTGAGCTCCAGGGCATATTCCATGGGCAACTCTCGGGCGATCGGCTCAACGAAGCCGCGCACCACCATAGCCATGGCCTCTTCTTCGGTCATGCCTCGGCTCATCAGGTAGAAGAGTTGGTCCTCGCTGACCTTCGAGACAGTCGCCTCGTGAGCCATCGACACCTCGTCCTCACGGACGTCAACGTAAGGGTAGGTGTCGGATCGCGAGATCGAGTCAACCAACAAGGCATCACAACGCACCGACGACGATGAGTGGTGAGCCTGCTCATTGACGTGGACCAGACCGCGATAGGAGCTGCGACCACCACCGCGCGACACTGACTTGGAGACGATCGTCGATGAAGTGTACGGCGCAGCATGGACCATCTTCGATCCCGTGTCTTGATGCTGACCCGGGCCGGCGAAGGCGATCGACAACGTCTCACCCTTGGCATGTTCACCAAGCAACCAAACCGCCGGATACTTCATGGTGGTCTTGGCGCCGATATTGCCGTCGACCCATTCCATGGTGGCTCCCTCGGCACAGGTCGCACGCTTGGTCACCAGGTTATAGACGTTGTTCGACCAGTTCTGGATGGTCGTGTAGCGACAACGCGCCCCCTTCTTGATGATGATCTCGACGACCGCGGCATGCACCGAATCGGTCTTATAGATCGGGGCGGTGCAACCCTCGACGTAGTGAACAAATGCTCCTTCGTCAACGATGATCAAGCTGCGCTCAAACTGCCCCATATTCTCGGTGTTGATCCGGAAATAGGCCTGCAAAGGAATGGATACCTGGACTCCCTTGGGAACGTAGATGAACGATCCACCCGACCAGACGGCCGAGTTGAGAGCCGAGAACTTGTTGTCACCGGCCGCCACCACCGAGCCGAAGTATTCAGCAAACAGCTCCGGATACTCTTTCAAAGCTGTGTCGGTGTCCAGGAAAATCACCCCTTGGCGAGCCAACTCCTCATTGATCTTGTGGTAAACCACCTCAGATTCGTACTGTGCCGCCACGCCAGAGACCAGCCGGCTCTTTTCAGCTTCCGGTATGCCCAAACGATCGTAGGTCCGACGAATATCTTCCGGCAGGTCCTCCCATGATTGCACCGGTGCGTCAGTTGGTTGGACATAATACTTGATTTCATCAAAATCGATGTCAGACAGGTCTGGACCCCAGGTAGGCATGGACTTGCCATCGAAAATCTCCAAGGCTTTCAGGCGATAATCCAACATCCAGCCCGGTTCTGACTTGCGGTCTGAGATTGACCGCACCACAGTGGCATCCAGTCCGCGCTTGGCCGCTTGACCAGCTTGATCCGGGTCATGCCAGCCGTAGCGGTACTTTCCAAGAGCCGCCAAATGCTCATCCTGGCTGGCACCAGTTCCGGGCAATGGCGCCGCCGGACTTGTCACAGGTTCACTCACCTGTTCTCCTTTCGTTGATCACGGTGAAGATTCAGACTTGGGTGATTGATTGACCCATCCCCAAGAACACTTTGCCGGGCCATGGGGATGTTGGTGGTGCAAACACCGTCGCCATGGGCGATGGTGGCGAGCCTTTGGATATGGGATCCCAAGAGTTTGGCAAACACCTTCGTCTCGACACCGCACAACTCGGGAAATTGCTCTGCCACAGCCGTGTAGGGGCAATGGTGCTGACAGAGCTGCTCTCCCCCCGGGACTGGCCAGGCGGTGGCGATGAAACCGCCCTCAGACAAAACCCTTGACAGCACTTCGGCTCGGTCTGCTGCCGGATCAGCTTGGCTCAACTCGAGGAAGCGCTGCTCGATCAAGGTGAAACGCTCCTCGAAGAATCGAACCACAGCCGGCGCTCCAGCCGCTTGACGTAAGGCGTTGAGAGCAGCGACAGCCAATGAATCTTGCCCCTTAGACTGGCGAGCCTTGGAACTAGCCGCATATTGTTTCGACGGTCGCCCAGCACCATGACGCTTGGAGGCGGGTTGTGTCCTCGCCTGCAACAAACCGTCGCTCACCAGTTGAGTCAGATGACGACGCACCGCTGCCGGAGTCAGTTGAAAGCGTTCAGCGATTTCGTTAGCGGTCACCCAGCCATTGCTCGAGATGAAATCCATCACTCTGGTTCGGGTGCTGTCATCCGGTGCCGACAAAGGGCTGAGAGCACCGGTCTGACTTTTCACAAGGTAATTGTTGCGTAATTCGCGGATTATTGCATCTTTGACTCGCACGGCAGCCACACTTCCCCTGGTTGATGGTCGGCGCGCTGACTCGAAGCACAACCACGGCGACGAGTTGACCATTCTTAAACAGGCATTTTTCGCGATGACAGGCAAGCTCTGTCCGGATGCTGATAACCCTCAACCGAAGCGGCACTTGCAGCCAAATTGTCGATAAGGTGGTATGTGCCGGGAGAGTGGCCGTGGCCAAAGCCGGCGCCTTCCCATATTTCATGGAACTATCAGAGGAACGATCGTGCAATCATCGAAGAAAGCGACGAAACGGCTGGGCCTATTCGCTTTTATCGCTGTCCTCGGAGTCATCGGCCTGAGCGGATGTGGCGCTCAAACTGGTGAAGCCGCCGGCGGCGAAGCAAATCTTAAAATCCCGGAAGCCCTGCGTGACGGCTCGGTACAGATGTGGCCCCTATATGCCGGCCTGGTCATCTGTATCCTCGGTCTGCTATTTGGCGTCTGGACCTATTCCAAACTCAAGCAGCTCCCCGTTCACCAGTCGATGCGGGAGATCTCCGAACTGATCTACACCACCTGCAAGGCCTATCTCATGAAGCAGGGCAAGTTCTTGCTGATGCTCTGGGCCTTCATCGCTGTGGTCATCGTCGTTTACTTCGCCATCTCTGGCATCACCGCTTGGCAGATCATCATCATCCTGGCCTTCTCACTGGTCGGTATGGCGGGTTCCTTCGGTGTGGCCTGGTTCGGTATCAGGATCAACACTTTTGCCAACTCGCGGACCTCACACGCCGCTCTGGCGGGCAAGAAATGGGCCGTGCATGACATCCCGGCCCGCTCTGGTATGTCGGTCGGCATGGTGCTGATCTCACTCGAACTGCTCCTGATGCTGATCATCTTGTGCTTCTTGCCAGTCGATATGGCAGGTAAGTGCTTCATCGGCTTCGCCATCGGCGAATCTCTCGGCGCCTCCGCCCTGCGCATCGCCGGCGGCATCTTCACCAAGATCGCTGATGTCGGTTCTGACCTGATGAAGATTGTCTTCAAGATCGACGAAGATGACCCGCGCAACCCCGGCACTATCGCCGACTGCACCGGCGACAACGCCGGCGACTCGGTCGGGCCATCGGCTGATGGCTTTGAGACCTACGGTGTAACTGGGGTGGCCCTGATCACCTTCATTCTGCTCGGCGTCGCTCAAGTCGGCGATGTGCCGCTGGCATTGCAGGCTGTTTTGCTGGTTTGGATCTTCGCTGTTCGTTCGGTGATGCTGGTCGCCTCGGCTGTCTCCTACTTCGTTTCTGAAGCCATTGGCAAAGCCACTTATGGCAAGGGCGATTTTGACTTTGAGAAGCCGCTGACCAATTTGGTCTGGGTGACTTCCATCGTCTCAATCGTTCTGACCTTCGCCTGCTCGGCCTATCTGCTGCAGGACTACGGCAACCTCTGGTGGCAATTGAGCATCATCACCTCCTGCGGCACCCTGGCCGGGGCGATCATCCCCGAGTTGGTCAAGGCCTTCACTTCGACCAATTCGGCTCATGTCAAAGAGGTCGTCAAATCCTCCGAACAAGGCGGCCCCTCGCTCAACATTCTGTCTGGCTTCGTCGCTGGCAATTTCGCCGCCTACTGGCTGGGCATTGTCATCGTCATCTTGATGGGCATCGCCTTCATGGTCTCCAGCTGGGCCGATCTTGACACGGCTTTGGGCACCCTGCCCCATGCGTCGGCGGTCTTCGCCTTCGGTCTGGTCGCCTTCGGCTTCCTCGGTATGGGCCCTGTGACCATCGCCGTTGATTCCTATGGGCCGGTCACCGACAACGCTCAATCGGTGTTCGAATTGAGCCGCATCGAGCAGATTCCGAACATCGACAACGAGTTCAAGAAAGAGTTCGGTTACAAGCCGGTCTGGAGCAAGGCCAAGGCCATGCTCGAAGAGAACGACGGCGCTGGCAACACCTTCAAGGCCACAGCCAAGCCGGTGTTGATCGGAACAGCCGTTGTCGGTGCCACCACAATGATCTTCTCGATCATCCTCTTCTTGGCCAATGACCTCGCCGGTGGCGAGGCCAGCAGCCTTGACCAAGTGGCAGCATACATCTCACCGATCCATGCGCCCTTCCTACTCGGTTTGATTGTTGGCGGCGCCATGATCTTCTGGTTCTCGGGAGCAGCCACCCAAGCTGTCACCACCGGTGCCTATCGAGCCGTCGAATACATCAAGGGCCACATCCACCTCGATCCCAATGCCGATGCCAAAGCCTCGACCAAGGATTCGACTGAAGTGGTTGAGATCTGCACTGATTATGCCCAAAAGGGCATGTGGGTCATCTTCTTGGCCATCTTCTTCGGCACCCTGGCTTTCGCCTTCGTTGAGCCCTATTTCTTCATCGGCTACCTAATCGCCATCGCCGTTGTTGGCTTGTTCCAGGCAATCTTCATGGCCAATGCCGGTGGCGCTTGGGACAACGCAAAGAAGATCGTCGAGACCGATATGGGCATGAAGGGCACAGCGCTACATGACGCCACAGTTGTCGGCGACACCGTTGGTGACCCCTTCAAGGACACCTCTTCGGTGGCCCTGAACCCAGTCATCAAGTTCACCACTTTGTTCGGCCTCCTGGCTGTCGAACTGGCTGTGGCGCTGAACCACTCGGCCAGCGGCGCCATGGTGGTTCACATTTTGGCAGCTGTCTTCTTCCTGGCTTCAGCTTATTTTGTCTGGCGTTCTTTCTACCGGATGCGGATCGATTCGTCGACCACCGTTGGCGGCAGCGCTCAATCAGCTGCAACCGAGACGGCGGCAAAGGTTAACGCCTGAACCTTGGATTGATCAGTGGAGGGGCTGAGAGACTGCGGTTTCTCAGCCCCTCCGCTGTTCCTATCAACGACCGCACACTACATGATCGGCCCGGCCATTCAGCTAGAATGACGGGGCCGTCTACTTCCAACCGAAGGCTGATCATGACACTCAAGCGAGTCTTTCGCTTCCCCAGTCATACCCGCCTGATTCGGGAGACAACCGCCTGGCTTCTTGATGCCTTGATCACCTATCAGGCCAGTCAGGGAGTCGCCAGCCTGGGTTTGGCCAGCGGACAGCTGTCACGAGCGATCTATGAGGAGTTCGCCAGACAGGCTCCCCACACCGAGCTTGACCCGCGAAGGCTGCATTTGTGGTGGACTTGGGATCACTTCGTCGCGGCCGATAGTCCTCGTCGAAACTCGTTAGGCACCCTCTCGATCCTGGCCAGCAGTCTGGCGCTCGAACCAGCCAATATTCATCTATTGCCACCCTTTTCGATCGACTCCGATCCCGAAACCGGCGCCGCTCAATACGCCCAGGAATTGTCTGAAGCAGCCGCCATTGATGTCTGTTTGATTGAGCTCGATGCTGACGGAGGCGTTGCCGGATTAAGCCCGAACAACCTGCACGATGCCTTCTTCACTACGGTTGCGGCTCTCGCGGCATCACCGGATGACCCCGATCCGATCATCACGATGACACCGATGGGGCTGCGCGCCTGCCGCAATTGCTGGATCCTGGCTAGCGGTACCGGTCTGGCCAAGACCTTGGAAGGCGCTGATCGGCGAGACATGAGTCTGCCCGTTTCCAGCATCGCTGGCGAGTCGAATGTCTCTTGGTTTGTCGACGATGCCGCCGCAGAACTACTGCCGTTCTATCACTGCAGTTTGTAACGGTTCCAGAAAAGCTTTGACCCGATCGGCCAAGTCAGATCAGTAAATCGGCTCACCGGCCGCCCGACGCCGCCGCAAATCGGCCACCGCATCGCTGAGAATGTCTTCAGCTTCAGTCTGGCTGCGGCGCTCCTTGACATAAGCCAAGTGGGTCTTATAAGGCAAAATGTGGGGCGGCGGCGGAGGATTGTCCGAGTCGGTGTTAGCCGGCAAACCGCACCGCGGGCAGTCCCAGCTCTTGGGGTAATCAGCCCCAACCGCAAAGGCTTGACGAGTCTCATGCCCGTTGGCACAATAATAGGTAACATAAATGCGCGGCGCTGAATCACCACGCTCTGCCTCGCCCATGGGGCCTGCGCCGACCCGACTCCCCCGAATCGCACTTCCTACTGCCACTGCTGTCGCCCTTCAGTTAGTTAGTTCGTCTGATTGTTGGCTGCGCCGCCATCAATCAGGCTACCTTCCACAACAAGAGCATCGCCACGATGCAAACCAACCAAACCAGACCGACCACCACGGTGATCCGATCCAAGTTACGCTCGGCCAAAGAGGCGCCACCAAAAGAAGTTGACATGCCACCACCAAATAGATCGGACATGCCACCGCCACGACTCTTGTGTACCAAGATCGCCAACGTCAACAGCAGGCTTGTCAAAATCAGGATGATCGACAACACAATCAATGGTGTGCTCATGGTCACCAGCGGCATCAAAAAACTCACACGCACAATATACCCCAATCCAGTTGACATGGTGGGGAGCCGCTGATCAGCCCGACGCGACCCCCCACCATGATTCGTTCATTCAGCCTGCGAAGCAGACGATACGAGCAAACTCCAGCGGGTCAAGCGATGCTCCACCCACCAAGGCCCCATCAACATCGGGCTGAGCCATGATTTCGGCGACATTACCCGACTTGACCGATCCGCCGTATTGAATCCGCACAGCCGCAGCCGCGGTCTCGCCGAGGAGTTGGCCAACACGGACACGAATCGCGCCACAGACCTCCTGAGCATCTGCCGGCGTGGCCACTTCACCGGTGCCGATGGCCCAAACCGGCTCATAGGCAATCACCAGCGATCCGACCTGATCGGCGGTCAAACCGGCTAGCACGCCATCGACCTGCTTGAGCACGAAAGGCACCTGCTGGCCTGCCTGGCGAATCTCCAACTTTTCGCCGACACAAATGATCGGCGTCATGTTGTTCTTCAGGACTTGCTTGGCCTTGGCATTGATCAATTCATCAGTCTCGCCGTGATACTCACGCCGCTCCGAATGACCGACCACCACATAGGCACAATCGAGTTTGGCCAGCATAGCGGCTGAAACCTCACCTGTGTAGGCGCCCGAATCGTGCACCGACACATCCTGAGCCCCGAAAACCACAGGCAGCTTGTCGCCCTCAATCAGGTTCTGAACGGTGCGGATGTCGGTGAACGGCACAATAACTGCCGCCTCGGCTGTCTTAGCGTCGTAATGCAGGTCAGCCAGCGTCCAAGCCAGTTTCTGGACCACGCCCGTAGCCTCGATGTGATTCAGATTCATCTTCCAGTTGCCGGCCATCAACGGTCTGCGCGCCATGTCAGTTCTCCTCATCTAGCACAGCCAGGCCCGGGAGGGTCTTGCCTTCAAGGTACTCCAAGGAAGCGCCGCCACCAGTGGAGATATGCCCAAAATCGCCGTCGGCATAGCCGAAATTACGCACTGCTGCCGCCGAATCACCGCCGCCAACCACTGAGAAAGCCGACGACTCAACCAGTGCCGCGGCGATCGCCTTGGTGCCGGCAGCCAAAGCCGGGATCTCCGAAATGCCCATCGGGCCATTCCAAAAGACCGTCGCGGCCTTGCTGATGGCTTCAGCGAAGATCTTGGCACTGGCCGGTCCGATGTCGGCGCCTTCCCGTTCGACCGGCATTTCCTCCGCTGGGCAAACGACCACATCACCAGACAGAGTCATGGCGGCGAAATCCAGTTCAGCTGGATTGATTGTCGCCACATCGACTGGCAAGAGAATGGTTTTCCCCTGGGCGGCCGCTTGCTTGAGATAATCGCCGCAAGCCTCAACCTTGGATTCATCCATCAGGGATGCGCCGACCTCGTAGCCCAAAGCCTTGAGGAAGGTGTAAGCCATGCCGCCACCGATGATCAGCGTGTCAGCCACCTTCAAGAGGTTGTCAATCACGGCCAGTTTGTCGGCCACCTTGGCGCCACCCAGAACGACGACGTAAGGACGAGCCGGATCAACTGTCAACTTGCGCAGCACCGACACCTCCTTCTCGACCAACAGTCCGGCATAAGCTGGCAACAACTTGGCGATGTCGTAGACAGACGCCTGCTTGCGGTGGACCACACCGAAGCCATCCGAAACGAAAACATCACCGAAATTGGCATACTGCTGGGCTAGGGCCTGACGCTCCGCGTCGACCTTGGAGGCCTCCCCCGGCTCAAAACGAACGTTCTCCAACAAGACCACCTGGCCATCAGCCAAAGACTCAACTGCGGCCTTGGCACCCGGCCCGACGACATCTGCAGCCAGAGTCACTGGCACACCCAGCAACTCGCCGAGTCGCTTGGCGACCGGAGCCAGGGAGTACTTCGGGTTCACCTGACCATCCGGACGCCCCAGATGGGCCATAATGACCAGCTTGGCGCCTTGGGACAGCAGCTTCTCCAGGGTCGGCAGGGCTGCTTTGATACGCCCGTCGTCGGTGATCGTGTCACCCTTCAGCGGCACATTGAAGTCGCAACGAATCAGAACCCGCTTGCCAGCTAGGTCCTGCATATCAGCGATCGATTTCATTGAATCAAACCTTTCAAACTAGTGCTATGGGGGGATAGACGAAGGGGTGAGCTGGACTGGCCAGTCTCACCCCGTCACCTAAGCCTGCGATCAGAGCTTGGACGCGACCAACTCGGTCAGGTCGACCAAGCGGTTGGAGTAACCCCACTCGTTGTCATACCAACCGAAGACCTTGACCATATTGCCAATGGCCTTGGTCAAGCCGGAATCGAAGATGCAAGAATGCGGGTCCTCGACAATGTCGGTCGACACCAGCGGATCCTCCGAATAAAGGATGTATTCCTTCATGTCGCCCTCGGCATGCTTCTTCATGGCCGCGTTGACCTCGTCGACGCTGACCTCGCGGCTCGCCTCGAAGGTCAGGTCCGTGATCGATCCGGTCGGCACCGGCACACGCAGCGAGAAGCCATCCAGCTTGCCCTTGAGCTGGGGCAAAACCAAGGCGACCGCCTTAGCGGCACCAGTGGTGGTCGGAACGATGTTCAGGGCGGCGGCGCGAGCGCGACGCAGATCCTTGTGCGGGGCGTCATGCAAACGCTGATCACCGGTATAAGCGTGGATGGTGGTCATCAGACCCTTGACAATGCCGAACTCTTGATCCAACACCTTGGCCATCGGGGCCAGGCAGTTGGTGGTGCAAGAAGCGTTCGAGATGATGTTCATCGTCGCCGGGTCGTAATCCTGGTCGTTGACACCCATCACGAAGGTGCCGTCCTCGTTCTTGGCCGGAGCCGAGATGATGACCTTCTTGGCGCCAGCGGCGATGTGAGCCTTGGCCTTCTCCGCATCGGTGAAGAAACCGGTGGACTCGATGACGATCTGCGCGCCAACTTCCTTCCAGCCAATGTTGGCCGGATCCTTCTCTTCGAAGACGCGAATCTTCTTGCCGGAAACGATCAAGCCCTCGTCGTCATAGGAGACGTCACCATCGAAACGACCCAAGATGGAGTCGAACTTCAATAGAGTTGCGAGTGTCTTATTGTCGGTCAGGTCGTTGACGGCGACGACTTCCAAGTCAGCGCCTTGAGCCACGAGCGCGCGGAAAAAGTTGCGCCCGATCCGACCAAAACCATTGATGCCAACCTTGACGGTCATGCGATGGATCTCCTTCTGAATCATCCAGGTGCGCCTTTCGCACCTAAAGACGTGCACACCCAAAGGGCTGCAGTGCTAAGCCTACTCAGATTTGTCGGCCAGCGACACCGGAGGTTGATAATGGCCCGCTCATCTCGGGTAATCATTAGCTCCTCACATTGGAGACTCCGGCGACATCGGTGATGTCGCCTAGTCCTCAAGGTCGGCTACGGCTGCCACCGCAGTGGTGTTGGCCACGCCCAACTGGTCGGCTCGTCGATCTGCCAGCGCCAGCAAGCGACGGATACGCCCGGCAATGGCGTCCTTGGTCAAAGGCGGGTCGTGCAAAGCGCCTAGTTCCTCCAAGCTGGCGTCCTGATGCTCCAAGCGGAGGGTGCCGGCAGTGCGCAGGTGGTCGGGCACATCGTCACCGAGGATGTCAAAGGCCTGGGCCACGCGGGCACTGGCGGTCACAGCTGCGTGCGCTGAACGACGCAGATTGGCGTTGTCGAAATTGACCAAGCGATGGGCGGAGGCGGACACTTCGCGGCGCAGACGCAGATCCTCCCAAACCAGTCGGGCGTCGGTTGCCCCCATCCGGGTCAGCATCGCGCCAATGGCATCTGATTCGCGAATCACCACTCGTTCAACCGACCGCACCGCTCTGGCCTTGGCGGCCACCCCCAGCCGGCGGGCCGCACCCACCAGCGCCATGGCTGCTTCTTGACTGGGAGCAGTCACTTCCAGCCCCGTCGATCGGCCCGGTTCAGTCAGGCTGCCACGGGCAAGAAATGCCCCCCGCCAGATCGCGGCCGCGTCGCACAGACTGCCGCCAACGATTGCCGCGGGCAAGCCACTGACCGGTCGGCCTTGAGCATCGGCCAGTCCAGTCAAGCGAGCCAATGCCGGACCGTCCTTGACCAGGCGGACAAGGTAGCGCGTTCCTCGCCGCAAACCACTGCTCTTGACAGTGATCAATTCACTGGTCAAGCCAAACACTTCGGTGATGGTCATGCGCAGTCGTCGGGCAGCAGCACCGGCGTCAAACTCCGCTTCGATCAGAAAATTGCCGTTACCAGTCAGGTGGATGCCGCCAGCAAAACGGATCATGGTCGCCGCTTCCGCCTTTCGGCAGCAAAACTTGGCCACCGGCAGAACAGCCAGTTCTGCTTTCACTTCCGCAGTAAGCGCCATGAAATCACTCTTTTCACCGGCCAGGGGTCTCAGACTGATAATTTCATCACAAGCGCCAAGGTCGCTGCAAGGAGAAACGGATCATGCCGGGCCGAGCCATCGCGCATGGCCAAGTCACCAATCAGCAATCTGCCACCCATCGAAGCGACAATCGGCTCCAAATAGGGGTCCTGATCGGCGAACTGATGATCGGCCAACACCTGATCGATCCGCAATTTCGGACAATGGGCCGCCAGAGTCTCCAGGTGTCGCGACGGCGTGAAGCCGCTTGTCTCACCAGACGGCAAGAGATTCATCAGCACGATTCGCTGAGCCGACGCCGCCATTATGGCATCAGCCAAGGCCGGTACCAGCAGGTGGGGAATGACCGATGTGAACCATGAACCAGGGCCAAAGACCAGGTAATCAGCCTGAGCGATAGCCTCAACCGCTGCCGGCACCGCCGGCGGATTGATCGGCTCTATCCTGACGCGCAGGACATCACCGCGGGTGTCGGCAATGGCCGCTTGCCCATCAATGCGCCGCACCACCGTCGGATCGGCCGGGTCCAAACCGGCCACATCGGCATTGATCAGCAACGGCACCGCTGCCATTGGCAGCACTCGCCCCGATGCATCGAGCAGGCGACCGATTTGATCCAAGCCAGTCACAGGATCGGGAAAGCGCTGCCACAAACCAGCGATCAGCAGGTTGCCGACAGCATGACCAGCCAAGGGGCCATCCCCACCGAAACGCGATTGGAGCACATCGGCCCATAGGCGTCCATCGGGAGAATCACCAGTCAAAGCGGCCAGCGCCATCCGCAGGTCTCCCGGTGGCAGACAGTCGAATTCGTGTCGCAGCCGCCCGGACGATCCACCATCATCGGCCACGGTGACGATGGCCGTCAGATTGTGCGTCAATCGCTTCAACGCCTGCAGAGTGGCGGCCAAACCGTGTCCCCCACCAAAAGCCACAACCTTGGGCAAGTCCATC
>JAITVZ010000113.1 GCA_031285505.1 Propionibacteriaceae bacterium
GATGATGGTGAGGTGGGCTATGAATTGGCCTATGACGCCCTGATTTTGGCCCCAGGCAGCCAGGCGGCTGATTTGCCGGTGCCTGGTTTGGACAACCCAGACATTTATCGTTTGCGCACGGTCGATGACGCTATCGCCCTACGGTCGGCCGCCCTGGGAGAGGCCCGGGCCGATGGTGATGATCACTCCATCGCCGGCAAAGCCGTGGTCATTGGTGCCGGTTTCATCGGTCTGGAGGTCGCCGAGGCCCTCAACCATCAGGGCTGGTCGGTCTGCTTGCTTGAGGCTGCCAATCAGGTGTTGCCACCTTTGGAACAGGAATTGGCCAGTCTGCTGACTGATGAGTTGACCCGCTTGGGTGTGGCCCGGCTGACTTCAGCCTCAGTCACAGGAGTCACCGACCGTTGGGCCTTGGCCGATCAGACCGGCGCCGAAGCACCGGCGCAGCGTTGGGCCTTAGATCTGACCACAGCCAGCGGCGGTTCTGGTGGCGGAGCGGTAGGCTCAACCACTGGAGCTGCTTCGGCTAACTCCGCCAAGTCGGTCAAACCAGCCACGCCAGACTCGCTGCGGCTGGAGACCGATCTGCTGGTGCTGGCGGTCGGCAACCGCCCAGCCACCGACATCTTCGTGGCCGCCGGTGGGCAGACCGAGCGCGGCTATATCACGGTGGACGACTATGGGCGGACCAGCCTGACCGATGTCTACGCCGCTGGTGACGCCTGCCTCAGCCGTGACGCCGTCACGGGTGTTGCTCGTCCGGTGCCCTTGGCTGGTCCGGCCAATCGGGCCGGCCGCCTGGTGGCGGACAGCGTCATCGCCGATCAGCTCGGTGGTCGCCTGGCTGGGGCCAATGATTCTTCAGTGGCGACGGTCGCCCTGGCGGCCAGCCGCCCTCCGGTTCACCGCCGCTTGCCGACTTTGCTCGGCACCGCCATCGTTCGGGTCGGTCGCCTGACCGTGGCGATGACTGGCGCCAACCGGGCAGCGCTACGGGCGGCCGGTTTGGACTTCATCACCATCCACCTGCATCCCAATCAGCATGCCGGCTATTTCCCGGGCGCGACGCCGATCCACCTGCTGGTCCACCTCGACCCGGAATCGGGGCTGATCCTTGGGGCTCAGGCAGTCGGTGGCGATGGTGTCGATAAGCGGATCGACCTGCTGAGCATGGCCATCCGCTCAAGCATCCCGGGAGCGGAGCTGGTCGACCTCGACTTGGCTTATGCGCCGCCTTACGGCTCCGCCAAAGACCCGATCACCATGGTCGGCTTGATGATCGACAACCTGCAGACCGGCCAGCTGCGCTTGTGGTCGCCAGAACAACTCGATTGGGCGCGCTCCGACGCCGTTTTGTTGCTTGACGTCCGCAGCCCAGCGGAATTCGCCAGTGGTCACCTGCCCGAAGCCGTCAACATCGCCCATACCGAACTACGATCACGCTTGGGCGAGGTTGAGCGCTTGGCGGCTGGTCGGCCGATCGCGGTTCTTTGCCAGTCGGGGGTGCGGTCGTACATCGCCCACCGCATCTTGGCCAGCGCCGGCTTCGACAGCTCGTCGCTGTCGGGCGGCATGTCGACCCTGAAGGCCTGGCTGGGCTCAACTGCCGACATCGTTATGGTGACCTCCTGATAACTTAGATGTATGCACGATGCTGACCAGATCAGTGTCATATTCTTTGCGATTGCTAGAAACAATTGTTACGTTTTATATAGGCAATTAACAAGGCTGAATGATGAATCATTGAATCGACGGAAATGCCTCTTCGCAAGGGTGTTCACCAACGACGGTCCCATAATTGCGCATGCCGAAACCACTGACTGGTGGTTCCTTTGTCGGATCGGTGGCGATATTCTATCGATTCGATGAAATGGTCTGTGATCTCGGTGAATACACGATATTCTAGAGATCATAGAGCGATCAGCGAGGCGGTCTGGCTAGTCGTCGCCTTGGCGATGACGCCGGCTTTTTGAGCTGGTGGTGCGAAGCGCGTTGGCTTTCGGGGGTTTGTCCAACGTGATTGGCCCAGCCAGGCCGCCCCTGATCGGCTCATGGTGGTTCACAACATGGACCGGGCAGCTTGGCCGGGAATGCCAGTAAAATAAGCCTGTGGTTGTCCGGGAATTCTGTGCCGAAAATTTCACCTTGGTGCCCGCCGCCATTGCGGCCGGCGCCGATCGCATCGAGCTCTGTGACAACCTGGCGGTTGGTGGCACCAGCCCCAGCCTCGGGGTGCTTGGTGCCACCATCCACTATGCCCATCAACACGGTGCCGCCGTTTTCACGATGATTCGGCCGCGCCGGGGTGACTTCCATTACAGACCGATCGAATTGGCGATGATGGGCGCCGACATCCTCCAGAGCGTCGAGCGCGGCGTCGATGGTGTCGTCCTCGGGCTGTTAAACGCCGACGGTTGGATCGATGAAGCGGCGCTGGCCCAATTGATGACCCTGGCTGGCGGGGTCGATGTGACGTTCCACATGGCCTTCGATCAGATCGCCCGCGAGCGGCAATTCGCGGCCATTGATCGGCTGGTCGAGCTCGGGGTCAGTCGCATCCTCAGCCACGGTGGGCCCAGCGGATCGCGAATCGTCAAGAATTTGAGTTGGCTCAAGCAATTGGTCCAATACGCCGAGGATCGACTGGCGGTGATTGTCGGCGGCGGGGTGAGCGTCGACAATGCCGCCCAAGTGGCCGCCGCCACTGGCGCCAGTCAGTTGCACGGCACCAAGTTGCTGGGTCGGCTGAATGATCAGCCGTGACTGACTGGCTCACAAGATCACCCTGATGCCGGTCGGGTCCAAAGAGGCTCACCCTGAGCCGGTCGTTTCAGGTCTACCAGACTGTGGGAGTCGATGGAGCTGGATCCGACTCCGCAAAAGCCGGGGATCGGGGTTGGTGGTGGTCGTGGGCCGGGCAGGCACACAAAAGTCGCTTAGGCCGATGATTGGTGATCGCTCTCAGATGTCGACCGCTGGCCATCGGCCCAGCCGCATCGACTAGGCTCAAGGCATGCCGCAATTCCGCCCCTTTCCCGCGCTGCGTTACGCCGAGGACATCGATCCCGCCCGTGTCTTGGCCCCTCCTTATGACGTTTTGTCGCCGGAGGATGTCACCGCCTGGCAAGGGCGTAATCCCCACAACATCGAGTGGATCGACATGCCGGTTGATCAGAACTATCACCAGGCAGCGGAGCTGCTGTGGCAGTGGGTGGCCGATGGCGTGTTGACCGCTGACGCGGTCGACACTTTGACGATCTATCGCCTGTCGTTCACTGATGCCAATGGCGCCGCCCGTCAGATCGTTGGTGTGCTTGGTGGCTTGGCAGTGGTCGATCCGGGGCCAGCGGCCGGCGTGCTGCCCCATGAGCAGACCACGCCCAAGGCCAAGACTGATCGCTTGGACCTGACCGAGGCGACGGCCACCAATCTGTCGCCGGTCTGGGGCCTGTCGTTGGCGACTGGGCTGACCAAGGAGTTGCAGGCGCCGGGACAGGCTCTGGGTGAGGTGGAAATCGATGGAGTGACCCACCGGGTGGAACGGATCAGCGATCCCCAGCGCATCGCCCGGATCGCTGCCATCATCGCCGCCGATGATGTCTTGATCGCCGACGGCCACCACCGCTACGCCATCTCACGGGCTTACCGCGACGAGGTGCGAGCGGCCACTGGTGATCATCACAGTCGGGCCGAATTCACCTTGACCTTCATCAACGAGCTGATTGAGGATCAGCTGTCGATCGAGGCGATCCACCGGGTTTATTACGGCGTGGCGGCTGCCGATCTGCAGGCTGGCTTGGCCAAGTGCTTCGACTTCGAGGACCTCGATCTGGTCGATCAATCGACTCTGAAGCAGATGGTCGATCAGGGTCGGCTGGTGCTGATCTGGCCTGATGGTCGCCAGCAGTGGTTGCTGCCGAAGGCGGGGGCCTTTGAAGGTGTGCGTGACCTCGACGGCGCCTGGCTGGAGATGGCCTTGGCCGATGTGCCGGTCGAAGTGCAGTATCAACACGGCCTGGCCGAGGTTCAGCAGCGCCTGACCGGAATGGGCGGTGACGATGGGAAGACGCCGACGGCGGCCATCTTGATCCGACCGACCTCAATCGCCGAGATCCGCCGGACCGCCCGCGAGGGTCTGTTGATGCCGCCGAAATCGACCTTCTTCACTCCGAAACTGTTGACCGGCTGGGTGTTGCGCCCGACCGAGCCACTGCCGGGCAAGGCGGCTGGTGTCTGATCCTGGTTGCTTGACCAGACGAATGGTTCCAAGCCACTCTGATCCGACCGACACTCAGGTGGCGTTGCCGCTGTGGCAGTGGACGTCTTGTCCACTGCCCTGGCGCCCTCAAGGGGTGACCGACTGGGGAAGGCACTGCGATGCCATGTTGTAGAGTGCAGGCCATGAAGTCATTCTGGCGGGGGGCAGCGCTGCTGCCTTTGGTGTTGCTGCTGTCGAGTTGCATGAGCCTCAACGAATCGTTCGTCATCAACGACCCATCATCGGTGACATCGACGATCGACATCGGTGTCCTCGAATCGGTGGCGACCGTTGGCGGCTCCGATGCGACCGATATCTGCTCGAGCATCAAAGAGAGCTGGGGCTTTGAACATGACCTTCCGGCTGGTATCAAGTTCGAATCCGGCAAAGAGGATGGCTACCTGATTTGCAGCATCACCCTGACCGGTGCTCTGCCGGATGACTCGATGGGTCTGGGGGTGACGATCGATCACGACAATGGTGTTTACCGCTTCGCCATGGGCTCCGGGCAGTTTGATTGGATGGAAGGGGCGGGGGCCGGTTCGCTGGCTGATAATCCGAGCGACAGTGCTCAACTGGCGAATCTGGTTTCGGAGTTCTCGATCGCCGTCACCTTTCCGGGAGAGGTGTTGAGCCACAATGGCTCCAGCCAGGTGCGCGGCACCACCGTCACCTGGACCGACTTCAACGACCTGATCAGCGGTGAGGGTCTGCTGGCGACCGGCTCTGACGACCCGCCGTTCCCTTGGGCAGCATTGATTGGCGGAGTCGCTGCCTTGCTGGTGGTCGGCACCGGCGTCGGCGTCGTCCTCTGGTGGCGCGGCAAGCGGCGCCAGGCTGCCAACGCCTTGGCACAGGCTCAGGCGCAGGCCCAAGCGCCAGGTCAAGCTCAGCCCTATTGGTCGGGCGCTGTGCCGGGCGCTGCTCCTGCCGCTGGCTTCGCTGGCAGCCAACCGGAATCGGTCTGGCTGGGCGGAGGCTTCAGCCCGACAGCGCCTCCGGCGGCTGGGTCGGTGGCAAGTTTCGGGTCAACCGCTGCGCCTATGGGGCCATCTGGGGTCGCCCCAGTGGCGAGCTTCGATGCGACCGGTGCCCCGATCATGCCATCTGCTACCGCGTCGGTAGGTCCGATTCCGGGAACTTCCGTTCAGCCGGTGGTTGACCCGCTAGCCGGTGCTGCGGGCGAGGGCGCGGGGGCCCAAGTAGTGCAGCCGATCCGGATGCCTTTTGGAAGGCGCCGCCCAATCCCCCGTCTGATTAGCCCAAACAGGCGTCTGGTAAGCCAAGCGCCAGCGGTGGGAGCCAAGGCACCGTGCGGCCGGGGCTACATCGCGTCTCAGCCGCTGCTTAGGTTTACCCGCCCTAAGCCTACGATTCAGTGAACCAGGGCGACGGCGTGATGTCAGCAAGCAAGGGCTCGATCTCATTGATCCATGGGGGATTGGCCCCGGCTCGCGAGACGGTCACCCCAGCGATGGTGGCGGCCTGCAGCGCTATGGCCGCCAAATCGTGGACATCGTCGCCGAAGTGGCCGCGTCGCCCAGGGGTGGCGTAACCATGGTTGATCAAACCGTGGATCAGACCGGCCATGAATGAGTCGCCAGCGCCGACGGTGTCCACCAGGCCATGGCGCTGATCAGCGGCGATGCTGATGTCGGTCAAACCGTCGAGTTGGATGATCGCCCCGTCACCACCGAGGGTGACCACCACGGCTGATGGGCCCATCGCCAACCAGTCGCGCCCTTTGGCTAACAATTCAGCCCGACCGCTGGCCTCCGGATAGAGCCAGGCCAGGTCCTCTTCGGACACCTTGACCAGATCGGCGTTGGCGGCGTAAAGCTCGGCGCCAACTCGGACCAGTTCCGGCGCGTCCATGATCGAGGGGCGGCAGTTGGGGTCGAAGGTGACGATGGAGTTCGGCCGGCCGGCGTGGATGTAGGCCAGGACGTCGTCGCCACCGGGGCGGAGCAAAGCCCCAAGTGAACCGGTGTGAATCAGCAACGGCGCCTCGGTCTGGGGAATGATTGGCATCTGCCATTCGAGATCGAACTCGTAGGTGGCAGAGCCGTCGGCACTCAGGCGAGCGGTGGCTGTGGAGGTGTGGCTGGCTTGATCGCAGCCGGGCAGAATCCAGACGTTGGAGGCCTCCGCGTGGGCCTCGATCAGGCGGCCGTCGCTGTCCTGGCCGTACCAGGTGGCCATGGTCGGATGGTGGCCCAATCGGCCCAGGCCGATGGCCACGTTCAATGGACTGCCGCCGGGGAGGCGCCGGCAAACGCCGTCAGGCCCTTCGACAACATCAATCAACGATTCGCCAATGACCAAGATGATCGGCTCCATGCAACCCTCCATCGACGGCCCACATCATCCGACCGTTCCCCAACCACCCTATCATCGCCATATCAGGAGAGGTGGCTGCCCCGGGTGCACTTCTGGTTTTGACCCCGGGATTGGGTCACAGTCGGATTCTCAGTCAAGAAGCCAATTCTCAACTATCAGCCCAGGCACACGCTCAAACTCTCGGACATTGTTTGTGACCAGCACCAGCCCTCTTGAACGCGCATGACCAGCGATCAGTGTGTCGAACGGGCCGATGCTTGTTCCCAACTGCGTCAGGCTGGCGCGGAGGGCGCCAGCGTTGGCGGCGGCTGTCTGATCGAATGGTAGGACATCCAAGAGGCTGATCAGGCTTTCCGTCTTCTTCCGATTAGGTCCAGGCTCCGCCGATCGGCAGATTCCGTATTCGAGCTCCATGATGGAGATGGCTGATATGCCGATTCGTCCGGATGCCTCTTCAAATTTGGCTCGGATTGGCCGGGATCGGCCGCGAAGAAGATCAATCATCACGTTAGTGCCCAGCATGTAGGCCAGGGTGGTCACAGCGCGGCTCTCTCATCAGCTTCCGGTTGGTCCCGATCGCGCATGAAGTCGCTGCTCACTGGGATATGGGTGTCGAACCAGGCGCTCCAGGCGCCCCCGGCGGGCGTCATGATGCGCTGATCGCCAACCACCTGAATGGTCACCTCGGAGACGGACGGCGGCCAGGCGACGCTCTTGGGCAAGCGGACGGCCTGAGTCGTGTTGTTTAGAAAGACGGTACCGGTAGTCATCTCACTCCTTGTATATACCGCCAGTATATAGGATCGAGTCAGAGTCTGGTGAAGAGACCTCAAATGAGGCTCCGCGAACGACCGGTATCACCCAATCGACGCCCTACCTCGGGGTATTTACGCTCAACCCACCGGTCAATCGGGCGGCCGTTAGTGGGGAGGTCGCCGCCAACCTGCTAACAAGCCCTGGCGCTCTTCCCGGCGGCGATGCCCCGGTGATCAGCGTGCTGCGCTGGTTTGCGGCTCGCGGAAATCACGCTCGAAGAACTCGTCGGTGTTGCGATCGCAGCCGGCATGGACCGCCTCTTGCTCGCGCAACTCAGCCCGACGGATCTTGCCAGAGATGGTCTTGGGTAGGCCGCGGGTGAATTCGATGATACGCACCCGCTGATAGCCCGACAGGCGGGTGCGGGCGAATGCGAAGATCGAGCGGGCCGCCTCATGGGCGCCGGTTTCCAGGCCTTCGACCAGGTGGATGAAGGCCTTGGGCACAGCCGCCCGCAAGGGATCCGGCGAAGGCACGATCGCCACCTCGGTCACCAGAGGGTGCTCCAGCAGAATCGACTCCAACTCGAAGGGGGAGATCTTGTAATCGGAGGCCTTGAAGACGTCATCGGCCCGGCCGACATATGTCAAATAGCCGTCAGCGTCACGGTCAGCCAGGTCGCCGGTGTGGTAATAGCCACCGTGGTAGGCGGCAGCGGTCATCTCGGTGTTCTTGTAATAACCAGTGGCCAAGGGCAGCAGCGGCTGGTTGATCGGCAAGCAGATCTCGCCGTGATCGGAGGCCACTTCACCGCTGGCCGGATCGAGCAGCACGATGTCATAGCCAGGCATCGGCCGGCCCATCGAGCCGTCTTTGACCGGTTGGCCCGGGGAATTGCCGATGGCGCAGGTCATCTCGGTCTGGCCGAAGCCGTCGCGGATCGTCCCACCCCAAGCAGCTCGCACCTGGTTGATCACCTCGGGGTTGAGCGGCTCACCGGCGCCGACCAGCTCGCGCGGCGGCTTGGTCAGCTGGCTCAAATCGGCCTGGATCAGCATCCGCCAAACAGTCGGCGGAGCACAGAAGGTCGACACCTGATGGCGCTCCATTACCGCCATCAGGGAGTTGGCATCGAAGCGGTCATAGCCGACGATGAAGACGGTCGCTTGGGCGAGAAAGGGGCCGAAAAAATTGCTCCAGGCATGTTTGCCCCAGCCGGGCGACGAGATGTTCAAGTGGATGTCGCCGGGGCGCACACCGAGCCACCACATGGTCGACAAGTGGCCAACCGGATAGGACACCTGCGTGTGACGGACCAGCTTCGGCTGGGCAGTGGTGCCAGAGGTGAAGTAGAGCAGGCAGGTGTCTTGGGCCGGGGTCGGCCCGCTGGGCGTGAAGTCGGCGCGGGCCTGCTCGGAGCGGGCGAAGTTGACCCAGCCGGAGGGGGTGGTCGCCCCGACGGCGATCTTCTTGACATGGCGGGGCACCAGGTCGAAGCGGTGCTCCAGGCTTGACGGCGCGATGACGAATTTGGCCTCGGCTTTGTCGGCCCGGAAGGCCAGGTCGCCCGATGACAGCAGCGTCGAGGTGGGGATGGCGACGCCGCCAATCTTCAGCAGGCCGAACAGCACCTCCCACAACTCGATGGTGTTGGGCAGCATGACGATCATGTGGTCGCCGCGACGCATTCCCTGGGCGGTCAACCAATTGGCCACCTGGTCGGAGCGGCGGGACAGCTCGGCGTAGGACCAGGAGCGGGCCGTGCCATCCTCATCAGCGATCATCACAGCTGGCCGGTCGGGGTGCTCGCCGGCGATGACGTCGAACCACTCGATGGCGAAGTTGAATTCGTTGAGCTCTGGCCAGGTGAATCCGTCAACAGCCCCCTGGTAATCAGTGGCGTGGTCGAACAGGAAATCGCGGGCTTGGCGGACCACCGCGGTGTTGGCAGTGGCGGGTCGGCCGGTGAAGGTCATGGGCTAGATCCAATCGATGATCGCCGGTGTCGACCGGCGGGTGGGGTTCTCCGCCGGGCTCACCTACGGAAACGTAACTTACGGAATCGTAGCTTAGCTGATGTGCTCAAGTCGAGATGGGGTTGCTTGGTGGACGTCGGTGGTGGTGTTCTCCCCCCAGCCGCCGCTCGTTTTCTGCAGAACGAGCACTGAGGCCAGGCGGCATTCATGGTGTACGCTGATGTGTACGAAGGAGTGTAACCATGCGAACCAATATTGAACTTGATGACTCCATGGTCAGTCAGGCGATGGAATTGACCGGTGAGACGACAAAGCGAGGGGTTGTCGCTCTGGCTCTCAGTGAACTGGTTGAGCGCCGTGAGCGAAGGAGTCTCGGTGATCTCCGTGGTCAAGTGGCCTTTGCCGACGGCTACGACCATCGTGCGTTGCGGGTGGCATCTGGACCGGACCTCTCGTGATCCTGCTCGACACATCGGTCCTGGTCAACTACTTCAAGGGTGTCGACACGGCTGGTGCCCGGGTGTTGGAAGGTCTGGTGGTCGCCACCGCCGACATCGCCATCTCGCCCTATACCTACCAGGAGCTCCTCCAGGGGGCCCGTGATGAGTTGGAGTTCGTTCGTTTGCGGCGTACTCTCATCACCCAGGAATTCCTTTGGCTGCCGTCAGGCAAGGAAACCTTCGAAAAGACAGCTCGCCTGTACTTTGATTTGCGTCGCAAAGGAGTCACCGTGCGAGGCAGTATCGACTTGCTCATCGCCTGCACTGCCATCGAGCACGATGTGCCCTTGCTTCACGAGGATCGGGACTTCGATCAGATCAGCCGGCACACGGCGCTTGAGTGCTATCCACTGCCAGAATGATCGTCACCAGATCCCCATGCCCAGGCTTGCCACTTGTGCCGAACGAGTTCAAAGAATCCGGCGATGAACTTGGTCAGCGCACCGTGAACCGCAGGATGGTCCGCAACTTCTCGGGGGCGGTCTTGCGGGGATCACCGAGGTAGATCTCGCGGTGCTCGGGGGTGAGCCTTTGCAGCCCGCTCGCCGCACAGAATTCGGCCATCTTGGCGAACGAAGCCGGCTCGTCGTCGTAGGGGCCGCGATGCAGCATCTGAACGCTCAACCCCCCACTGATAGTCCCGAAGGTCACCTCGCCGAACAATGGGTTGGGGTGTTTGTCCGCGGCCTTGGCGCGAGCCAGCTCGAACATCTCACTGCTGACGAAGTCGGGCTGGCCGATCATCAGGTCGTAGATGTAGGCGTCTTTGTTGGTCGAGTCGTCGCCGGTCATCGACCACCAGCCTTCGAGGGGGAAGACGGTGAAGTCGTCGAAGGGGGCGGTGGATGAAGAGGAAGCGTTTGGGTCGGTCGCGTGCGCCTTCTTGAAGCCCATTTTGATGCCCCAGGCGATGGGGTAGAGCACGCCGGTGCGGTCGGCGAAATCGGGCCCGTTGGGGTTGCCCTCGCCGTGGATGGTGATGAATCGTTGCTCGGGGACCATCACCAACGAAGGCCGATCCGTCGCCTTGTAGGGCGAGTCGACAACCTTGGCGTATTCGTACTTCATGAGCTCAGTTTAGTCTTGACTAAGTGCTTGTCGGGGTTCTCAGCGACGCCAACTCTGACTCCACTGTCAACGACGGCTGGGTGTTTTGCCGTCGGCCGGGATCGTCTAACGGCTGTGAGGGTCTCCATCGGAGATGTTGAATCAGTTTTCACCGCGGCGGCACTCTACCTGCTCGGTTGGGGTATGCCGCGCGGAGTGAGTGGTCTCAAATGTCTCACATAGAACGGAGAATCATCGCCTTGGCGATGTTGAACTCGTCGTCATCAATGATTCCGTCGTCGCGCAGCTGATTCAGATCCCGCAGGCGCTGGACTGGGTCGACCGCTGGCATGGTCGGTTCGCCACGATCATGAGGCGAGATGGGGTGGGTGCTGGTCGCTGCATCTAGCTCCAGATGGGTTGGCCCGATAGCCGCTTGCACCGCTTGATGTGCATGTCGTTCTGGCAATCCGATGATTCGCCGACCGATCTGTTCGAGTGCTCGACCGGTTGACTCCTGTTCCCGCCGGGCACCGAGTCTTCCCTTGGTCTGGTTGGTTAGCGAGTGAATCATGGTTTCAGTGGTGATGGTCAAGACGGCTCTGCCGGTTATGGCCTTGCTGATCTGTTTGGCACCGGCCAGCGCTAAGGGCGCAGCAGCAGTGACTATCGCACCAGGGAGGGTCATACCGGCGAGCCTGGTCACGCCCTTGACTAGACTCGCGGCACCGGTGACGGCCTCGGTCGGCACGGGCTGCATGGCCTCACCAGTTGATTCATCTGGTGAGATGAAGACGATGTCGACCAGCTTTTCATAGGGCGTCTTGTTGGTGATGACCGCGTCGGTCGATCGTTCACCGGGGTGGGCGACACGAACGTAACCGCCCTGGTACAGCTCGATCAGGGCGTCGCCGAAAGTGCCACGGGTGGCCACCGGCCCGGCTGCCAATTTCTGGGAGGCCAACCGCTCTTTGGTGGCCTGCCGGGCTGCCGCTTTTCCTCCCAACCAGCCACCGAGGCTGCGCGACGTGTGAGCCTTGAGGTCATTGAAAGTGGTCAGTGGCTCGCCTGTTCCGCTGCGAGGCCGAGCGCCGCCTGATTCCGCCTGAAGATGCTCCGTCCAGCGCTGGCCGTCCCACCAGCGCATCTGCCCGTGGCCGTCATCGAACCAGCCAGCTGGGGTGGCGCTATCCACTGGAGACATTGACACACCCCTGGAATGACACGACCGATCCGGCTACGTCCGCCACCGTGAAGATAATGTTGCCCTCGGTGCCATTTCGAATATCGATGACGCTGCCGTCAGCCCCGATCTGGGTGACAGCTCCGTAGGGAATTGACGCCGCGGTATCAACGGCGCAGGTGTAGTTGCCCGCACTTATTTCGGAACCAACCAGCCAGTAGCCGTCGGTGATAGGCGCCTGTCGCGGATTCTCAGAAGCCAACCCGATCCAACTGCAACCCTGGAAATCCACCACTGAGCCAGGCAAATCGATCACGGTGAAAATGATGGCCCCGGTCGCTGCGTTACGGATGTCCGTCACTGCTCCATCGGCGTCAGTTTGGGAGACTGCCGCGTAAGGGATGAGGCTGTCAGTATCGACATCGCAACGATATACGCCGCCCGGCAGGTCTGCTCCTACTTGGTGGTCACCGTTGTTGATTGATGACATTTCGATGGTCGGTGCCGTAGTCGCCGCCTCCAGGTTGTCTGCTCCACTTCCATCGCAGTTTTCCCCGATCTTGACTGACCAGAGTGTGATCTCGTCAGTCAGTGCGACCTCATCACCGGCCGCGGGCTCCTGGCGGCAGACGGTCCAGTTGCTGTCGTCCAATTGCATACGGTTCTGGCCGGAGGCGTCCTCTTGATCCAAGACGAATAGGCCCAATCCCTGGAGTTGGTCCTGGGCTGTCTGGAGATTGACTCCTGTGAAGTCAGGCAGTGTGGCGGTCAACACCTCCTCGCTCAAGGTCGGCGTTGTGGGCTCACTGGCCTGCGAATTGCTTGCTATGGCCGCCGGGGCTTGGCTGTCGTGGTCATCTGCTCCACTCCCGGAGCAACTGCGGATGATCGATCCGAGGATGAGCAGGGCGACGATGGCCGCTCCAATCTGCAGACCGCGGCTCCAGTGCCGCGGATCGAAGGGTGACGGTTTGTTTGGGGATGATTGAGGCTGGCTCGGCAGTGGTGTCTGACCAGGTGGCTGGTATGGCGGCGGTACTACACCGTCAGCACCGGTGGAATACGGGGGGGGTGGGTGACGTGTAATCGCTCATGATGTCCCTGTCTGAATTGTGGAGGCATGAAAGGAGTATCAGAATAGCACTAAAATGGAGAGAATCATCCCCGGAAAATCGATGCTGCCAACAAACAGCGACAGCAGTAGTGCCACTCAGGAGGGTCAGACCAAGATTCCTTATGACGGCGTTATCGCCAGCATCGACCCCTTGGTCACTGTCAACGTCGCGCCCAGCGCTGGCCATGGAAGCCGGTGGCTCAGGCTGCCCAAATACTTGGGTCAGACTGGTCTGGTTCATGATAGATTCGGGTTATGGCTGGTCGATCCGCGCGCAGCGTCAGCATCTACGACGCCAAGACCCACTTTTCGCAGCTGGCGGCGGAAGTGGCCAATAATGATATTGAAATAGTTGTCACCCGGCACGAGAAGCCTTTGATTCGTTTGGTGCCGATTGCCCCGGAATCACAACCACGCGAGTCAGGAGCGATGGCGGGGCGGATCGTTTTCGCTGAGGGATGGGACGAGTTCACCGCTGACGAGGCCCAGGACTGGTACGGTGCGACCGATGATCCGTCCGAGCTATCCGTGATCCCAGGGTCATGATATGAGGGTATTAGTAGACACCAATGTCATGCTCTGGTGGTTGGCTGATCACCCGAATCTCGAACCTTTCCGGCGAGTGATTGAGGCTCCGACCAACACGATCCTCTTTTCGTCGATCAGCACGGTGGAGGTGTCGATCAAAGCATCATTGGGAAAGTTGTCGATCCCGGATGGCTATGTTGACGAATTGCTGACCGGCGGCATTGACGAGCTGCCATTCTCAGCCAAGCACGGCCAAACGCTGATGACTCTGCCATGGCATCATCGAGACCCATTTGATCGGATGATTATCGCCCAGGCCATATGTGATGGGCTGCCCATCGCCACGGCTGATCGTGCCTTCAGGGCATATGGTGTTCAGCTCGTTTGACTGCTGCCGATTGGGGGATTGAAGAACGCCCCGGCAGCGCCAGCTCTGTGACCAGATGCCGGACTGGGCCACCGCTATCTTGGGGGCGGCAGTGACCGATAGTATCCACTCATGACCTACTCGCTCGTTGAGATCCCCCGCGAAGCCACTCCCGACTCCGCCGACGGCTGGATGTTTCACCAGTCAGCTGGGGTCATCGCGGCGGCACTGAGGGCCTCCATCGGCGATGACGAATCGGCGCTCAACGCTGCGGAGCTCTGGGCGCTGGGGCGGGAGACGCCAGGCGGATTCGGTTGTCAGGCGGTGATCCTCGACGGTGCGGCTCCTGGCCGGGTGGTTGCGTTCGCCGAGGTCGATCTGCCGATGAAGGACAACCTCATCTCGGCCCACCTGCATTCGTGGGTCCATCCTGACCACTGGCGGCGCGGGCTCGGCACCCGACTGGAGGCCTGGCAGCTGGGAATCGCCGAAGAGTTCCAGCGCACGACCCTGATCACCTGGGTTGCCGCCCGCGAACCGCACGACGACGAGGCGAGCATCACTGCCCCCGAAGGCGGATCATTTGCCGCCGATCTGCCCGCCTGGGGTTTCGCCCAAAAGCACTGTTGGATGGTTGAGCAGGTCGAGCGCACCTCGCGCCTTGATCTACCGGTCGATCAAGGCTTGCTCGACTCACTGCGGGCCAAGGTGGCCCGGGCCTCGTCGGGCTATGAGGTTTTGAGTCACGTCGGGCCGATTCCGTCGGATTGGGTCGACGGACTGGCCGAACTGCACGAGGTGATGTCCGTCGACATCCCGACCGCTGGACTCGACTTCACCCCGGAGAAATGGGACGCTGAGCGGGTGCTCAGTGAGTACGAGATGATCCGAAACATGAACCGTGAGATGGTGCTGGTGGTGGCCCGGGAGATCAGCAGCGGTCGACTGGTCGGCTTCTCCGATCTGGCAGTCCAACGAGATTCAGGCGATGGCAAGGGATTTCAGTGGAACACCCTGGTGCGTCGTCAGCACAATGGGCATCGCTTGGGCCTGGCCCTGAAGCTGGCCTCAACCGAGGCGATCATGGCCGAGACACCATGGATCACCCGGATCTACACCGACAACGCCAGCGAGAACGGCGCCATGCTCGCCATCAACCACGCCATCGGCTACCAACTGGCCAACCCTACGGTGGCCTTCCAGAAACGGCTTTGAGGCGGCGACCATGGCCCGCGGTGGGAGTCGTGCGAGCTGAGACGACTGGATCGTTGCGACGGTGTTGGAGGCAGATCATGAGACTGACCGACGTTTCGGCGCGTGATCGAGGATCCGACCAACGCCATCCTCATTTCGTCGATCAGCACTGTCGAGGTATCGATCAAGGCCTCATTGGCAAAACTGTCGATTCCAGCTGGCCATGTCGATGAGTTGTTGACGGGCGGCATTGACGAACTGCCTTTCTCCGCCAAACACGGCCAAGCACTGATGACTCTCCCATAGCATCACCGTGACCCCTTCGATCGGATGATCATCGCCGCAGTCTAGATCAGTTGTCTACGCATATCTAGATTGATCACACACTTCACCGCGGTGAAAACCACCGCCACCGAAACAAATACCATCTGTTCGGTGACTATTGCTTGGCAAAAGGGGCAGCCAAAGTGCCGATATTATTGATGGCGTTGTGTAATCATAGTATCCCGAGCACAGGAGCCACTCTTGCCCATCTTCGACCACCTATCACCGCTCGCACCATTCGTGCCATGGCTCATTGCCCCATTGTGCGGCCTTGCGATCTGGTTGGCTGTGCTCCTCGTGCTGCATATTCGTCAGGCACTGTTGCGGCGCCGGATTGGTCGTCGCTATCAAACACATCTATCAAACAAATTTCATGTTAAGCGTGGACCGGCAGGAGCCAGTGGATCATTTGTGCTGGGTTTTCCCAGATGGGCCTACCCCAAGCGGGATGGAACTGCAGACAAACGTCGATCGGGGAACAGGATAATTCGATATTGGTCAGTCGTGGCAATTGACGGGTATGAATTGAAATGCCTATATCCACTCACAATGTATCGCGCAGTTCAAGGTTTGCGCCGGGGGGTGCACAAATTGATGATTGTGAGGCTGAATCTCTGAAGCGGCAGGATATAGAGGAGCATTTCAGAATGCGCTGGGCTGCAACGTCAGTGGCTGACATCCTGCAAGCATTTTCAAATCACCCCTCAGATTTTGAGTCATTTTGTGCTGACCTTTTACGCCGACAGGGCTACCATGCTGACGTGACGCCGCCAACCCGCGATGGTGGATATGACCTAGTTCTAGTTGACCCAAGTGGGCGATCAATGATCGCTGAGTGCAAGTGCTACGCAACTAGTTGCCCCATTGGCCGTACACTTCTGCAGAAACTGGTTGGCGCAAATCGCACCGTCGGAGCCAGTGGCTTAATGTTCATCACGACCAGCCGCTATTCCGCAGAAGCAAGGGCCTATGCACAGGTGGTAGGAATGGTGACCATTGATGGTCCACAACTGGTATCGATGGCCCAAAGAGTTCAGGCAGGGTTTGGCGGTAGTCCCGCCAGCAGGGTGCCCCACCTCAAGAGTGTTAATCCCAGGTTTCAAGTGGAATTGACTGATCTGGAATTCCTCGAATGCCTGCCTGAGGATATGCGGCACCTCTATGCGTGACCATGCAGTGTTATTAAACAAAGCAACGATGGAGTAGCCAAATGATTGAAGTAATCGAGGTGAGCAAAACATTTGGTGAAAAAACTGCCCTGCATGATGTGTCTTTCATCGCAGATAATGGTTTGATCACCGGATTCATTGGTCCAAATGGTTCTGGGAAGACCACATGCATGCGGATCATTGCCGGCTTGGCTCAGGCATCGCAGGGCGGGGCGCTGGTTGACGGTGCTCCTCACCGGTTGTCGCAACGCCCCGGCGCGAGTCTTGGGATTGGCCTGGGTTCTGATCGCCTTCCTGGGGCGCTTAGATGCCAAGAGTTACTGCGAGGCGCTGCAGAGGGTCAGTCGATGCCACGGTCAAGGGTGGATGAGTTGCTGCAGCTGGTTGGACTGGTTGACGTGCGGCGTAGGCGGGTTCGCGAGCTATCAGCAGGCATGAGGCAGCGATTGGCCATAGCACTGGCACTCGTCTCCAGGCCGTCTAATCTTCTGCTTGATGAGCCTATTAATGGTTTAGACGTAACTGGGGTGACTTGGGTCCGGGAATTGATTGTGGCTCTGGCTGCTCAAGGTGTGGCCGTCGTAGTCTCATCGCATGTCCTGAGCGAATTGGCGCTAGTGGCGGATAACGTGGTCATGTTGTCGAAGGGGCGAGTGGTGCGTCAGGGGCCACTGCAAGATCTGCTGAGTATTTCCAGTGGCGGAGATGTGGTAGTGCGTGCGAAGTGTGCTGATCAATTGATCGATGCGATTCGGCAGACCGGCGTGACTGCAGATTTTTCTGGCGGCGATATCATTGCTCGACGCACGACCGCCGAGAATATCAGTCTTATCGCCCAAGGCAACGGTATAGTCCTATCTCACCTCAGCGAGATTAGGCCTTCACTTGAAGAGGTCTTCACCTCCCTTACAGAGCCTGAATTCGTTGAAGATTTCAATAGATTGGGATCAGTGGAGAAGGTGAAGTGATGGGTAATATTAGAGTGTCGCAACGTGGGGCAAAGAGTCCCAGTGGCCGCGACGATACTATGATCAATGTCTTGCCGGCGCGTCAATCCTTTATAGGGTGTGTGTTGACTGACCTACGGCGGCATATGCGACGGTGTTCTTTTTGGATTTGGGGATCTGTTGCTTGTTTGTCGGGTTTCTGGACCGTATATGGCATGGTGGCGGCCATGCGCCAATCGGGGCTTTTTATTGCTGGGATTGATGACGCTCAGTTTGCCGTCCCAATCGGTGGTTTAGTCTTTGTCGTCGTACTGGGTCTATGGGTGTTGACAACTGCCACCGGTGAGTGGCGTAACGGGTATGTCGAAGTGACTCTGGGTTGGGTGCCAAATAGAGAGCGGCTTATTCTAAGTCGCATTGTCAGCATGATCATCCTGGTCGGAACACTGTCAATTCTGTGGTTATCGGTAGTTGAACTATGGGCTCTGATGACATTGGTTCATGGCACCACCACTCCTTGGCAATTCATTTGGGTCGGAGTTTGCACCGCCCTCGCTGTGACGCTGGCGGTCTTATCGGCCTTCTGCCTGGGCAGTGCTGTGCCCTCTGGAGTTGCCACGACGGCGCTGCTGATGCTGGTCTATATGATCCTGCCGGTGCTGGCCGCTGTCGCGGGCTGGGTGTGGCAGGGATGGAGCTCATCGCTGATGGAGATCATCGCCAGCATCATGCCTGGTGGGCTGGCGATATGGGCGATGACTCCCGGCGAGACCGAGCCATGGAAGGTGGTCGTCGGCTTGGTGGGGCTGGCCCTGTGGTGCGTGACGCTGGCTTTCTGGGCTTGGTGGCGGCTCGACCGCCGGCAATAGGCGTGAACAAGCCGGGCGATCACCAGCGGTGGACCGCTTGGTGGTGAACAGGCTGGGTCCACTTTGAGCACAAGAGGCATCGCCAGGGCCACACGCCGCAGGCCCGACCCCTATTGCACCACTCCGCTGGCGGCGCACCCGGTCGGCTGATTGATCAACACTTGGGCGATGGTGCAGACCGGGCCGATCTTGTCGTCGGTCACCTGGGCGTTCAACACGCCAATGTCAGCTGTGCCGGGGGTCAGGGCCGCCGGGTAGGTATAGGCGTAATTGACGGTGTAGGTCCAGGTGACGGTGGTGCCAGGCGCCACCGCTGCACCATTGGCTAGCTCTGTGGCCCCACTCGCACCACCGATGATTGCGTCATAAAGATCCGTGGCCGACAGGCCGGTCGGCGCGTTGATCCAAGCCCGTTTGTCGACCGTCAAGGTGCCATCGATCAGGTAGGTGTAGGCGTCGGACCAGTTGGCGACGATGGCGGAGTGGATGCTGACTGTCACGTTGATCAGGCCACTGCGGCTGGGTTGGCGGGTCGAAGCGGGCATGACGCAGGTCAGCTCATGGTCGTTGACGATCGTCACTGGCGCGCATTTCCCACCGGTGGACAGGTCGATCGACACCGTCCCTGGGTCGAGGTGGCTGAAGTTGTTGCCGGTGATGGTCAGGTTGTTGCCGCCGGCAGCCGGGCCGTGGTCGGTGGCCAATGCCGTGACTTCGGCGATGGTGCAGGAGCCGGTCAAGGGCACCGTCCGCGAGTATTGCGAAGACTCCGGATTGTTGGCATCGACCGCCAGCGACTGGGTTTGCAGTCGGAGGTAACCAGCCAGCAAGGTGCCGTCGGCCTGGATCAAGCTCGGTGGTATCGGTAGGTTGATGGTGGCGGTGGTGCCACTGGGCACACTGGTCGATCCGACGTAGATCTCAGCGGTTATATCGCTGGTCCAGAAGGTGTCCAGACGCAGGGGCAGCCGGGGTTGGGTGCTCTTGTTGGCCAGATCGCCAGAGCCGGGGGCGGTGGCCGTGAAACTGACCTGGCAGGTGGCGGGGGCGACAGTTGGCGTATTGTTCGGGTACCAAGTGCCGATCTTCATATTCGATTCTGGGTCACCGTTGACAAACATGCCCCATTCGGTGGGCGTGACTGATCCACCGAAATAGGAGTGGCCCAGTTGGGCGGTTTCCTCGTGGATGACGTTGGCGTTGGAGTAGCTGGCAACCCCGAAGGTGTTGCGCTGCACCGTCAGAGTGCCCGAAGACCACAATCCGATGCCCGGGCCAGTGAAGCCGTCGAAGGAGTTGTCCTCGATGGTCAGGTGGAACTCGGTGTCACCGGCGATGCCGCCGTCAGCACTGATCGCCAAAGCCTGTTGTGTGTTGGCTGGATTCTCGAAGACGTTGCTGGCGATGAGGTTGTTCCCTGTGTAGACGCTGCCTGGATACAGCTTGATCAGGGCGCATGCGGCGGTGTTGGGTTCCGAACAGGTGAAGTTGGGCGCGATCGGATAGTTGGTTGGCTGATCATCGACGGTGGTGGTGCGATTGTCATGAAAGTTGAGACCATTGACATGGGTCACGGGGTCCCCGGCGTTATAAGCGTTGCTGTAGATGTATTGATAGGCGGCAGTGCCCGGGGCGGCAGTGGGTGTGATGCCGCCGAAGGTTGACTCTTTGATCTCCAGGCCACCACCGGGATTGCCGCTGCCTATGCTGGCTCGAACAGCTACATAGATGGCTGACGATTTGCAGCCGCCGCCGTCGACGCCGACCGTGCAGGAGTCGCTGGCGGTGACATTGATGAAATTAACATTGTCAACGAGTATGGCATCAGAGGGGGTCTGCGTGTTGCCCCCGCTGGTGAAACAGAGCGCCGCGTTGCAGCCCATGCTGGTGCGGGCCTCGTTTGGGGAACTGGGGGTCCGGAGATTGCCGACGGTGTAGTCAGCGAAGGTTACATTGGTGGCGCCATTCTGAATGACCAAGAATTGAGCGGTATAACCGTTGTCGATCGGTCGCGTGATGCCGCCCCGGATCTCGACGTCAGAGGCTGTCTTGTCAACGGTGATGGCAGTCATACCGTTTTGAATGTCGGAGCAATTGAGCAAGTGGACACCGCTGGCTCGAATCAGGAACGTGATGTGCTTATTGCTGGTGGGATCGCTGGCTGAGGCGGTCCCCCCCGGACCGGGGCGGACCTTGATGCCCAGGGCGTGTTGCAGATTGATGGTCATCGGCGCGTCGATGGTGAAAGCGGCCCCGGTTGGCGCTTTCGCTCCGGTACTGCCGGGAACGCCGATGCTGATGCCGGTGTTGATATAAGTCGCATCCATCAAATAGGTTGTCGAGATGGTCGGGCTGTTCATCGGAATGAAGCCGCCGCCGGCGCCAGCGGTCAGGAAATCGCTGGCCAAGGTGATAGTCAAGGGTGTGGCCGCGGTGGAGTGGGTGTTGGCGTAGGTCAAGGCCGCTCGCAGCGAGCAACGGTTGTTGGCAGGCGTGCTGGCGTCGTAGCCATCGTCTCCGGGGGTGCAGGCGCCGGCTGCCAAGGCAGCGGTCACGTCGGTGTCGGTGGAAAAGGCGCTGGAGTTGAGGTAGATGGTGTTGAGGTCGGCTGCCCGCGCAGAAAAAGGCCAGACCAGCAAAGTGGCGATGACGGCCACGATCAGCGCGGCAATGCCAATGATGGCCAAGATGCGGCGTGGGCTGGCGGGGCGCTGGGCGAGTCGGATGCCAGCGGCTGTTGTCGTGTGGCTCAAATCAAGCTCTCGTTCGGTTGCTCGTGACGCGACCCGTCGCCCGGAAAAGTGAACCTGACAAGGCGTGGGGCTACGCCAGATCAGAGTACCGACGACTTCAACCCAATTGGCATGGTTGGGCTGACAAGTGGGGGGTTGGCGGGATCGGCTTAGGTAAGACCCAGCCGTGAATCTGAGTAGTCATGATGTCGCCGCCACGTCCATGGCCAATAGAGGACCAGCCAGAGCAGACCGACCAAAACAATCATCACCGGTATGTAAGCCGGCCCGCTGGCGGCTTGAATCGGTTCGAGCGGTGATCCGGGCGAACCAGTGTTGAGGAACCAGAAATTGGTGCCCCAAGCGCGATTGACCAGCCAAGCGGTGACGGCGGCCACCACGACGATCACAGCGGCCTTCCACAGCTGGCGCCAACTCGGCCGAAATTCGCCACTGATCAACAAAGCCATGATGTAACCCCACATCAGCGAGTGAATCAGGAAGGCCTGCCAAGTGTAGGCATTGAACCAAGGTTGCCCAGCCCAGTCGGCGAACAAGAGGGCACAGATGGGCGCCCAGGAGCCCATGGCATAGAGATATTGTCGGCACCAGGCGTTCGGGCGCAGCCCATCGATGATGACGCAGAAGCTGGCGATGGCGCAGACATGCAAGGGGATGATGGCCGCTGAATAATGCCCGCTGGCCCAATAGCCGATCTGGCGAAAGAGTTCCAATGCCAAGACGGCCAAGGCGATGCCCAAGCGCCAGTGCCGTCGGCCTGCTTGGCTGGCGCGCCGATAACCGATGATGATGCCCGCCTCCAGCACGGCGCAGACGGCCAGAAAGATCAGATGCCGCCCGCTGAACAACCCCACCGCCAACTGGGGCGGTGTGCCGGCGGCCGGATTGGTCCAGAAGAAGTCGTACCAGGCTGTCATGGCAATAACTGTAGTGAAGCGGACTGGTGTTCCGGCGGAGGTTTCTTTTAGTTCAGGCAGTCGCCAGGACAGCAGGCGTCAACCCCGTCAGCCCGCCACCCGACCCCGCGCCCAAACAAACTGAGGCACGTCACCCCTGCCAACCAGTGCCAGACTGCTGGTTATACTGGCCAAATGACTGAATTGTGGGACCTGCTCGATGCTGATTGTCGCCCAACCGGGGAGCAGGTGATCCGCCCAGGCTCTGCTGACGATGGCGTCCACCGTTTTTTCCAAGTCGGTGATTTCCATCAAGTGGTGGTCGGCGCCCTCTTTCGTGGTGATCAGATGCTGATCCAGCGACGAGTCGATGACAAGGAAGTTTGGCCCGGGTTGTGGGACTTGACCGCTGGCGGGTCGGTGGTTACCGGTGAGTCGAGTCGTTTGGCGATGCGCCGCGAGCTCAATGAAGAGGTCGGTGTCGACATTGACTTTGGCGCATATCGCCCGGCGATGACAGTGGCCCATGATCGGGGCTTCACCGACTACTTCTTGGCTGATGCGCCGCAAAGCCTCAGTCTGGCAGATTTGCGGCTCCAGGCTTCTGAGGTTCAAGATGCCCGCTGGGCCAGCCTCGATGAGATTATCGAGCTGCATGCGGCTGGGCGTTTCATCAACTATCGGCCGGGTTTCCTGGAGTTCATTTTCGCCTTGGCGGGCGGCAACAACGTCTACGGTGAAGTGCGACACACCGAGCGGCTCTGAATCGCCCACAGCCGGGATTAGGTGAAGGTGACCAACGTCGGCCGGCTCCAGGACTCAGGCGTAGTCAGCCGAACTGCTGGCTTTGTCGCCGCCCATCGCCACCCCGGCCACGGCCACCAGGCCCACCAGCAGCGCACCGGGCACCGCCATGGCGTGGTGGATGCCCAACCAACTGACCAGGGCGCCGATCACTACTGGTCCGAGCAAGAAGACTGAATAGCCGAAGGTGACCACCATGGCCAAGCCCCGCCCACCGGCCAGGTTGCCGGCGGCCGCATAGACCTGGGGAGCGACCACGCCGATGCCCAGCCCGACCAGAGCCCAACCGAGGATCAGCAGCGGGAAGGCGGAGCTGAAGGCGGTCAACAGATAGCCGACAGCCGCCACCGCGCCACCCAGGCGGACCATCGCTACCCGACCAAACCGCGCCACCAACCAGTCGGCGGTCAATCGAATGATGACCATGCAGGCGGTCATGGCGGTGACAGCCCAGGCGGCGGCTTCATCATCGACAGCTGCGACCGCTGAGACTTGCGAGGTCGACCAATCGGTGGCTGTGCCTTCCCCAAGACCGAAAGCCAAAGCCATTAACCCGAGCAACCAGGCGGTGGCTGGGATGCGGCGTTTCTGGCCGTGGTCGTCGGTGTGGGGGAGTAGTTCGGTTTCGGGAGTGACCCGCCAGGCGACCGCCACGGCGAATACCCCAATGCCCGCCGCCGCTAATCCACAGATCGTCAAGGTGGTGTTGGCCGGCACTTTCAGGACATTGCCGACCAGCGAGATCGCCAATGATCCGGCGAACATGCCGATCGACCAGGTGCCATGGAAGAAGGAGAACAGTGGTCGGCGTCCTGCGGCCAAGCGGTGGTTCTCAACCTGCACGGCCAGCGCGTTCATCGCCACGTCGATGCCACCGTTGCCGATGCCGAGGAACACCCCGGTCGCCAGGAGCAACGGATAGCTCGGCGCCAAGGCGTAGCCAGTGGCAGCGATGATCAAGGGCACGATCATCATCAGACAGGCTCGCCGTGCTCCAAAGCGGTCGACGGCTCGGCCGACCAGCTGCATGCTGCTGACGGCCGCCAAGCCGGTCAAGGCCAACAAAATGGTCAGCTCGGTGTTGTCGACCCCCAGTCGCCGCCGGAAGATGGCGATCGACGAAGCGTAAACCCCCATCACCAAGCCGTTGTAGGCGAACAACAAGATGACAGCCGCCACAGCCCGCGGCGACTTCAAGCTGTGATCAGGCATGACGCCAGTCTAAGACCCGTACACATCAACCTGCCCGCTGCACCATGCCCTGCGCTAGAATCTAGCTGCACACCGCAAGCCGCCTTGTGCAGTTTGGGGCTGATCGGCTGATCGCCGATCAGTTGGGGAGAGGAATTTCCAATGAGTTCACCAGTGTTTGCCGGTCAACCGAAACGGCCGGGCATCGTCGGCATCATCGTCGGTGTCGCCCTGATGGTGGTGCTGCCAATCATCGGCGTCATCCTGGTGGGGACTTCCAGCTTCGGCGCCTTCGGCCCGGTGAGCGCCGCTGAGGTTATTTCGACCGCTGATATCGGGACCTTTGTCGACGGTCAGCCTGGCGAGCCTTTGGGTGTCTATATTGACGCCGATGGTGTCGCTATCGGTGGGCAATGCCAAGTGCTCGACCCGGATGGCGATGTCGTGACACCCAGCCAGCCCGACACGGCGGTCACCTACAACGACTACGACATGCAACTGATCTTCACTCCGACCAAAGCCGGTCAATACGCCGTCATGTGCTTGTCCGATGGCGCCAACTTCACTTACAAGGTGGCGCCAGCGGTGGAAGTCGGCAGTTTCGCTGGTGGACTCGTCGCCGGCATCCTGTTGATCGTGCTCGGCGGCTTGGTCGGCTTGGTGCTGCTGATTGTCACGATTGTGCGCCGCTCGCGCTGGACGCGGAAATATGGCTCGGGGCAGTTGGTGACTGCGCCCCAGATGTCCAACCTTCCGGGCATGCCAGGCGCCGCCAGTGGCCTGCCCGGCCAGCCGTATCCGGTGGGGGCTCCTTCGGCCAACCCGGTTCAAACCTACCCGGCTGCCAGCTATCCGCCCGCTAACAACCAGGCTTCGTCCTACCCGCCGGCAGCGGCCACCTACCCGCCCGCAGCGGCCACCTACCCGCCGGCGACCAGCCCGGTTAGCACCTATCAGTCGGCACCAACTCCGGCAACAGCCTATCCGCCAGCAGCGCCCCCGGCTCAGTCGTTCGCCCCGACTCAAGCGGCACCATCAGCTTCATCCAATCCGGCGCCGAGCAGCCCCTTCGCAGCCCCCTCGACTCCAGGTTTCACCGTGCCCGCCTATCCGCCTCAGACACCGAACACGGTCGATAATCCGATGGGCTCCGCGGCGCAATCAGCCGCCATCGGCCAGCCCCAACCTGGTCAGCCCCAGCCTGTGCCGACCGAAGCCCCATTCACCGCCCCGGCTTATCCCTCACCCCAAGCACCGGATCGGGGATATCAGCCACCCAATCAGTGAGTTCACGGCGGGTGGCCCGGCTATTGCTGCCCAAGAGGCGGCGGCACGCCCACCGACCCCAAACGTCGCTCCAACCCGCCCGACTCCCGGGCCCTGACCAGGGCTATCAGCCTCCGGCGCAGTAGTCCCGAACCATCCCTTGGCACAGTCGTTGACCAAGGGTGTGGGGATTGGCGCGGGTTGGCTGTCAATCCGATCAGAGCAGCCGCCGCGATATCTTATCTGGCCGAAAATCTGCCATATACTGTCACTGTCCGTCGCTGATAGTCGTGGTCAGCGCCGTCAGTGCAGGGAGCTTCTATGACATACATGCCGATTCAGCAAAAACCGGCCAAAGCCGCGGGCTCAACCGGTGTCCTGGTCGGCATCATCATGATGGTGGCCTTGCCGATCATCGGCTTCGTGGCCATCCTGATCGCCGCCTTGGCAGCGCCATCACCAGTGATTGATGCGGTCGATTATTCATCAGATGGTCAGCCGGCGCAGATCAAGGTCAGTGAGTTGGCGCCGATCGGCATCTGGGTCGATCAGCTGGGTCAGGCAAGCGGACACGACTGTTCGGTGGTCAATCCCTTCGATCAGCCGGTTGCCCTGGAGTCGCCCACTGACTCGCGCGATGCCGAGGGATACCATCAAGTCGCAGTCTTTTCACCACGAGCCACTGGCACCTATCTGGTCAGCTGTCAATCGGATGGAACAGCCTTCAATTTCCGTGTGATGGCGACTGGTCAGACTGGAGATGCGTCCACTTTTGCGGTCGGGGCGGGGCTGGTGGTGCTGGTCTTGGGGTTTTTGGTCGGTGTGGTGGTGTTGGTCGTGTCATTGATCCGCCGCGCCAACTGGAACCGGCATCATCGGCCGAGCTTCGACAGCGCTGCCATGTACGTGCCCACGGCCATGGCAGCTGGGCCGGGCGCCACCGCTCCGGTTCAGTCCTACGGGCCGGGTGCCACAGCTCCAGTTCCGTCCAACGGGCCGGGCGTACCCATGAGCCAGGCGTAT
>JAITVZ010000047.1 GCA_031285505.1 Propionibacteriaceae bacterium
CGTCGGTTTGGGCAGCGGTCTATTCGCTGGCGCCGGCTACTTCGCTTTTTCGGCCACGCTGATCCTCTGGTTCATCTTCGCCGCCGGTTTCGCCTGGCTCTATGAAGCCACCACGGGCCTGTCCACTTGGGGTTGTGGCTTTTTTGGGGTCTTGACCGCCTTCGTTTTAGTCCTGATCATTGCGGTCATCCTGGCGTTGTTGGGGCGTAATTCCTTTCGCAAGGTTCATGGACCAAGCAAGACCCCAGTGACGATCGAGCAAGCCATCGACTCGATCGAATCCGGCATACGACAAGGGTCGGCGGCGGTCAAACGGCGTTACGGCCGCCGGGCCAAAGACCGCGCCGATGAGACAGCGATCAATGGCTGAACGAGCGATAGCTTCACCATAGTCGTCAACCGGCCAGTGGTCGTTTCAAGTAGGCCAAGGGGTTGGCTCCTGGCTCGGCGCCAGGGGTGACACAGACCAATTCCCAACCGTCTTTTCCCCACGAATCCAGAATCGACTTGGTGGCGTGAATCAACAGCGGCACCGTGGCATATTCCCAGGTGTTGACTGTCGGAGGGATATTCGAGTGAACTTCTTCCATGCGGCCACTCTAATCACCGCCGCCACTCCGACGACCGATCGGCAGCCACAGTTGCTCCCACAACGGGGTGTGGCTGCCTTCAGTGGCCTCAGACATGCTTAAATGGAATATTCCCACGGGCGAATGAAGGAGACGCCGAGCATTGCAAGCCCCGACGCCTAACCGCGCCCACTCTTCCCTAGCCGAGCGGGCTCGGTTTGGCCTACCTGTCAGTCATGCCGACCGAGCAGCTGCGCCCGAGGGACGCCGTGGCATCGGCAACCGACACCAATCCAATCAGCTGCCTGGACCACACCCGCTACGTCTCGCCCTGCTGGTGACAGGGGTAGTCGTTGTGGCTTGGCTGCTGATCGCCCTGCTGGTCGCCACACTGATGCAGCGTGCCTATGCCGGTCATGTCTTGCCCGGCACCAGTTTGGCCGGCCAAGACATCAGCGGCTTGGCGCTCGACCAACTCGATCCCCTGCTCAGCCAAATCGATACTCAAACCACTATCTCAATCACCGTCGATGGCCAGCAGGTTCAAGCCAGTGGCGTCGAAATTGGCGCCAGCTTGGATCGACAGGCGATCATCGCCCAGTTGGCCGAGGCCAGCGGGCAAACAGGCTGGGTTTTCAGCCAGCATCCGGTCAAGCAACCCCTGCTGGTCAACCTTGATCCGACGACGATCAACCAATGGCTGATCAATCATTTTCCCGGCAGCTTCCAGGCTGCTGTCGACGCCGCAGTGGTGTTCAACAACACGACTGGACAATTCGAAACCGACACCGCTGTCGCTGGAGCCGGTGTCAATCAGGACCAACTGGAGCGGATAAAAACAGTTTTGGCCAGCACCGATGGGCAGGTGAGCATCAGCCTGACGGCCGATCCATTAGCCCCAGACATCCGCGACGATCAGGCCAATCAAACCCGTGATTGGTTGAACCAGAAACTGACCGAGGTTTTCACCTTGACCACTGGAGAATCCAGCAGCTACCAGCTGAGTTCAGCCGATCTGCTGGCGATGATCCGCCTGCGCCAGGGCCCGAGCGATCAAGCCCTGGCTAGCTTTGATCAACAACTGATCCTGGACAGGTTGAGGTCAACCATCGCCCCGGCGATGGGTGCGGACGGCATTGCCGAGAAAGTCTTGGTCGATGCCCAGGGCACTGTCTTGGACCAATTGCAACCCGGCCAAGAAGGCCTTGCCCTGGCCGACCTGGAGAACTTGGCGGCCACTTTGCAAACCAGTTTGACTGATCGCAGCGGAGCCTCCATTCCCGTCACCATGACCGCGGCCGATGTCACACCGCAGACCTTCGTGGCTCAAGAAGCGCCATCGACCGAAGCGGCTGCGCAAGTGGATTACCTGCTGACCTATGCCACCGACTACAACGTCGGCCAATGGGGCGATTACAACCCCTATGGCGGTGACTGCGCCAACTTCGCCAGTCAGGGCCTGATCGCCCGCGGCATCCCAATGGACAGCACCTGGTTGAGCCGGGGACCTCATCGCGCTTCGACGGCCTGGACGCTATCGACCGCCATGGACGCCTGGATGAAGAACAAGGGCTGGGACCGCCTGGAGATGAGCCAGCTTGATCAACTCAGTCTGGGTGATGTTGGTGTCTTCGACTGGAACGCCAACGGCAATGCCGAGCACATCATGACCGTCTCAAGGATTGCCGTGGCCGACGATGGCAGCCGCCTGATCTATTTCGCCAGCCACAACGACGATGGTCCTTACCGCCTGCTCGATCAAGTGATGACCGAACAGCATCCTGGCGCTGCTGCCTGGTTCTACTCCGTGCCGTAGACTGCAGTGACCAACGACTCCACCGACCGGCATTCAACTATCCAGGAGGCAGCATGGGGCGACGCGGACGGCAGCTGCTGAAACTGACGGCTGCTTTGGGAGCCATCGGCGCTGCCGGTGTGGTCTATGGGGTTGGCATTGAACGCAACGCGTTCACCTTACGGCGAATGAGCGTGCCGATTCTGCCGGCTGGTCGACCAGCCATCACCATCTTGCATCTGTCAGACATTCACTTGATGGATCGCCAGCTTTGGAAGACTCGCTGGATCGCTCAATTGGACGAGCTCGCCCCCGATTTCATCGTCAACACCGGCGACAACCTGTCGGAGGCGCGAGCCTTGCCACGCCTGGCAGAGGCACTCTCCCCGTTCGAGGGCATCCCCGGCGTGTTCGTCTTCGGATCGAACGACCTGTTCGCTCCCAAACCGGTCAACCCGCTTCGTTACCTGCGATCAGCCTCGAACCACCACGACCGCCCACCGCTGCCCAATGGAGCATTGCGCCAACTCCTGGAAAGCTTCGGTTGGCAGGACATCGAAGAGGCTCGTCAACAATTCACCATCAACCAGACCACCTTCGAAACTCGTGGGACGGCCGACGCCCATCGCGACGCCGATGATTATGCCGCCGTCGCTGGGCCGCCACAGGCCGGCAGTGAGTTGTTGATCGGGGTCACCCACGCCCCTTATCGCCGGGTGCTCGATGCCATGATCGCCGACGGTGATCGCCTGATCTTGGCTGGCCACACCCATGGCGGTCAAGTCTGCCTGCCCAATGGCCGGGCCCTGGTGACCAATTGCGACCTGCCGGTGGAGTTAGCCAAGGGCTTGCACCAACTGCCGTCATCGACTACGCCAGTCTGGTTGAACGTCTCGGCCGGATTGGGCACATCGCCCCATGCCCCATATCGATTCTTCTGCCGGCCCGAGGCCAGTTTGTTGACACTGACCGCTGTGGACCTGACCGACTGACCCTGGCCACTGGTCCACATTTCGATCAATTTCATTTTGCCCTTTGGACATCGCGCCTGCAGTTGTAAAGTCCGATCATGCCGCAACTTGCATGAAAGGGGCACCATGAGCCTGAATTTGCTGCGCACCAAGTCAATCGCTCAGTCACTGGCTGACGCCGACGAGCCGGAATACCAGCTGAAAAAGACCTTGTCAGCCATGGATTTGACCGTCTTTGGCATTGGCGTGATCATCGGTGCCGGAATCTTCACCTTGACCGGCAAGGCCGCCCATGACACTGCCGGACCAGCCGTCATCATTTCCTTCGTCGTCGCCGCAGTCTGCTGCGCCCTTGCGGCCATGTGCTACGCCGAATTCGCCTCCACAGTCCCAGTGTCAGGCTCGGCGTACACCTTCTCTTATGTCGCCCTAGGTGAGATCTTCGCTTGGATCATCGGCTGGGACCTGATCTTGGAGATGTTCTTGGCGGTGTCCGTGGTCGCTCAAGGTTGGAGCGCCTATTTCGGCACTTTCATCGACCAGATAACCGGCCAGGCCTTGGGGTCGCACGTCCTGCCGGATGTCATCGCCAACGGTGGCAATGGCAACAGTCCATCATTCAACATCGATTTGATGTCAGTTCTTCTGATCATCGTTCTGGGCGTCCTGATGATCATTGGCATCAAGGAATCGATGATGGTCAATCGCATTCTGGTGGTGCTGAAGATCTGCATCGTCTTGTTCGTCATCATCGCTGGCATCGCCTTCATCAATCGCGACAACTGGACGCCGTTCATTCGACCGACCGAGGCGGCCTCATCGGCTGGAATCAGCGCCAAGGATGGTTTAACGCAACCGCTGTTGCAATGGCTGACTGGTTCCGAGCCGATGGTCTATGGCGTCGG
>JAITVZ010000070.1 GCA_031285505.1 Propionibacteriaceae bacterium
CGGATCGATTGGCGCTGCCAGAGGCTGCGGCGCAGGGGTTGAGGCCACCAGCACCGACCAGGGCACGGCGGCCGATGAATCTGTCGGATCGGGCAAATAGTCCGACTCACTGGTGTGGTCGTGGATGGGCCCGGAGTAGTCGACGCCGCCGGTGATGGCCTTGGCATAAGGGTCGAGTAACAGTCGGGCAGGGTTGAAGCGCTGGCCAGTCTTGGGGTCCCAGAGGCCATGAACGCGAAAACCGTAGAGTTGCTCGGCGCGCAATCCGGGCACATCAATCTGCCAGACACCGCCGTCGCCCAGGGTCATGTCGCAATTGGCCTGCTGATGATCTTTGTCAAGCAGGGCCAATTCGACCCGGGTGGCCCGCGGCGCCCACAGGGCGAAGTGTGCCCCAGTCTCGGTCAAATGGGCGCCCAGGGCGGTCTCGGCCGCGGGAGCGGGTAACAATGGCTGAACCATCCGCGCAAACACACCTTCCAATTGGCGCAAGGGGCAGCATTTCGCCTCATCCCCGTGCGAACCGGCTGCCATGGTAGCAACCGCATTGATTCACAATAGCGGATCAGCTTTTCTGCTCCGTGTTCCAGATGGAAGTTTGCCTGGTGCTTTGAGTGCTTGGCCGCAGATGACGGGCAGTGTCGCAGATGGTTGCGAGTTGTCTGGACCACCTGGAAAATTGTCGCTGGGCTCTGCTTGAATGGCTCGGTGACGAAGAATCTGCGCCAAGAACACGGCGAACTGGCTGATGCCATCAATCATTACCGCCAGTTGTATTACGTCAATGGCGCCTCCGATCTGTCTGATGCTGATTTTGACGCGATGATGCGCCGCTTGGAGCGGTTGGAGGCCGAGCATCCCGAACTGGTGACCTTGGATTCACCGACTCAGCAGATCGGTCCTGCGCCGGGAGCTGGTGCGGCCGCGGTCGTCCACCCCAGTGTTATGCTCAGCTTGGACGACGCCTTCAGCTTCGATGAGGTGCGGGCCTGGTTCGATCGGGTCCACAGCTTGGTCGACGGCGCCGAACTGGATCGATCCGGTTTCATGTGCGAACTGAAAATCGATGGCTTGGCCCTTGACTTGGTCTATGTCGACGGCCAGTTGATTGAGGCGGCGACCCGTGGTGATGGTCGCGTGGGCGAGGATGTCCGGGCCAATGTCGCCACGATCGCCGCTGTGCCGCAAAGATTGACTGGTCAGGCCCCAGGTCGCGTCGAGATTCGCGGTGAGGTCTTCATGATGTTGGACGATTTCCATCGGCTCAACCAGCAACTAGCCGCAGCAGGCAAGAAGACCTTCGCCAATGCCCGCAACGCCGCCGCTGGTTCACTGCGCCTAAAAGATGCGACACAAACGGCGCAGCGCCCCCTGACCTTTCTGGCACATGGCTTGGGGATATGCGACTTGGCTTTGCCGACACTGGCCGAGACCTATCAACAGTTCCGGTCCTGGGGCATACCGGTGTCGAATCGTGATCGTCTGGTCCACACCTGGAGCGACGTCGAGGACTACATCGTTCAGCTTGGAGCCGATCGACCTAACTTAGCCCACGAAATCGATGGTGCGGTCATCAAAGTCAATGATCGCAGCGATCAGCGGGCGATGGGGACGACCGTTCGCGCTCCACGTTGGGCGGTGGCTTACAAATTCCCGCCAACTGAAAAGGTCACCCAACTGATCGACATCAGGGTTGGTGTCGGCCGCACCGGTCGAGTGACGCCTTACGCCGTGCTGACGCCGATCGAGGTGGCCGGTTCGGTCATCAGTAGTGCCACCTTGCATAACGAGTCTGAGATCGCCCGCAAGGGTTTGATGATCGGCGATTGGGTGACGATTCGCAAGGCTGGCGATGTCATCCCCGAAGTGGTTGGACCGGTCTTGGATCGTCGTGACGGGTCACAGCGGCCATTTGCCATGCCGACCCATTGCCCTGATTGTGGCGCCGAGTTGGCTCCGGAGAGCGTCGGCGACATCGACCTGCGTTGTCCCAATGCTCGTTCCTGTCCAGCCCAACTGCGTGAGCGTCTGATTCACTTGGCCTCTCGCTCGGCCCTTGACATTGAAGGTCTGGGGGACAAGGCCGCTGATGCTCTGATCAGCGACCAGTTGATCAGCGACGAGGGTGACATCTTCAACCTCGACGCGGCCAGGTTGACCCAATCAAGCTTCTTCTGCAACCAAGCCAGGCCTGGGCAAACACCCAGTTTGAGCAAGCCAGCTGAAGCTTTGCTGTCCCAACTGGAGATCGCTAAGACTCGCCCCTTTGAGCGCTTTCTGGTGGCTTTGTCGATTCGACACCTCGGCAAGGGCCTGGCCGCAGCTGTAGCCGCCCGCTTCTCCAGCATCGAGGCATTGTCACAAGCCAGCGTTGATCAGCTCAGCCAAGTTGAGGGCATGGGGCCGATTCTGGCGGCCAGTGTCGTTGACTGGTTCAAGGTGGATTGGCATCAAACGATCATCGACAAGTGGTTGACCGCTGGAGCGATGGTCGTCGATCAGACCAACACTGTGCCCCAAGAGGCGCCGACCCTGCAGGGTCTGACGGTCGTGGTCAGTGGCACTGTGCCGGGCTACAGTCGCGATGGCGCTGACCAGGCAATCACCGCCAGAGGAGGCAGGGCCAGTGGATCGGTGTCGAAGAAGACCAGTTTGTTGGTGGCCGGTGATGGGGCCGGATCAAAGCTGGACAAGGCGGTTAACCTCGGCGTGCCCGTCCTGGCGGCAGAGGATTTTGACCGCTTGCTGCAGATCGGTCTGGCAGCGCTTGCGGATGTCGGCCAGTCAGCATCAGCCTGAGGAAGCATTCCTGAGGGGTCGACGGCTCGGCAGGCCGGTGCCGACTAGACTGGGCTGGTGCGTATCCTTAGTGACCTCAACCTCCACGGTGATCGAGCGACCCGGCTGCAACCGGAATTGGGGGAGTGGGGCCCGGAATCGGTCATGCCCACCCGCCGCAAGAAACTGACTCGATGGTTATGGCTGATCGCCTTTGTGGTCATCGCCGCCTTACTGATCTTGTTCGGTTCATGGGTCTATGCCCAGGTGATGGCAAGCGGGGGTTAAACGACTGTGGGCCAACCGCATTCAGCGATTGGCCCACAACTCTTTCTTGGTCAGATCACGCCTTGGGCGAGCATCGCCTCAACGACGCGCTCAAAACCGGCGATATTGGCGCCGAGGAACAGATCGTTGCCCAGACCATAGCGGTTGGAGGCGGCAATGGTCGACGCGACGATGTTCTTCATGATCGTTTGCAGCTTGGCGTCGACCTCGTCGAAGGTCCAGGCCAGTCGGGCAGAATCCTGAGCCATCTCCAAACCAGAGACGGCCACGCCACCGGCATTGGAGGCCTTGCCCGGGCAGAAGACAACCTCTGCGGCGCGCAAGGCGTCAATTGCCTCGGGAGTGGTGGGCATGTTGGCGCCCTCAGCGACAATCTTGCAGCCGGCAGCGATCAACATGGTGGCGTCAGCCTGGTCGATCTCGTTTTGGGTGGCACAGGGTAAAGCAATGTCGCATTTGACTTCCCAGACCTTGTGACCCTCGACGAACGAAGCGCTGGGGCGACTGGCGATGTATTCGGCGATTCTGGCACGCCGATTGAGCTTGATTTCTTTGATCAGGTTCAAGTCGATGCCATCGGGGTCGTGGATGTAGCCGGACGAGTCGGACATGGTCACGACCTTGCCGCCCAATTGACTGGCCTTCTCGGCGGCGAAAATCGCCACATTGCCGGAGCCGGACACGGCCACGGTCTTACCATCGAATGAGTCATTCATTGCCAGGCGGAGGACCTCTTGGGTGTAATAGCACAGGCCATAGCCGGTGGCCTCAGTCCTAACCAAAGAGCCGCCGAAAGCCAGGCCTTTTCCGGTGATGACGCCGTTGAACTGGTTGGTCAGACGCCGGTATTGACCGAAGAGATAGGCGACTTCGCGCCCGCCGACACCAATGTCACCAGCCGGCACGTCAGTATCCGGGCCGATGTGACGGTAAAGCTCCGTCATGAAAGCCTGGCAGAAACGCATAACCTCAGCTTCGGAGCGGCCGTGGGGATCGAAATCGGATCCACCCTTGCCCCCGCCCATCCACAGGCCGGTCAGAGAATTCTTGAAAACCTGCTCAAAGCCGAGGAACTTGAGGATTGACGCATTGACAGAGGAGTGGAAACGCAGACCTCCCTTGTAGGGACCAATCGCCGAGTTGAACTCGAAGCGGTAACCCCGGTTGACCTGGACCTTGCCAGCGTCGTCGACCCAGGAGACACGAAACTTGATTTGGCGATCAGGCTCAATGATGCGCTCGAGAATGGCATTTCGTTCAATTTCGGGATGTTTGGTCAGCACCGGTTCGATGCTGAGCAGCACCTCGCGAACAGCCTGCAGAAACTCTGGCTCGTGGGACGAGCGCGACTCAAGGGCGTCGAAAACGCGTTGAGCATACTCGGTTTGGAACATATTCCTCCTTTGTCTTACTCAGGTTACAAGCATCATCCAAGATGTGGGACGGCAAATTCATATTGTGGATATTGACGGCCAGTGCCAACAAGCCCGCGGCCAGCTGGATCGATTTCGTCATCACTTGGCCTGGAAAAAGGAACCGCCTCATATGCCAAGGGTCATGACATATGGCAGTCCGGCAGTGGTCTGGTTCGACTGTGCCTGCTAGGCCAGGCCGTTTTCGCTGGCCGCTTGACTGATCTCGGCAGCGATATCTTGGCGCATGGTCTCGTCAGTTTGGCGACGCTTGATCAGGCGACGTCGTTCTGGGAACCAAGCGATGGTCACCGGCACCAGTGCCCCCAACCAGGCCAGGGGCGACGCCAAACAAGCTCCGACGAAGCCGAAGTGGGTGACCAGAACGATGCCAGCCAGAGCGCGAAATATCAGTTCCATAGCTCCGGCGATGGTCGGCACGCCGGTCAGGCCCATGCCCTGAATGGAGTTACGCAAGACGAACAACAAGGCCAACAAGATGTAGAGGCCGCCGTTGATGATCAGATACTGGTGGGCCATGGCGGTGATCCCTGGGGACGAGTCGCCGAGGAACAAGGAAACGATCGGGGTGCCTGCGAAAATGATCAGCGCCCCCAAGGCGATGGCTACGCCGATGACCACCAAAGTGATCCGGAAAATGCCGATGCGGATTCGATCCCATTGACGGGCGCCGCGATTCTGGGCGACATAGGTGGCCATGGCCAGGCCAAACGAATTCAGCGGCGCCGAGGCGGTTTGATCGACCCGCATGGCGGCGGTGAAAGCGGCGACCGAGTCGGGGCCAAGTCCATTGATGGCGTATTGCAGGATCAAGGAGCCGATGGCGATGACTGACATTTGGAAACCCATGGTCAAACCGAGCCGGGCACATTCGCTGAGGTCTTCTTTGCGGACATGGAAGTCGGATCGTTTGAGATGCAGCTGGGGCATCCGCTTGGTGATCAGGATCAAGCAGAGTGCCACCGACACCACTTGAGCCAGGACCGTGGCGGTCGATGCGCCGGCCACGCCCCAGTGGAAGACACCGATGAACAAGGCGACCAGACCAGCATTGAGCACACAGGCGACTATCAGGAAGATCAGCGGTGTCCGCGAGTCGCCCAAGGCGCGGATGGTGGATGCCAGGAAGTTATAGGTCATCGTCACCACGGCGCCGGCGAAGGCGATCGACAAGAACTTCTCGGAGTTCTCGATCAGGCTGGCTGGTGTGTTCAGCCAGGTCAGCAGGGTGTGGGCGCCAAGCGTGCCGATCAAGGTGATGGCCGCTGCGATGCCCAGGCTGATCAGAGCTCCAGCGGCGACGTAACGGCGCATCTGGGGGAAGTCGCCCGAGCCGAAAGCCCGGGCCGTCGGGATGGCCAAGCCGCCAGCAGCCCCGAAAGTGAAGCCGATCAGCAGGAATTGCAGACCACCGGCGGCGCCGACAGCTGCCAAGGCGTTGACGTCGATCAAGCGGCCCACCACTGCGGCGTCAGTGAAGGCGTACATCTGCTGAAAGAGGTTGCCAATCAGCAGGGGAATGGTGAAGGCGATGATGCCACGGGTTGGTGGGCCGACAGTCAGGTTGGTGGCCATGGACTTTCGAGCACTCCTCAATGGTTGGGCGCCGATGCGCCGTCGGGTCAGTTCGTCGGGGACCCCTGGGCGACCAGGCGACCGGCCAAGCCAGTGATGACCTGAGCGACCGGCGATCCCTGCGGATCTTTGGTGGCAGGGTGTCCTTGGTCGCCAGCCACACGAAAGGCCTGCTCCAAGGGCAATTGCGCGAGTAGGGGAACGGTGTAACCCAATCGCTCGCTCAAGGAGGCAGCCACCGCCGATCCACCACCAGAGCCGAACAGATTGATGCGGTGAGTCTTGCCACAATCCGGGCAGGTGTAATCGAGGTAGCTCATGTTTTCGATCACTCCGAGGACGGGCTGATGGAGCATGCCGGCCATCGTCCCGGCGCGCTCGGCCACTTCTGTGGCGGCTTGTTGAGGAGTGGTGACGACGATGACCTCTGCCTTGGGCAATTTCTGTCCCAGGCCGATGGCGATGTCACCGGTGCCCGGAGGCAAATCCAACAGAAGATAATCGAGCTCGCCCCAATAGACGTCGGCCAAGAATTGGTTGATCGCCCGATCGACCACCGGCCCGCGCCAGGCGACGACCTGGTCGCGACTTGGCTTCATCATGCCGATGCTCATCAACTTGATGCCGGCCACTTCGACCGGCACGATCAGGTTCATGCCCTCGATCATTGTCGGCCCCTCACCTTCAGGAACACCCAACAAATCGGGAGTCGAGTGGCCATAAACGTCGGCGTCGATGATGCCGACCCGCTGGCCGAGGCCGGCCAAGGCGACTGCCAGATTGACCGTGATCGACGACTTGCCGACGCCGCCCTTGCCCGAGGCGATGGCGATGACGCGGGTGTGGTTGTCCTCAGCGGCGAAGGGGATCGGGCGAGCGGCGGACGCCCCGCCGAGCTGATCGCGCAGTTGGGAACGCTGCTCATCATCCATGATGGCGACCTTGACATCCACTGTGTTCACCCCAGCGACGGTCATGACGGCCTGTTCGACATCACTGGTGAAACGTTCCTGCAAGGGGCAAACGGACGTCGTCAACAACAAAGTGACGCTCACCTGACCGGGATCATCGATGACGATGTCGCCGACCATCTTCAGCTCGGTGATCGGGCGGCCCAACTCGGGGTCCATAACAGTGGCCAGAGCGGCGTTGATCGCTGCCAGCTGGGGGTGGGATGAAGTCATCCCACCATTCTATCGGTCGATCAAGCCTGGGGGGATGTTTGACCGTGCTTGCTGGTCGAGGTGCTGGTGATTGACGGGAATGTTTCCCGTTGATCCAACTCGTCCAGCAGGTCGCGCAGCTCACTGCGAATGAAATCGCGGGTGGCCAAATCGCCCATCCGCATCCGCAGACTGGCGATCTCGCGGGCCAAATACTCCATGTCGGCGCGCGACTGGGCGGCCTGTTTCCGATCAGCTTCGGTGGAGATGCGATCACGAGCTTCTTGACGGTTGGTCGCCAGCAGGATCAGTGGCGATGCATAGGAAGCCTGGACGGAGAAGAACAAGTTCAACAGGATGAAGGGGTAATAATCCGGGGCCCAGGCTCGGCCCAACACCATGTTCAGCACCACCCAAAAAATGATGAATAGGGTCATGCCAAAGATGAAGTTGGCGGTGCCCATTTTGCGGGCGAAGCCTTCGGCGAAACGCCCGAAGCGATCGGGATCGGTCTGACCGCGGGGTCGACGGCCCCGGCGGCGCGGCGCTGGGGTATCGAGGCGGTTGTCAATGCTCTTCAGTGGGCGGGCCACGGGCACCTCCTTGGCGATCTAGGCGTTAATCGGACTGGGACGATCAGATTGGGTTCAAGCGCAAACCTCAACTGGATTCGTGATCGAGCTGCAGGCCGCGCCAATCGGCGGGCAGCATGTGGTCGAGGACGTCATCGACGGTGACGGCGCCAAGCAAGCGTGAGGCGGCGTCAACGACCGGGGCCACCACCATGTCGTAGGTGGCGAAATAGCGACTGACCTCGGCCAGTGGGGCGTCGGCAGTCAAAGGCTCCATCTCCGGGTCGATCATGCCGGACACCAGTTGGGATGGAGGTTCGCGCAACAGACGTTGGAGATGGACACCGCCGAGGAACTTGCCAGTCGGGGCCTCGACTGGTTGGCGACAGACGAAGACCATGGCAGCCAGTGCCGGGGGGATTCGCTCGTCCCGGACCAGCGCCAAGGCGTCGGCGGCGGTGGCATCAGGCGCCAGGATGATCGGTTCAGGAGTCATCATGCCGCCGGCGGTGTTCTCGCCATAGGCCAACAGGTCGCGGACATCTTGAGCGTCTTCGGGGCGCATCCTGGTCAGGAGCACCTCAGCGGTGTCTCCCGGCAGGTCGGCGATCAAGTCGGCGGCGTCGTCGGGGTCCATCTCTTCAAGGACGTCAGCGGCCCGTTCCGGATCGAGGATCGAAATCAAGGCGACTTGCTCGTCTTCGGGAAGCTCTTCGATGGCGTCAGCCAGGCGCTGATCATCCAGGGCTTGGACAACTTCGAGGCGGCGCGGCTCAGTCATGTCATGCAGTTCACGGGCGACATCAGCTGGTTTCATGTCCAGCAGATCGGACAGTTGCTCATCTTCGGCGTCTGGGGCCGCCGGACTGAGCTCGGGAATGTCCAGCCAGCTGACAATGGTCACGGCTGAACGATTGTTGCTGAAACTGAGGCCCTTGTGGACTGGCTCGATGGCGACCTGATTGACTTCCCACTCGCCGGTGCGATTGGCGATCATCGACACGTCATAGATCTGGGATGGCTCGGTGGCTCCGCGAGCGATCACACGGCGATCGATGAAGTCCTCCAAGACCAAGGATTCGCCCTCGCGACGGTGAAAGCGCCGGGCATTGAGCATGCCTGAGACGACCAATTGGGAGATGTCGATCGAGTAAACCCGCTCCATCGGCACATAGACCCGCCGCCGAGCGAACAGCTCCATGACAATGCCCTTGACCCGCGGTGGGCGAGCTGCCCCTCGGACATGAACCACGATGTCGCCGAGATTGCCCAGGGAATCGCCGCTCGAATCGACGATCGGCAGGTTGTGCAGACGGGCGATGAAGACGCTGGTACCAGTGGTGGACACGGGCCAAGACTACTCGTTGAATTGCCTGGCCGATAGACTGGGCAGTCATGGACCTTTCTTCGCCGCGGCGCACAGTCTTGGCCGTGCCCGGATCATCAGCTCGTTTCATCGACAAATCGCGGCAATTGCCGGTTGACGCCGTCTTTCTGGACCTGGAGGACGCCGTCGCCCCCGACGCCAAAGTGGCGGCTCGCGACAAAGTGCTGGCGGCCCTGCGCGATCAGCGCGGCTGGCAGGCGCCGGCGGTGACCTTGCGGGTCAATGATTGGTCGAGTCCCTGGACAATCGGTGACCTGATGACAGTCGTGGCTGGCGCCGGCGACCGCCTCGATGCCATCGTCTTGCCGAAAGTGACCGACCCCAGCCAGGTGCAGGCTATCGACTTGGTCTTGACGCAGATCGAGCGCGGCGCGGGTTGGCCGCTTGGTCGCATCGGCATTGAGGCCCAGATCGAAGATGCCCAGGGCCTGGCCATGGTCAATCAAATCGCCGCCGCCAGCCAGCGGTTGGTGTCGCTGGTGTTCGGTCCGGGTGACTTCATGGCTAGTCTCGGCATGGGCAGCTTGTCGGTCGGCAGCCAACCATCAGGTTATCCGGCCGACGCTTTCCACTATCCCTTGATGGCCATCCTGGTCGCTGCCAGGGCCCATGGTCTGGCAGCCATCGATGGGCCGTTCGTCGGCATTCGCGATGCCGCCGGGTTTCAGGCCTCGGCCGCCAAGGCTGCGGCTTTGGGTTTTGACGGGAAATGGGTGTTGCATCCGGATCAAATCGCTGCTGGCAACCAAGCCTTCACTCCGCCAAGTGATCAACTGGCTCGTGCCCAGCGCATCGTCACGGCCTATCAAGCCGCCAGCGCCCAATCCGGCGGGGCAGTCGGGGCCATCGAAGTCGATCAGGAAATGGTCGACGAGGCTGGCGTCAAATTGGCCCAGGCCCTGCTGGCCAGATCAAGCGTGCTTGGGCAGTAGTTTGGCCATCCAGGCCTCCACTGCATCCGGATCGCGCGGGAACATGTCGGACAAGATGCGGCAGCCGTCATCGGTGATGACGATGTCGTCCTCGATCCTGACGCCGATGCCACGCAAGACCTCTGGCACTTTCAGATCGGTGGCCTTGAAATAGAGTCCGGGCTCGACGGTGATGACCATGCCTGGTTCGAGAATGCCGTCTCGGTAGTGCTCGCGCCGGGCAGCGGCGCAATCATGGACATCGATACCGAGATGGTGTGATGTGCCGTGAACCATCCAGCGCCGCCACTGGCCGCCATCAGGCGACAAAGCCTGGTCGAGGCTGACCGGCAGCAGACCCCAGCCATCGAGGTGCTGGCAAATGACCGTCACGGCCGCTTGGTGGACGTCGCTGAAGCGGGCGCCGGGACGAGCGGCCGCCAAACCGGCCTCTTGGGCCGCCAGAACCGCCTCATAGACCTGTCGCTGGGCTGGCGTGAAATGACCATTGACTGGCAGGGTTCGGGTGATGTCGGCGGTGTAAAGCGAGTCCAGCTCGACACCGGCATCAAGCAACAGCAGATCTCCATCGCGCAGCTCACCGTCATTGCGGACCCAGTGCAGGGTGCAGGCGTGGTCACCGGCGGCGGCGATGGTGTCATAACCGACTGCATTGCCGGCATGACGGGCATAGAGACCAAAGACGCCTTCGACCCAGCGCTCGCCGCGACCGCGGGTCACCGCTTCGGGCAGTTGCTCGATGACGGCTTCGAAGCCGGTCAAAGTGGCCTGACAGGCTTGGACCATTTGCTCTATTTCAACGCTGTCTTTGACCAGGCGCAGCTCCGAACTGGCGACGACCAGGTCCTGGTCGAGTGGGTTGATCGGTCCACGCAGGGCCGCGATGTAGGCGTCAATATCGGGATCGACTCCGGGTAGGACACGCAACCCGACGCCATCAGCCGATACTTTGGCCAAATCCGCTTTGAGTGCCGACAGGTCGCGCACCTCCAAAGTTGTGTAGATGGCCATTTCCGACAAGCTGGGCCGAGCCCCGACCCACATTTCGCCATATTCGGCGGAGGAGTAGAACTCCGGATCGAGCCGATCGACTCGACCATGGAAATAGAGACGGGCTTGATCGTCGCGCAGCACCAGGACAGCGCGAGGCTCAAAATCCTCACCCAGGCCGGTCAGGTGGGCGAAGGCCGAGTGTGGGCGGAAACGATAATCGCAGTCATTGGACCGCACCTTGTAGCCGCCGGCTGGAATCACCAGGGCGTCACCCGGAAACTGGGCAGCCAGGGATTGACGCCGGGTTTTGGCCTGGCTCATGGCGGCGGTCGGTTGACGCCACCGGTCGGGATAAGGTGCCCAATCTTCGGGAATGAACTGGGTGAAGGCCTGCGAATATGGGGACAAACGATTGGGCAATTTAGCTGAGGTCTTCTTGGTCATAGGGCTATTTTAGCCACCGACGGATCAATCAAAGCGTGCCTGCCGTCATGTCGGTGGCGCCGCGATTGCTTAATTGTTCCAGCCGGCAGGTTGGCCAGCTAGTCGCTGGTGTCCTGCGCCGTTAATTCGGTGGATAAGGAATTGGGGTCAGGTGTGGTGGATCGCAAGGCGGAGGAGGGAGCGATTTGGA
>JAITVZ010000134.1 GCA_031285505.1 Propionibacteriaceae bacterium
CAGGGTTCAAGCCCATATCAATTCCCGGGCCCCACAGCATTAAGAGCTGTCGGGGTGTGCCTATCCGCTCGGGTAACCTAGTTAGGTGAGTCCGCGCCCTGCCATTGATCTGACGATCGACCCATCATTGCCGGTCGCTGCTCATGAGGCTGAGATTGCGGCGGGTTTATTGAGTCATCAGGTGCTAGTGGTGGCTGGAGAGACCGGGTCGGGCAAGACCACACAACTGCCCAAGATCCTATTGAAAATGGGCTACACCGCTATTGGTCACACCCAGCCGCGCCGGATTGCCGCCCGGAGTGTGGCCCAGCGCATCGCCCAAGAAATCGGCTCGCCCTTGGGAGAGGTGGTCGGTTACCAGGTTCGCTTCACCGCCCACACGTCCGAGGCGACCCAGTTGAAGCTGATGACCGATGGGATCATGCTGGCGCAGATAGCCCATGACAGCGACCTGCGCCAGTATGACGCCATCATTGTCGACGAGGCCCATGAGCGCAGTCTGAACATTGATTTCCTCTTGGGTTACCTCAAACAATTGCTTTACCGCCGCCCCGAATTGAAGGTGGTCATCACCTCCGCCACCATCGACACCGCCCGTTTTGCGGCTCATTTCGACAATGCGCCGGTGGTCGAGGTCAGTGGCCGCGGGTTTCCCGTCGAGGTGCGCTACCTGCCGCCAAGCGATGATCGCGACCTGCCCGAACAAATCGTTGCGGCTTTGGCCACCTTGCCCCACCAGGGTGACGTGTTGGTCTTCTGCGCTGGCGAACGAGATATCAAAGAGGCTGACAAGGCGATCAGCGCCGCGCGTCATGACGTCGAGGTGTTGCCGCTCTTTGCCCGATTGACCTTGGAGGAACAGGCCCGAGTCTTCGCACCCCACCAGCAGCAGCGGGTGGTGCTGGCCACCAATGTGGCAGAGACATCCTTGACGGTTCCGGGGGTGCGTTACGTCATCGATCCCGGTCTGGCCCGTATCTCCCGCTACTCAGCACGGACCAAGGTGCAACGTCTGCCGATTGAGGAGATCTCCCAGGCCAGTGCCCGTCAGCGCGCCGGACGTTGCGGTCGGGTGGCGCCGGGAATTTGTCTCCGCCTTTACAGTCAGGACAATTTCGAGCAAAGGCCGGCCTTCACCGACCCAGAAATGCTGCGTACCAATCTGGCATCAGTCATCTTGGCCATGGCAAATGCCTCATTGGGCCCGATTGAGGAGTTTCCCTTTGTCGAAGCTCCGGATCAGGCCCAGATCAGCGATGGTCTGAGGCTGTTGGTCGAGTTAGGCGCCATCGTCAGTCCGAGCGGCAACCCACGTTTGACCAGGATCGGTCGGCAGTTGGCCGGATTGCCGATTGATCCGCGTTTGGCCCGAATGGTCATCGAAGCCAACCGATTGAACTGTCTGCGCGATGTGATTGTCATTGTCGCGGCCTTGTCGATCCAAGATGTTCGGGAACGGCCGGCTGACAATCGCGGCGCCGCCGATGCCTGCCATGCCCGCTTCTGGAGCGACCAGACAGCGCCTGATGGTGTAGGGGACATATCCGGGGCTGGTGCTGGCCGCCAACAGGGAACCAGCGAACCGTCAGCGCAGGTGAGGCCGCTTCCTGCTCCCGCCCGAATCACACCGCACACCGGATGGAAGGGCGGGCACCAGAGCAAAGAGGCAGCTCAGTCGGCCGCTGAAGTCAGCGCTGGCGGCGACATCATCGCCTGGTTGCGGCTGTGGCGCTATCTCAAGGAGCGGCGTCGGGCTCTGAGTGGATCAGCCTTTCGTCGTTTGTGTAAGAGTGAGTGGCTGAACTATCAACGGGTGCGGCAGTGGATTGATTTGGTTGACCAATTGCGGGCGATTACCAAGCGCTTGAAACTGACCGACCATCGGTCGGTCTCCGACCCCACCGCCGTGCTTACTGCCTGCCTGGCAGGTCTCCTCTCCCAGATCGGGCGGTTGGATGTCAGTGGGGAAGCGCCGGCAAAGGGTCGGCGTCGTCCCTTGCGGGAGTACATCGGCGCCCGATCGGCCCGCTTCGTCATTTCTCCCGGATCATCCTTGGCCAAGCGGCCGCCAGAGTTGGTGATGGCCGTCGAGCTGATCGACACCAACCGACTCTGGGCGCATACCGTCGCCGCCATCAGCCCCAGTCAGGTCGAGGCTGTCGGCCAGCACCTGTTGCGCCGATCGTACTCCGAACCGTTTTTCGCCGCCAGCAGCGGGTCAATCCGGGCCCACGAGCAGTCGACCCTGTTGGGCGTGATCATTCGTGCTGATCGACTGGTCGATTATGCCCAGATTGATCCGGTCGAGGCACGTCGCCTGTTCATCCAATCTGGCTTGGTCGAGGGCCAACTGCAGGCCCGTCAAGGCAGTGCCAGTGCCCAATTGATGACTTATAATCGTCAGGTTGTCGAGATGGCTGAACAAGCCGAAGACAAGCTGCGCCGGCGCGGTGGTCTGATTGGCGATCTGGAAATGGCGGACTGGTTTGATGTTCGCTTGCCGGCCACGGTCAATTCAGCGGCGACCCTGGAGCGGTGGTTGCGGGCTGACGACTCACACCCGGCTTCGCTGCAGTGGCGTCTAGCCGATTTGCAACTGGTCGCAGACGCCGACGGGGGAGACTTCCCGGATCACTGGGTCTTCGGCCAAACGAGTTTTGAGCTGGATTATCATTTTGCTCCCGGACAGGCGACCGACGGCGTCACGGTCAAAATCCCTTTGTCGCAGCTGGCCAGTTTGGATCCCGCACCATTCACTTGGGGGGTGCCCGGTCAGCGATTGGAATTAGCCACATCCTGGATCAAGACCCTGCCCAAAGCGACAAGGCGACGCTTCGTGCCAGCGGCTGATTGGGCGGGGCGAGCCCTCGATTGGTTGAGCGATCATCAAGGCGATCAACAGCGGCCCTTCGTGGAAGAGTTGGCCCGGGCGCTTCAAGCATTGGATGGTGGGCCGGTGATCGGTTTCGATCCATCCGGGTTGCCCGAGCATCTACGGATGCGATTCTTGGTGGCTCAGGGCGGTGCGGGCCAAGTCAGTCGGGACTTGTCGAGCATCCAAGCCGAACTCAACCAGCAAGTCGCCAAGCAACTGTCCAAGGCCAGCGGGCGCCAACTGCGCAGTGGGCAGTCCTGGGTCTTCGGGCACTTGCCAGCCACGGTGACGGTGCGCCAGCATGGCGTGGCCGCTGTCGGCTACCCGGCGCTGGCTGATCAGCGCGATCACGTCACCGAGCAACTGGCGACCACTTTGGGGCAGGCGCAGCTGATTCACGCCGCTGGTCTGGCTCGCCTGGTGCTGCTGGCATTGCCTGAGCCTTACAAGTGGGTCGTTGCCCATCTGACCAATCCAGACAAGTTGGCTTTGGCGACCTCACCTTATCCATCGGTGCCCGACTTGCTGGCCGATGCTCGCTTGGCAGCGATTCGTCAATTGATCGCCGCTCACCGGCCGTGGGAGATCCGCAGCCAGGAGCAATTCGACGCCCTGGTTCAACTGGTGCGGCCTGATCAAGTGGAGGCGACCATGAGGCTGGTAGCGGTCGCCGCTGATGCCCTGGGCCGCTGGCAGCGTCTCCAACCTTTGATCAAGAATCTCAATCCGTTAAGCGAGGCTTTTCAAGACATCAGCACCCAAGTCGATAATCTCATTTTCCCGAATTTCCTGCAGGTGATCACAGCCTCCTGGTTGCCGCGATTGCCCTACTGGTTGAAAGCGGTCGAGGCACGGCTGATCGCTTACGGATCAGATCAGCGCCGCGATCAGGCCCGAATGGATCAGTTGACGCCGGTGTTGAACGCTTACGACGACTGGTTGGACAAGGGGCAACCAGTCAGTGAGCAGTCCGATCAGGTGGGTTACTTGATCGAAGAATTACGCATCCAGCTGTTTGCCCAGACCATCGGCACGTCCCAAACGGTTTCGGTGAAACGCTTGCTCAAGGCGATCGCCGACCTGGGCTGAACGGCGATCACCTTAAGCAAGTGACTCAGTTCAGGTCCAAGCCGGGATAGAGCGGATTGGCGTTCAACAGTTCAGCGGCGCGGGCCTTGACCCCAGCGGCGACCCCGTCGACGATCTCATACTTGGCTTTGCTGGCGCCCTTGGCGGTGCCGGTCGGGCTGGTGGCCTTGAGGACAGTGGCGATCAGATCGGCCACCTCGTCGAAGTCCGATTCGGTGAAACCCCGGGTGGTCAGGGCCGGCGTGCCGATGCGAATCCCCGAGGTGTACCAGGCGCCGTTGGGGTCACGCGGGATGGAATTGCGGTTGGTGACGATGCCCGCGTCGAGGAGGGCCGATTCGGCTTGGCGGCCGGTCAAACCAAGATCAGTGACGTCGATCAGCGCCAGGTGATTGTCGGTTCCGCCAGTGATCAGTTTCAATCCGCGTGAGGTCAGACCGGTCGCCAGAGCCTGGGCGTTGGCAGCCACCTGGTGGGCATAGGTGACGAATTCTGGTTGACGAGCCTCGGCGAAAGCCACGGCTTTGGCCGCCATGACATGGCCGAGTGGCCCGCCCAAGACCATCGGGCAACCGTGATCTACAGCATCGGCATATTCGTGACTGGTCAGCACGAAGCCGCCGCGAGGCCCACGCAGAGATTTGTGGGTGGTTGAAGCGACGATGTGGGCGAAGGGGACCGGGTTTTCGTCACCGGTGAAAACCTTGCCGGCCACCAACCCGGCGAAATGCGCCATATCGACAAACAAGGTGGCTCCTACCTCATCGGCGATTTCGCGCATTTTGGCGAAATTGATGCGCCTGGGGTAGGCCGAGTAACCGGCCACGATGATCAAGGGGCGAAACTCCTTGGCGGTGGCCCGCAGGGCGTCATAATCGACCAATCCGCTGTCGGCGCTGGTGCCGTAAGCCTTTTGCTGGAACATTTTTCCGGAGATATTGTGCCTGAAACCGTGGGTCAGGTGGCCGCCAGCGTCAAGGGACATGCCCATGACCCGCTGTTGGTTGAACTCATGGCGCAAAGCCTCCCAATCGGCCTCGCTCAGGTCGTTGACGGTCTTGGCTTCGAGCCGCTTCAACGTCGGTGACTCGACTCGCTGAGACAGAATGGCCCAGTAGGCCACCAGATTGGCGTCAATGCCGGAGTGCGGTTGGACGTAAGCATGATCAGCGCCAAACAAGGCTTCCGCGTGCTCGGCGGCGACGGCTTCGACGGTGTCGATGTTGCGACAACCAGCGTAGAAGCGATGACCGATGGTGCCTTCGGCGTATTTGTCAGACAGCCAGGTGCCCATCGTCAGCAGCGTCGGCAGTGAGGCGTAGTTCTCCGAAGCGATCAGTTTCAGCGAGGCTCGTTGATCAGCCAATTCCTGGGCCGTCGCCGCGGCGATGCGTGGTTCCACGGAGGCGATGACGTCGAGAATCTGGCGATAAATGGTTGAAGCTTGGGCGGGGGTGACAGGCATGGTGGGCTCCTGGTCAGTCGGGTCAGTCGCCCTTAGTGTAGCCGTCTGACATCCGGGCGAGATTAGCCCGTCCAAGCGAGTGTCATCAACGGATCGGGCTCAGCGTCGTGTCAGGCAGTCAGGAAACCGCGCGGATATTTGACGTCAGTCGCGTCGGCAGTTCCGGACAAAAGGCAGGCCGCCAGCGGAACTGGTCTGATTGCGGTATAATCAGAGATTGCCCGGCGAGGGGAGTGGCTTTTGGCCAACCCGTGATCGACGTCGCTACTCTTTGCTCGGCGCCATTGCACGAAATGAAAGGGTAGTCAGATGGCAGAAATTGCTTTGGAAGCATCATTGCGCAGCGAATTCGGTAAGGGAGCGGCCCGCCGCCTGCGCCGTGACAATCAAATCCCGGCGGTTCTCTATGGCCATGGTGGTGAAACGATTCACCTGTCTTTGCCGGCGCACGCCACCACGATGGCCTTGCGCGCAGCCAATGCGCTGCTGTCGCTGAAAGTGGCCGGTGGTAAGGACTCCTTGGCATTGCCCAAGCAGATCCAGCGCGATCCGGTGCGCGACGTCATTGAGCATGTTGACCTGGTGGTGGTGCGCAAGGGCGAGAAGGTTCACGTTGAGGTGCCGGTGCTGGTCGTCGGTGAACCTCGCGGTGAAGCCGTGGTGATCGTTGATCAGACCAGTCTGCAGTTGGAGGTTGAAGCCACGCATATCCCGGCTCATATTGAAATCGACGTCGATGGTCAAGAGATCGGTTACACGGTGACAGCGGCTGATCTGGTGCTGCCTCAAGGCGCCACTTATGTCGGGGAGCCCACTGACACGGTGGTTTCTTTGCAGACCCCACAGGCCAAGGACATGGGTGAATCGGCGGCTGATGAGGCTGCAGCGGCTGAAGAGCCCGCCAGCGAATCAGTTGAGTGATTTTGAGTAGATGGTTGGTGGTCGGGCTTGGTAATCCAGGCCCGACCTACGCCCACCACCGTCACAATGTTGGGGCGATGGTGATTGAAGAGTTGGCTAGGCGGGCCTCGGTCTCATTCAAGCCCAAGCGCCTGGATCAAGCGCTCGTGGCCAACACACATCTGAGTCGTGCTGGTTGGGGACTGCCCGGGTCTGATCTTCAACCGGTGACACTGGCACTCAGCCGTCGCTACATGAATGAGTCTGGTGTGCCGATTCGGCGTCTTCTTGCCGCTGAGAAAGTCAATTTGGACCACTTGATCGTTGTTCACGATGAATTGGATCTCGACCTTGGTCGCTTGCGTGTCAAGACAGGTGGTGGGGATAACGGGCACAATGGTCTGCGATCAATCCGGGCGATAGTCGGGTCTGGTGACTATTTTCGGGTGAGGATCGGAGTCGGCCGGCCCAGTGGTCGGATGTCAGTCACCGATTGGGTCCTGACCGATTTTCGCGCCGCCGAGCGCGATGACCTCCAAGCAGTGGTCCAGGCCGGCGCCGATGCTGTCGGGTCATTGATCATGGATGGCCTGGCATCAACCCAACAAGGCTTCAACCAAGCGGCTGGTTTGGTCCACTAAAGATGAAAGAAGTGGCGATGCACGGACTAGTCAGTCTGCTCCTGGAGGAAGCGACCACCCGTGAGGCCATCGAGCAAGTCACCAAGCAGCCGACT
>JAITVZ010000137.1 GCA_031285505.1 Propionibacteriaceae bacterium
CGACCCCTCCCGACGTATCAATCCCCATCTGGCTAGGTATTATGCCGTTACGACTCGAAGATCTGGCCTTAGGCGTCGCGCCGCTTCAGTGTCACCGCCGCCGCGCCCATCACCAGCAGCACCCAAATAACCATCACCAGCGAACCGCCGGCTCTGCTTGTCAGGAACAGCGTCGGATCGCCGTCGAATGGGCTGGTCATCGCGGTGATGGCGATCATCGGCAGATACGGCAACAGGTCAGTCAGCGGCGGGATCATCTGGCAGATCATCGGCAGGATCATCACCATGCCGAAGCCGATCGCCAAGCTGGCTGCCGCTGAGCGGGTCAAGATGGCGAAGCCGAAGCTCAACAGGCCGACCATCGCCGCCGCCACGATCAACATCACCATCATCTTCAGATCCAGGCCGTCAAAACTGATCGCCAGACCGCGCGAGGCCAGGACCAGGGCACTGGCTCCAGCATTGAGCAGAACGGACACGATCATCGTCAAGGCCAACACCATGATCACCGCCACCGTCTTGCCGGCCAGCCACAGGCCGCGCTGCGGCACCGCGGACAGGCTGGAGCGGATCGCCCCGGAGGAATATTCGACGCTGCCGAGCAGACAGCCGGCCAGTCCGGGCAGGGCCATCGCCAACAGGGACAGGACCTGGACATCAACCGCCCAAAAGTCGCCCACACCCTCGGCCGGCAAAACCGCCGCTGCCAGCATCCCCGCCAGGATGGCCAAGACGACGGTCACTGCGGCACACCACCAAGTCGACGGCAGGGCGCGGGCCTTGAAGAACTCCGAGTCGATGATTCGCCCCAAAGACAAGTGGATGGCAGATACGGAGGCTGACGATCCGATCGGCACGGTGGGCCCGGGCGGCGGAGTTGGGGCATTGGCAGATTGGAAGGTGGGAACAGTCTGGGCCTGTGGGGAGACCGACGCAGGCGCGGACGCAGGGGAAGCGGGCCAAGTCGGCGCAGGCGACGCGGGCACGCTGGGCCAGGCAGCCGACGCGACGGGCGCGTTCTGTGGGAAGGCCGACGCAGTCGACGCGGCTGGCGCGTTCTGTGGGGAGGCCGGCGTCGGCGGCGCGGCTGGCGGAGGGCTCGCCGGCCAAGGAGCGGCGGCGGTGACTGGTTGTGGTGGGTTGGTGTTGCTCACGGGATCAAGGCTTTCTGTGGTTTGTGGTCGCTGGTCTGGTTGATGGCGTCAGCCGCGATGGGTGCCGATGAAGCACTGACTGCTGCGGGCGCCGTGATGCTGGCGGTCGCCAGTGCCGGGCCGTCACGCAGTCCAATCGGCCACCGAGCGATACTCGACCGATGAGTCAGTCAAGCGGAGATAAGCGTCCTCCAAGGAGACAGTCAGTGGCTTCAGGCCGGTGATGATCCAGTTGTGCGGGGCCAAGTAGGCGCCAACCGCCCGATTGTCGAGCCCATGGATGACGATCTCCTCCGGCCCCGAGCTGGTGACGTGAACACCTGGTCCGGCCAGACCGGCGGCGATCTCGCCAACCTGAGGCGACTGCACCCAAGTGGCCACCTCACTGGATTGACGCAAGAAATCATCGGTCGCCAAGTCGGCCAGCAACCGCCCCTGGCCGATGATCAGGAGATGATCGGCAGTCAGAGCCATCTCGCTCATCAGGTGGCTGGACAAAAAGACGGTCCGGCCCTCGCCGGCCAAGCGCTGGGCCAAGGCACGCACCCAGGCGACACCCTCCGGGTCAAGGCCATTGACTGGCTCATCCATCATCACAATCTCCGGATCGCCGAGCAGGCAAGCGGCAATGCCTAGACGCTGGGACATGCCCAAGGAGTAGCTGCGGAAGCGCTGCCCGATGACGGCAGCCAGGCCTGTCAATTCGATGACCTGATCGACGCGACGCCGGTCCAGGCCATGGGTTTTGGCCAGTCCGATCAGGTAATTCCGCCCGGAGCATTGCTTGGGCACTGATTTGGCGTCGAGGACCGCGCCGATCTTGGCCAAGGGGGCGGTTTGACGGCCGAAAGGTTGGCCATCGATCAACACTGTCCCAGCGCTCGGCCGATCAAGGCCGAGAATCATCCGCATGGTGGTGGATTTTCCCGAACCGTTCGGCCCGAGGAAACCAGTGACATGTCCCGGGTGGATCGTGCAGGTCAGGTTATTGACTGCGGTTTTCTGGCCATAGGTTTTGGTCAAGCCGATCAGTTCAATCATTACGTCTCCTTGTTCGTGTCCGCCGGGGGTCACTTCGACCTTAGCGGCGAGGACAGGAAATAAACGGCTGATTCAACCCGGAAACATCCCCTGCCTTGGCCAATCTCAACATCGTTCGGTCGACCCGGAACCGCTGATTCAACCCCGAGGCACACCCCGACTTGACCTGGGCCTTGGCCACCAGTCGCGACCTCGCCAGCCGGAAAGTTACTCAAAGATTTCGATAATCGTGACAAATCACCTGCCCAGCTGACCATTGTTCTAGTGATCTGGTTTCCACCAGCGTTCTGTCACCGAAAGGGCCATCATGCCTCTGCTCCTGCCCCGTTTTGACCAGGTGTTCAAACACATCTTCGCCGATCCCAATGACCTCGGGCCACTACGGTCCTTGCTTAAGGCCACTCTCGACATGTCCGACCAGCAGTTGGGCGATATCAGTCTGTTTGACCGGCAATTGGAGCCTGATTTCCACGGCGGTAAAGCCGGCGTCATTGACGTCCTTGCCAAGAGCGACCGAGGCCAAATAGCCCACATCGAGCTGCAACTCGAACATCATGCTGGCTTTCCGGAGCGTCTGGCCTTCTATAACTCGCGGCTCTTGGCTAGCAGCCTGAAGTCGAGCGACGACTTCAAGGACATCGGCCGGACCATCACCATCGCCATCACTGACTTCAACTTCATCCTTGGCTCCGACACCTACCACCACACGTTCGGATTACATGACGACGACACCGGTATCAGCTTGACGTCAGCCGTGCGCATTGACACCCTAGAATTGCCGAAAGTGCCAGCGGTCAACGACCAGACACCACTTTGGGGTTGGCTGCGCTTCATCGCCTCTAGAACCGAGGAGGAACTCGCCATGGCCTCAGCCATTTCACCTGACATTGACACGGCCGTCAAAAAGGTCGTTCAGTTCAGCGCCGAAGAAATCGCTTACTACACAGCGATGCACCGAGAAGAAAGTGAAAGAGTCTGGAATCAATACAAGATCGACGCCACAGAAGCCGGGCTGGCCGAAGGTCTCGCCGAAGGTCGGGCCCAAGGTCTAGCCGAAGGAAGGTCTGAAGGGCTGTCCGAAGGCCGGGCAGAAGGCCGGGCAGAAGGCAAAGCAGAAGGCAAGGCTGAAGGCAAGGCTGAAGGCAAGGCTGAAGGCAAGGCTGAAATCGCCCAACGTCTGTTGGACCATGGTATGGATCATGATCAGATAGCCGCGATTGTCGACTGGCCAGTTGAAACGGTGCGTCGATTGATCGGCTGACCACCCAAGACTCACCCCAGATGTCGGCTCAGCTAGCCCACGGTTGACATGCGCCGATGGTGCCGCGGCGACGCTGCGTGGCCGAGACCCTCAAGACTCACCCTTAGACGTTTGATTTCAAGGGCTGGTCGTTTGGCTGACGGTCAGGTGCTCTTGTCGCCAGGTGCACAAGAGAAGGGCACAAAACGTCCACTGCCCGAGCAGCCGCGCCGACCGCTGAACCTGACCAGAGCCCCCAGGGCATAAGCCGATAGCCAAGCAGCAGCGTAGAATCGACGACCGATGAACAGATTCAGCCGCTCTCTTCGTGCCATCGGTCGATTCTTCAATCGTCTCGGCGTACTGTTGATGCGTTCGATCAACTTGGTCAGTTTCCTGGTGACCATGCTGTTGATCATCGCGGTGATCGGCGCCTACTTCGCTGACAAATACCTGGCTCAGGGCTACTACACCGATTATCTGATTCAGAAAGCGATGAACCGCGGCGCCCACTGGTTGCCCCGTCTGGCCCGCCACATCTATCTCTATCCTCTGGTGGCACTGGTGATCGCCGGGGCGGTCTTTCTGGGATTTCTGGCGATCAAGCTGTTCAATCGCAGAATCTTCGTCCGCAAAGGATCCCGACGCAGTTTCATCGGCTCGGTGGGCAATGTGATAGTCAATGTCGTCCTTAACCTGATACTGCTGCTGTCTTTGACAACGGTGTTGGCCACGGTCAGTTTGCTGTCGCAGCGCCAGACCGGCCCCGAAGTCTTCGACGCCAGCAGCGGTGACTACCAGTCAGCCGCCATGGCCCTGACCGAAATCATGATCGACTTCGACCAGGATCCGAACTATCTGACCGATCAGGCTCCGGAGCAACGCCAGCAACTACGCCTTGAGATCAACCAGCTGATCGATCTACAACTCGGCCCCCAATCACCTTGGGAGCACTACCTGCGCAATCGCTTGAATGAGGCGCCGCCGACCCTCAATGCGATGATGGCCACCTTCAGCGACCCCGAGGCGACCCAGTGGGTGTTGATGGCCCCCACCCAGGCGGGTTATCACATGTTCGGGCCCGATGGCGAGTTCAACTTGAAGTTCGTCTCGACCGATGGTCTGCTCGAGGCGGTCTACAACCACTCTGGCCAGTTGCTGACCCAGGCCAACGATCCGATCAACATGGGCACCTACAACTTCGCCGATCCCCTCACCTCACTGAACAAGCACTCCACCTACGACATGTTGCCCTACTTCCAATGGGGCAACACCCCCGGCACCTGGTCGGTGGCCGATGAACTGATCGGCCCGATGACCGCCATCAACCGTTACAGCGCCAACCCGGCGGCTGTCGCCCATTACCAGGCCTACAAAGCGATGATCGCCGCCGCCAAGGGACAGTGACCAGACGGCGCTAATGACGCGCACCACAAATTGGATGCGGGTAGGGGTGGGCTCGGATGTGATGGCTGGCAACGGCGCTAGCTTGAAGACTGGATTGACGCGACTGGTGGGCCCGGATGTGGTGGATCGCAAGGCGAAGGAGGAAGGCGGTCTGGACTCCCAACGACAACGCGCCGGCACGCCGTTCCGCGCCACGCCCGGTCCCAGCCGCCCAGCGACGAATTCCCGGTACGAGACGCCAGTGCCTGCCTGGCCACCTGCCCACTAACTGCGAGCTGCCACTGCTGGTCGGGCCCTGACTGCTGGCGGGCGCAGCGGCTGATCAGCCGGCGCGGCCGCCTCAGCCGCCAATCCAGCCTTGACATCAGCGGCGATCCGCTCGGCGGCGTCGGCAAAGGTTGACAAGCTCATGATGTTGGCGGCATGTTCATCAGCCTGATCATCGACCCCGGCGGCCAGGCAAGCATCGAGGTCGGCCAAGGCGGCCAACGGGTCATGGTGGCGATGCACACCTGTCATCAGCATCTCACCGATGTCATTGAATGGTCGATGGTCCGCCCGTTCGGTGAAGATCAGCGGTTTGCTGGCGATCTGATACTCGGCCAGCATCGAAATGCCATCGGTGATCATCGCGTCCGAAGATTTGAACAAGCCGCCATAATCAGCGCCTTCGTAAACTGCAGTGTTGGCCAACTCATCCCATTGACGGAACAACTGATCGGCCTTGGCCGGCGCAATCGGCGAGCGGTCCGGATCGGCCAGCACCTGCCGGGTCAGCGGGTGAAGCATCAACACAACCTGACAATCGGGATGACGCCGCGCCCAGCCGATCATCAACGGCGCCGTCTTCGGAAACAGACCGAAGTTCACCCAGCCTGTGTCGACACTGTGATGGGCACTCCACAACACTCGATGCTTGGCTGGTCCCGGCAAGGGCCAGGTTGGCTCGGCCCGGCGGAGGAACTCGATCTTTGGATGGCCGGTGATGACATGCGACGACCGATCAGCGCCAGCGGCTTCGGCGTCGTTGGCCAAGGCCCGCTGGTCTGGCAGATAGACCCGCCAGGCGCTGCGGTGGAGCAAGGAGTCGAAGGCCGAATCGACGCCGCCAGGCGGGCTGCACAGCATGTTGACCAGGGTGTAGGGGATCAGAGCCAACCGAGTGAAATCGAGGGCTGGGCTGCGAAAGGCGCTGAGCACGTCGTCTTCCCACTGCGATTGGCGGAAGATCAGGTCGGGCTGGAGGCCAACGATCACCCTGGTCGACATGTGGACGTTGGGATATGGCAGTCGCAGATGAGCCACCCCCATCCGGTCCAATTCGGCGCTGATCAAATCGTCGCCGTGGATGGCCTGCCCCCGGAAGTTGGCCGGAATTGAGATGACCGTCACCTCGAAATCCGGATCGGCTCGCATCACATCGATGACTGGGGCGATCGACGCCCAAGCGCCGATGTGATGGACCAGAAAAACCACTCGATAGGGCAGGCTCGGTTTGGCCCCGCGCCGCATCAGCGCCGCGCTGTTGACCGCGCCGACTTCACTGAAGAACTCAGCCCACCAGGCCGATTCGGCCCCACGATCCGCCAGATCCAACAAACGGTTGGCTTGGTCACTCAGGCCATCGAGGCGCTCGAGCAAGGGGGATCGCCCAGTCTCGTGCCGATCATCCGGCTGATCGGTGGGCGATGGGAAGAAGACAGATTGCAATTGGGCCACCCGTCCCGGCAATCTGGCGGCATTCTTCACCCATTCACTGGCTCGTTTCAGCACGGCAACTCCCACTTGTCTCACCATTGACAACCCCTGGACCCCAATGTCAGCAAGCATAGTCGTCTCGGGAGACTGACGCAGCCAGACCATTGCCAGGGCAGCACAAGCAGACGGCGCATCTGGTCCCAGCCCAGCAACTAACTATGGCTTTGAGTGGCTATCCATGTAACGGCCCTGGGTCTCAAACGCACGGAAATATGATCGACAGGGAGGGAACCTCCTCAGTCGAGAGGGTCATACGACGCACTATGTTTACACTGACAACACTATTTGTGTCTGGGGCAGGATCACCGGGCCGTAACATGGATAGCCACTTGGCTTTGTTATACAACGGTTGACATGCGTCGATGGTGCCGTGCCCACGCCGCGTGGCCGAACCACCCATCACCGCACCGCAAATTCAACCCAGGTTCCATGCCAACTCTGGTTTAACAGCGCCACGACTAATTCCCGACACAGGACACTAGATTCCTTCCTCATCTCGAATGGAGTTGACCAGTTGACTGGTGGCCACCACGCCGCGTCGCATCAGCGCCGCCGATCAGTGAAATGACGGTAGCGTCGGGCTTGACTAGCGCCTGCCAGGGTGGCCGCCGCCCGTTCATCGCGCGACAGCGTCGGCCACGGAGCCACACTCGGCTCGCTTGCTCCGTTTGACTCAGCAGCGACCGACTCGTCTTGATGCAGGGCCGACCGCAAATTGGCATGGGTCGGACTGGCGAGGCCCTTCCGGGCCAAGCGTTGCGCCGGCAGTCCCCGATCACCCCAGAGCCAGTTGCCATCGATAGCCGCCATCATGTCCGATAACCCCGCCTGATCGGCGGGCTCAGGCGCAACTGCGCTATCCCCGGCCCGAAGAGCCTCTGCTGGAGTGACGGCAGTGGGTTGGGCGATGGCCGTCGGTGCCTCCGCGATCGGTGGCCTGACTGGCTCTGGTCGGTTTTCTGGCTGGCTGGGATCATCAGGCAAGTCGATCACCCCGGCCCGGTCAACCGCCCAGCGCCGCGCAGGCAGTAGCGACTCTGGCGGTGGCGGGTTGTCGGGCGCCGAGGCGGGAACGGGCTGGGGCACTCTTGCGTTGGGCGATGTCGCTTCAGCAGCTGACGACTCCGCACCGATCGATGACTCCGGGAAGGTCGCCATGACGGGTCGGCTCCGGCCGGCAGCCGGGATGTCGGCGGGCGATTCCGCTACCGACCCTGGCTTGGCGCCCGACGACCCTTCAGCGACGGACATTCCATCGCCAGGTGATCGCGAGGGGGGTGGTTCGGCTTGATCGAATGATGATCGCCAGTCCCGCTGCGCAGATTCATCGGCGATCGATTCCGGGACTGATTCCGGCCCTTCATCGGCAGTCGACGTCAACAGGGGATCGCTCTCACCGAAGAGGATGTCGACCGGTTGCCGGAGCTGACTATCGGGGCGCAGCGGTAGCGACAAATCATTGACCCCGGACAGGATCCGCGAAAACTGCCATGCCAAATCCAGCAGCGGGTCGTCCGGCAGGCCGATTGGCGGCACACTTGGTGGGATGGAGGGCGAGGCGGACGGGATAGGTCCGACACCAGCGACGCTGGCTCGCCTCCTCGCTTTGGGCCGAGGTGTGGCCACTGGAGCAGCTTCCACCGGTTCAGTCGCTGCCGGAAGCGCCAGTGGCACCGCGGGTGCTGCGGCCTCAATCGCCGCTGGAAGCGCCGCTAATCGCGAATCAATCACCTGGGCTGAAGCGCTGCTTTGCTCTGGTGCCTCCGCTGGAGTGGCTGCACCCAGCGACGGGTCCGTTGCACTGGCTGGCGGCTCAGAAAAGTCGATGCCGATCTCTGCGGCCAGATCAACCACCAGATCGACCGCTAAATCGACCGCCAAGTTGATCACACTCGGGTCAAGCTCTGCCGGATCAGGGCCGATCGGGTCAAGCACAATCGGCTCTGCAGCCCCAGCATCGAACGATGGCTCCAAGCCATCGACCGGCGGGCTTGACTGATCATCGAATGGCAGACCGATGCCGCCATCGTTCATCGCCGACTCGGCATCGATCGTTGTCGCTGAACCGACTGTGAAGCCAAGCGGCCAACCCATCATCGACGGTTGATCGACCGTGGTCTCCATCGGCGTCGAGTCGCTCTGGTGCGGGTCGACACTGTTCGGGGCACGGCGGTTCGGGTCTGGAGCCTGGTCGGAATTGTCGATCGGCCGAAAATCCGACTGAACGATCGGCTGGATGATCAACCCACCATCATCCCGGATTGATGCCACATTGGCCTGGATCGCTTCCCCTGGCAGCTTTCCGTCCACCGATCCCAGCCCGGCGCTGCTAGCCGCCCGCCGACGCCTGGCGGCGAAGCCCAGTTGGCGCGAGCCGCCGGTCAAAGCCCAGGCCATGTCGGACAAGCGTGCCGTCGACGGCCCAGATGCAGTCGCCTGCGAGCTGGATTGTCGATCAGCCAACGAAGCCCTGTCCGTTGAGGCAGCGGAGTCACTGGCCGAGGTGCTCTGGGCCTGACGGCGTTGCCGCACCGCTGACTGGCCATGGTGCTTGACGGCGGGCGCGGCTTGGGCCATCGCGGCCGGAGTCGCTGCAACTGTCGACCCAGAAGAAAGCAAGATGCCTTGCTCTTCCAATTCACCCAGCAACCAGACGAGGAACTGTCGCAGCAGTTGATCAGCCTTCATTGGAGCCAAACGATCGGCAGCGGTTGGCAGTGCCGCCAGAGTGTTGAGACGGGAGAAGGCCATGGCCAGAGAGGCTGATTCCGGCTGGGCCGCCGATGCCAGATAAAGCAGCACCAAGCGCAAACGAATCGACGCCAAGCGGGGCGACCAAGGCGCCGCCCAGCCATGCAGGCGGGCCGCCAGTGCCTGGTCGAGAGCCAACCAGGCAGCCGGGGACGAGGGGCCCGACCAAGCAGATGCCCCGTGCCGCCCGGACCAAGCAGCCGCCAATCGACGGTCGTCCCCATCGCGGTTTTGCGGGCCGGCTTGCTCCGGGCCGACGCCCCAGCGGCCATCACCGCCGGGGGGCTCATCGAGGGTGATCAGACAACGCTGGGCTATCCAACCGAGCTGCTCGACCGCGCCATCGCGCTTCGCCAGTCGCCGCTGACGGCGTCGGCTCACCCAGACGAGCGAGCTGATCAAGCCCAGCACCAGCAGCAACGCGGCGGCCAGGCCGAGTAGGACCGACCGATCAGTGAACTCCCGCGCAGCCACACCAG
>JAITVZ010000076.1 GCA_031285505.1 Propionibacteriaceae bacterium
CAATCGCTCGGCGGCGGGACAAACCAACTCCGGGTCTGAGGCTGCCTCATCCAGATGATTATGAATAATATCCAAGTCTGGTGAGGATATGTAATCAAAGTGGGTAGTGGTGGTGTGAATCCCCGCCAGGGCGTGAGCCATGGATGATCCATAGCCTGGTTCTGTAGCGACCACAGCGCCAGCCGGAATAAGGTCTGGCAATGCCTTAATCAGCTTATATTCATCCAAACTAACCAATCGACTTTCATTAGAAAGACGATAAGCCTGCTGCGCGTATCCGACAATATCGGGAATAGGTTTCGTAAACTGCAGACCAACAATCAGAAGCATTAGTGCGACAATACTTGTGATGGCCCGGATCACGCTGGCTGAATCGACAAAATGCCTGCCGATATAGCCACTAATGATGCTGGTGATCCATTCTATACCGGCCACGGTCATAGGCAACAGTGCCATCGGGATCAGTGCCGCGAGGCGGAAATTGTCGGCATAATATCCGCCGACCAGCCAGGTTCGAAACGGTCCGATGGGCCACGCCGACACCACCACCCACATCAGGCAGATAATGAGCAGGGGGCCTGCCCACCAGCGAAGGTCAGCCCGTCGCACCAAAGCAACAAGGCCCAGTGCCAAGAGTAAGCCAATGACCCAATCTGGGTGAAGTCCCATTGGAGAAGCCAACATGAATTCACCCAGTGAGGCTTCGGGAGTATTGATCGGTCCCCACTTGGCGGGCGTGCGAACCTTGATCCAAATGATCACCGATACAGCCCACCCCACAATCAAAACGACTGGGTAGTGCCAACTTGAGCGCCAGTGTTGAGACAAAGCCCCATTGCCAGTTTGAATCGTCGTTAGACTTTGCCCCGTGATGCGCCAGCCTCGGTAAGCCCAAATGGGCAGTGTGACTACGAAAATAGCCACCACGGTCAGCAGTGCATTCGGCTGCGCCAGTGATAATCCGACCAGTGAGAAACACAAAAGACAACGAGTGACCCACGTCGGTGCTAGCAAAGTTGTGCCAGGCATGAGCTCCAGACCAGCCACCAATAAACTCACTCCAGCAGGCACCAAAGCAACGGCAAAAATGTTCGGGTAAATAATGCCATACTCCAAAATGAGGAGCGGAAAGGCTGCGAACGACACGGTCATTACCCAGGCCGCCATTCGCACCGGTACGGCGCTCCGAGCAAACATCACTCGAATAAGTGCCATGCAGCTGAGAGGCCACACTACGGCCATAATGACCCAAATACTGGCATTCGTCATGAAGACAACGTCTGTGGATCCCATGATCTTGCCGATAAGAGTGACGACGTCGTGCCAGGCTGCAGGATAGAAGGTTGGCGGTTGATCTAGCTGGACCATCTTGGTGATCTCCAGACTGGACGCATCGCCGGTATCCATGATCCAGCGAAGAGCATTCAGATGGAAGACGACGTCATCGGCCTGCCCAAAGTTGATCGGAGCGCCAATTACCTTAACAAACTGCACCGTGGCAATCATGCCAGCCACAACCCAAGCAATGCACTGCCACCACCAATGCCCTTTATTAGCCTCGCCGGAGACCGATGCCCGCTGTGCCGTCAATCGTGTTGCAGTCTCACCAATCCCGCCCCTGCTAACTCTGTTGACTGCCTCCATTGGGCTGCCGTCATAGTGAGTCTTACGCTGTGTTCTAGTGACAAGCAAACGTACCCCATAGATGATCCCGGCCAGAATCACCGTCCAAGCTAGGACTGGTAGGGGTCCCCAACTCCAGCCAATCCAGGCAGCCAGAATTGCGCAACTGGCAATTACAGACACCGAAAAGACTGGTGCTAGCTGAACAAGCCACCAGCCTCTGAGGCGAGCTGCCAAACCAATTCCAATGCCTGGTATGAGTACTATAACAGCCGCAACCAAACAGTAAGGTAGAAGAGGTAGCCATTCATTCACAATTATTATCCAATCCATGGTCAGACGGTGGTGAGGTCTATATGTCTTCTGTATGGGGAAACTAGATCATTGGCGCCAAAGGCCTGCTCTCACGGCAAAATCATGCATTTCCTCGATCATGATTGACCAGGGGGGAGCTACGTAACCTGTGGCCTCTTGAAATCGCTGACCATCCAAGGATCTGTCAACAATCAAAGTATTATCGGGCACGATCTGTGCCTTGGTGTTGTAGATTTCCTTGAAGAGCATCAATAGGGCAAGCTTATCGATTGGCTCCGCGGCCACCTGAAACAAACCATGCAATGAGTGATTCGGTATCACATAATCACGGATCACCCGCCCCAATTCGTTTGTCGGCAGTCCTGAAAAGACTGCCTTGCCGAAGCCATGAACGACCCCGAACTGCGCAAGAAACCATTCAAGTAAGGAGTGACTAGGTTTAGTCAGCTCATGTCCGATGATGGACGTACGCAACGTGATGGCGTTCGTTGAGTCCTTGACCTCCCCCAAGGCTTTCGACTGGCCATAAAGATCTTCGGCATTAGGGAGGTCATCTTCGGTGTGCATTCCTTGCCGACCATCAAACACGCAATCTGTGCTGATTGTGATCAGCCGCTTCGCATGCAGCTCGCACCAAGACGTCAACTGGTGCGGCAACAGTGAATTTACGGTGATCGAAGCCACTGCGTCGTGCGCTTTGGGCATCTGTTTGACGATACCGATACAGTTGACAATGACATCCGGATTGATCTGGTCCAGCACTTTCTGGCGTACAAAATTGTCGGTGATTTCTATTCCACCAAGGAGTCGGCTCCTCAGCGGCTCAGGAAATGACTCCACGAAGGAGGTCGATCGTGCCAAACCCCAGATCTCATGGGCGTCGCTGAGAGTCCGTACGACGGCTTGGCCCAACATACCTGAGGCACCCAAAATCAGTACTTTCACCTTATACTCCTGGCTGAAATGCATCTTGCCGAAACATTGGTCACAGAAAGATATACTCTATACAAACACGATCAAATCACCATACTTCAAGCCATGGGCTTGGAATTAGGAGAATCACCGTTCAAGTGAATACCACGAAGAATGGTAGCGGCTACTTGATCAGGCCTGAACCGCTCAGACACATCGACATGCAGCTGCTTGCCCAAGCGCCTCCTCATCCCAGGATCCTTAATCAACGCGACAAGTCTGTCCTTCATATCAGAGAGATCCGGTTTCGTGTACAGACCATTCTCGCCATCCCGGATCAGTTCCCGAAAACCACCATTGGGGGAGACGATAACTGCACACTCTGCCGCCCCAGCTTCGATAACGGCATTTGGAACCGCACCATCAGGAAACCGTGTCGCACAGACAACGATATCAGCTTCTAGGTTCAAGGCACTGACATCATCTTGAGACACCTGTCCATAAAACCTAAAGTGCCGATCATTGGCATACTTCGCCTTAAGGACCGGCAGATAGGACCCATCACCCGCATACCAGACTTCTGTGTCCGGGTATTGATCAACGAGTTGACTATAGGCCTGAGCAAGCTGCTCCTCACCCTTAAGGTTCTCGATGCGTCCGGAGTAGAGAATTCTAACAGTCTTATGTTGCGGCTTGGTGATCGCACCGGCGTCTATCGAGCATGTCCAAATGCCACGCGACTTTAACCCGAAGCGGCGGGAAAGATATTCTGCTCCGGCCGCCGACATGGCGAACCCATCCGTAATCTTAGACTTGAGCAACCGCCAAAGCCCCGATTCGATGAGGCGTAGACCCAAATCAAGAATCTTGTTATTCACAGTCAGTGCATTAGCTCCCGCTTCGACAAGGTGGACGGGAACGCCTAACTGCTTGCCCAGTTTGGCGCCAACAAAACTCGTCATATGGAATCGCGTAATCACAATGATGGCATCAATGTGCTGTGCGGCGACCTCTCGCATGATCGACCGAAAGGCTGCGCCCTTCTTGATGAAAGGGTAACGTGCACGGCCCGGCAGGCTCTTGACCGGTAATCGATACACCGTTCTCAATGGGTGATCCTCTGGCCAGACTTCCCCATAGTCAGTTGTCACTACCACTGTGTTGACACCTAGATCTGCTAAACCACCCGTGTTCGTTTGCATCCACTTGGCAATGCCACCGGGTGACGGTGGAAAGTGCGCCGCAAAGATTGCCACCGTTGGCCGGCCATTCTTCATGCTGCCACCAACGCATCCGAGACCACGATGCACAATACGCCTGCCAAAATGAGGACGCATCCAATTGTCTTGGCAACACTGAATGCTTCATTGAATACCACAACAGACACCAGCATCAGCAACAAATAACTTACACCAGTCGCAATGGGGGTGAGAAACGATATGTTCAACTTGCTAATCAGCACCATAAACAGCAAGAATGATAGTCCATAACCAATAACCCCAGTCAATGTCATCCAAGTGAGTCGAACATTAGCCACTGGGACATTGACAATGGTGGGATATCGGTCATTTCCACCAAGTTTCACTAAGGTTGCGCCGCCGGTGCTGAGTAAGATATACACAGCTAAAAGGACAAACTTCATAATTTCAAATTTCGTTATTACTTATTTGGGCGACAAACAAGGCGGGGAGCTGGAGCAGTCACGCCGACCACTCCTCAAGCTCGGCCCGAATCTGCGGCAAAGTCAACAACAACTCCTTCGTCTGGCCAATATCCATCCGCCGTGTGTTCTCCGACGTGTAAGACTCATCAATCTTTTTCGCATTGCCTTCACTCAGATACCGCTCATACTGCAAACCACGCGCATCCAACGGCACCCGGAAATAATCACCCTGATCCTCAGCCTTGACAAACTCCTCCGCCCCCAACAAAGTCTCATGCATCTTCTCCGCGTGACGCGCCCCAATTACCCGAATCTGCGGATCATCATTCCCAAACAACGACGCCACCGCCCGCGCCAACACCTCAATCGTCGACGCCGGCGCCTTCTGCACAAACAAATCACCAGCCACCGCATGCGTGAACGCATACTCCACCAACCGGACCGAATCCGCCAACGACATCAAATACCTGGTCATCAACGGCTCCGTCACCGTCAACGGCTCACCAGCCTTCACCTGACGCACAAACATCGGAATCACCGAACCACGCGAATACATCACATTCCCATAACGCGTCATCGACACCGTCATTGACGATTCACCATTCGCCCGCGCAAAAGCCTGAGCCGTCTTCTCCATCAACGCCTTCGTCATCCCCATAGCATTAATCGGATAAACCGCCTTATCAGTCGACAAACACACCATTGACTTCACACCAGACTGCGACGCCGCCAACATCACATTACGAGAACCCATCACATTCGTCATCACCGCCTGCTCCGGGAAAAACTCACACGACGGCACCTGCTTCAAAGCCGCCGCATGAAACAAAAAATCCACCCCACGCAACGCCGGCCACAACGACTCACGATCACGAACATCACCAATAAAAAAACGCAACCGCTCATCATTGAACCGGCGACGCATATCATCCTGCTTCGTCTCATCACGAGACAAAATATTCACCCGCTCCGCCCCCGACTCCAACGCATGCCGCACCATCGTCGAACCAAACGAACCAGTGCCACCCGTGATCGCCACAATCGCGCCACTCAAAGCATTAGCCGACATACCAATCATCCTTCGAATCGTGCGGCCAAATCACTCGGCCACTGTTTATCATTTATGAAGCTCTTTTCACTGTCTAGACCGCTTGACAGGCTGATCAAGCCCGCCATCCGAGCCATTCGCCGCTTGCTGATCCGGAGCCTGCCCAGCATCGGACTGCCGCATTGAGCCTAGCGGCGAATCGTCGACTTGCTGGCGCAGAATCGCCGCCTCCTCCGCCAAGCGGCGCACCCGGTCATCCAAACGCGACACCGACAATGACAGGTGCATACAAACACCGAGCAACAGAAGAATGGACAGGGCGAACAATAGATTGGTCGGCACATAAACACCCACCAAATTTGCCAAACTGGTCAACAAGCTTGGGAAAGCGGCCAGCACGATCGCCACCAAGCCGACTACTAGCCAGAGCACGGCATACTTCTCGGCGATCTTGCGCGAGCGCAGCAGCAGCACCACCGCCACCACGATGATGACCGCCAGGACCAGGAAAAGAATCATCGCGCGCATCAGCTGGCCACCTTCGATCGCATCGGCCGACGAGTCATGGCGATCAACAGCGCCAACAGTGACCGGCCCAGGTAGACGGCTGATTTCCAGGGAGAAGTCGACGGCGTGCCGCCTTGTCGTTTGCGCATCTGCACCGGCACCTGAGTGACTGTCAATCCCGAGCGAATCGCCATCACCAGCGAATCGACCGTGTCACCGAGATATTCCGCCGGATAATGGTGCCGATACTGCTCGATGGTCGCCCGATCAGCCGCCCGAAAACCACTGGTGACGTCGGTCAGTTTGGTATGGGCCAGCCGCGAGACCACTGCCGCCAGGATCTTCATCGCCCATTGCCGCGGGCCGCGGGCCGCATAGTGCCCGACACCGGCGAAACGCGCGCCGATGGAGATATTGGCGCCTGACAAGCCGGCCAGCACTTTGGGAATATCAGCTGGGTCATGCTGTCCATCTGCGTCCACTTGAATGGCTTGGTCATAACCGTTGCGATGGGCATATTCAAAGCCGGTGCGCATGGCCCCACCGACACCGACATTGAACGGCAGGCGGATAACGGTCGCCCCAGCTTGCTTGGCCATGTTGGCCGTCTCGTCCCTGGAGCCATCATCGATGACAGCAATGTCGACATCCGGCAGCTGCGCTCGAATCTCGCCGATGGTCTCTTGGATGACAATGGCTTCATTCCACGCCGGCATGATGATCAGCGTGCGAGGTGAGCTGGGGGTCGAAAGCACCGATTCAGTCTACAGGACGACTTTGTCAAGCCGATCTGACTCGCCTGGCGAAAGATAGTTGCTTGCGTGAATTTGTCCCGCTGCGGCTCGCGACTGCACCCAATATGCCATGTTTCGTGACAATCGAACTGGCTTTACCCTGCATTGCTCGTCTATAATGGTGATGGCATGTAATCAGTAAAGTATTCACTGATTTTCTATGAGGGGAACACCATGGTAAACACATCCACGGGCGCACCGCGACGGTCGCTCGCCAAAGGGCTGGCCTGGACGGCTGCCTTCCTATTGTCGGTGGGCGGTGGTTGGGCTGTGGCGGCTCCGCTGGTCCAAGCCGACCCGGTCGACGCCGAGGTGACGTCTGGCGAGTTGATCACCGTTGAGGAGCCTGGACAGTTGGTCGAGGGCGACGAGCCTGATCAGGTCGTCAGTGGCCCCAATGCGACGGCTTCATGCAGTCTCAGCTACAACTGGACCAGCGAGGAGCAGCCGGTGATCGCCGATGGCTATGACTCCTATGACCTGACCATCACGACCAAAGACTGCGGCTCGACTGCATTGAAGGCCGACAACTTCAAGCTGGAATCTGACAACCCGGGCGTCAAATTCACCGCGGTGACAGCTCAGGCCGATGGCACCTTCACTGCCAAGGCCACTTCCAGCCAATCCGGCATTACCACTTTGACGGTCAGCTACGGTGGCTCTGCCCGCGCCTCCGTCAGCCGTGTGTTCGCCTCGCCATTGGCCGAGATCAGCCCGACCGTGTCGACACTGACGGTCACTCCCGGATCGGCCGCGGTGCCCTGCCAGGGCAAGTTGACCCTGACTGCCACCGCCACCGTGCTTGACAGCAAGGGCACTCCCTACCAGGGTGTCAGCGTCAATTTCACCACCGACAACGGTTCCAAGACCCCGACTGTCACCACCGCCAAGACAGGCGCTGATGGCGTCGCCAAGCTGAACATTGGCGTCGAGGTCAACACCGCCGGCCAGGCGCCGGAGGCCATCACCGTCAGCGCCGCTGTGACAGTCGCCAATGGCGACATCACCATCGGCAAGCCGGTGACAGTGCCCCTGACCACCACCACCGAATGCGTCAAGGTGCAGCTGTCTGCCGCCCCGACTAGCGGTGGCGCTGTGCCCGCCGACAACAACAGCAGTTGGACGGCCACCGTCAGCCTGACTGATGACAACGGTGCGCCAATCACCAACGCCGACCCGTCGAAGTTCCAGCTCTACGCCTATCTGGACGGCAAGCTTTATGAGGGCTACACCACGGTTTCGGCCGTGACCAACGCCGGCAATGGCAAGTATCAGGCCACCATCGTCGGCGCCCACCCCGGCACCTACCAACTGCGGGCCAGCTATTATGATATCCAAGCTGAGCCGGTCGACATCAGCTTCGCCACCTCGACAGTCGATCCGACCAAGTCGACCTTGGTTGTCGATCCGACCAGTCTGGTCGTGCCCTGCGATGGCGGGGAGATGCCATCGATCAAGGCCACCGTCACCCTCAAGGACAGCAATGGTCAGCCCGTGGCCGACAGCGAAGTCACATTGACCATCGGTGACAATGTCAGCACCATCATTTCCGACACCAAGGGCACCACCAACCTCAAGGGCGTGGCGGAATTCACCATCCCGGTGACCGCCAAGCAGGCTGGCTCAACCCTGCCGATCAAGGCCACCGTCAAGCTGTCTGGTCAAAGCGTGGCGATCTCCGGCTCGCCGGTCAGCGTCAACCTGACCCCAGCTGACGGCTGCGTCGCGCCGATCCGCAATGTCACAGTCGGCGTCGATCACACCAGCCAGGCCGTCGGCATGCCGATTGTCGTCAGCGCCACCTTCAAGGATGCCAACGGTCAGACGATCAGCAACCTTGACCCGGCCAAGCTGGTCTTCAAAGTGTCATCGACTGATGTCATCGTCAGTGCCACCAGTTCACTGGGCAACGGCAAGTACTCCGCCAGCATGACCTCGGACAAGCCGGTTTCAGCCAGTGTCGTCGCCTCTTACGACGGCAAGGACTACCCGACCACCACTCCCCTGAACTTCAAGTTCGTCGTTGGCACATCCTTCATCGCTAGCGACTACACCCCGTGCGTCGGTCAGCCGACCAAATTGACCCTGACAGTGATCAACGACGGCAAGCCTCTGGCTGATTATCCTGTCAACTTCACAGTCAATGGCTCTGCCACCGCCAGCCCAACCAAGGCCACCACTGACGACAACGGCCAGGCCGTGGTCGAGGTCAACAGCCAGCAGGTTGGCGCTGTTACGGTTCATGCTCAAGGCAAGACCACCACCAGCGATCAGGAAGACATCGTCACTCCAGTGACCTTGACCTTCAACAACGCTTGCGTGCCAACTGATGTGGCGCCAACCTTCACCGTCAAGCCGGCCGGCGCTGACACGCCGGTGGCTGATGGCGTGGCCGCCTACACCGGCACCATCACCGCCAAGGACGCCGACGGCAAGCCAGTCGATGGCATCGACACCAGCGACATCACCTTCGCCTTCTCGCCGGCTGGTGTCACCGCCAGTGCCGTGACCAGCCAGGGCAATGGCGTTTACACGGTCAGCTTCACCAGCACCACTGCCGGGCGTTACACCGGCAAGGTCAGTCTGCCTGGTTTCCTTGATTCGGAGCCGGTGGCCTTGACCTTCGATCCGGTGGCCGCCGAGAAGCCGTTCATCACCATTGACCAACCGACCGAGGGTGTTGTTTTGACCGTGGCTGATCCGCTGATCTCCGGCACTGCCTCAACCACACCGGTGACGGTCAAGGATGGCGATGCCACCCTCTGCACCGTCGAGGAGCTGAGCGATGCCGGTATCTGGGTCTGCGTCTTGTCGACGCCGTTGACCGATGGCATCCACACCCTGACTGCCAGCCTGCCGGCTGACCAAGCTGGTGTCATCACCACTGACTCGGTCACCATCACCGTCGACTCGACAGCTCCGGACAAGCCAGTCGTCACCAGCCCGAAGGGTGGTAGCACGCTGGCCGCCCCGGCTAAGGCCGTTGAGGTCAAGGGAACGGCAGAGGCCGCTTCTGTGGTCAAGGTGACTGCCGGCCAGGACAACAACTGCCAGGCAACCGCATCCGCCGACGGCGATTGGTCCTGCACCCTGGAGCCGTTGATCAGTGGTTTGCACACCGTCACCGTCACCGCTACCGACACGGCCGGCAATAGGTCGCCTGAGGTCCAATTGCTGATCACACAGGCTTCGGCCAGCAGTGCTGATCCGTCGGATGATCCGACCGACGAACCCACGGACAAGCCAACGGATCAGCCAACCGACGAGCCCACGGACAAGCCAACGGATCAGCCCACGGACAAGCCAACTGATCAGCCGACCGACAAGCCAACGGACGAGCCGACCGACAAGCCCACCGACAAGCCGACCGACAAGCCCACGGACGAGCCGACCGACAAGCCGACCGACGAGCCTACGGATCAGCCGACCGACGAACCCACGGACAAGCCCACGGATCAGCCGACCGACGAACCCACGGACAAGCCGACCGATGAGCCAACGGACGAACCCACGGACGAGCCGACCGATAGCCCGTCCAGCAGCACGCCTTCCGCTAGCCCGGCGCCGAGCAGCTCCCCCAGCCAGATCACTGGCCCGGGCAGCTCTATCGCACCGAACCCGTCGGCTCACACCGGTGGCACTGCCAGCGACCAGGGCCAGCTGATGGGTCTACTCAGCCTGACCGCCACCGGTTTGCTGGCCATTGGCTGCACCCTGTTGATCAAGCGCCGTCGGCGGAGCTGATCGCCCTGAACAGTCTGACTGACTGTTGAACTTGGGGGGTCTGGGGGCTTAGCTCTCAGACCCCCTTGTTATGCCTTGCCCCTAACCAGCAAGGAGGGGTACCGGTGCACGGCGCCAGCAATCCAGCCAACACCAGACACGCCCGGCTCCGTCCGGTCACACACCTTAGAATTGATCAATGATCACCAATGCCTTTGATTCCGACCGATCTGCCCTGTTGGAGCCAAGCAACCTCGACCCCAGCTCGGTCATGATCCCGGAAACAGTGGTGGTCACCTTTCAGGCCAGCACCTTCGCCAGCCTGCGTCACTGCTTCGAGACCACACCCGTGGTCAAACTCGGTCTGGGTGAGGCTGGCCCCAGTGGCGTCGAAGAGGTTTTCACCATCAGTCATCGCCAGCGAACCATTGGCGTTTATTTGTCGTCGGTCGGCGCGCCCAGTGCCGTCGGCGCTTTTGAATTGGCCATCGCCGCTGGCGCCAAGCGCTTCCTCTTCTTCGGCACTTGTGGCACGCTGATCGACGATTTGGCGCCGAATGACCTGATCGTGCCAACGGCCGCTTGGCGCGATGAAGGAACCAGCTACCATTACCTGCCGGCCAGCGACGAGATCGCCATCCCGACCGCCAACCGCCTGTCCACCATGATGGCGGCCCGCGACCTGCCCCACCGCCTGGGCAAGATTTGGACCACCGACGCTATTTTCCGCGAGACCCGGCGCAACACCGATCTGCGGCGAGCCGCTGGCTGCATCGCCGTCGATATGGAGATCGCCGCCCTCCAAGCGGTCACCCAATTTCGCGGCGTCGAGGCATACTTCTTCGTCTACGGCGCCGATGCGCTGGGCGTCGACTGGGACCAGCGCACCTTGGGCCGTCTCGACCATGACTCGCGATCCGCCCTGGCGACCATCGCCATCGACTTGGGCGTCGACCTGATGGATGATAACCGCCCATCGTAAATCGGCCTGAATAACGATTGTGCGCCGTGAGCTGGCGCCCGATCCCGGCGGACCGATATAGTGGGCCTGTTACCTTCCCGATTGGGAATGTACGCCGCCTTAGCTCAGTCGGTAGAGCGGCTCACTCGTAATGAGCAGGTCGGCAGTTCGATTCTGCCAGGCGGCTCAGCCACTTTTGGGATCCCCGTGAAAGTACCGCAAGCGCAGCCGAGGACACTTTCATGGGGATGATCGGAGCAGGTCGGCAGTTCGATTCTGCCAGGCGGGTCCAGCATCCTCTGGCCATACGTGCAAGTCATGTAGGCAGCCTGGGCACACTTCCATCAACATTCCTCTACCGTTGGCATATCGCCATGCGCTAAAGTCAGCTGCGGGGGGAGGACGATCTCCCTTCGCTCATGCACAAGGGAGTGATTTATGCCATCAACCATGACCGTTGAGCCTCTGCCCGCCGAGGAAGAGAAGCTCATCATTCGCAACAAACAGGGTGTTCCTGTCGGCATCAAGCCGCACAGCAAGTGGACGCCACTGCGCGTCATCATCTGGGTGCTGATCGCCTTGGCCGGCGGCGTCGGCTGGACGATGCTGGCCATCGTCCGCGGTGAGAACGTCAACACCGTCTGGTTCGTCGTGGCGGCCATCTGCACCTATGCCATCGCCTACCGCTTCTACGCCCTGTTCATCCAGAAGAAGATCATGCGCCCGGATGATTCCAACGCCACCCCGGCGGAGCGGATCAACAATGGCCGTGACTTTGATCTGACTGATCGCCGGGTGCTTTACGGCCACCACTTCGCCGCCATCGCCGGCGCTGGGCCGCTGGTCGGGCCGGTGTTGGCTGCTCAAATGGGCTATCTGCCCGGCACGATCTGGATCATCGTCGGCGTCTGTCTGGCGGGAGCCGTTCAGGACATGCTGGTCTTGTTCATCTCGATGCGTCGGGGTGGTCGCTCGCTCGGTCAAATCGCCCGCGATGAGATCGGCAAGATCGGTGGCACCATCGCCATCGTCGCCATCTTCATCATGCTGATGATCGTCTTGGCGGTGCTGGCCCTGATCTGCGTCAACGCCATGACAGGATCGCCGTGGTCGGTCTTCTCCATCGGTTGCACCATCTTGATCGCCTTGTTGATGGGCGTTTACCTGCGCTTCGTCCGTCCAGGTCGCGTGGCGGAGGTGTCGATCATCGGCTTCGTCTTGTTGATCTTCTCGATCATCGCCGGCAACTGGGTCGCTCAATCGCCGATCGCCAACGCCTTGACCCTTTCCGGCACCGAGCTGACCATCGCCGTGATGATCTATGGCTTCCTGGCCGCCGTCCTGCCAGTCTGGCTGCTGCTGACGCCCCGGGATTACCTGTCAACCTTCATGAAGGTCGGCACCATTGTCATCCTGGCCCTGGGCATCGTCTTGGTCCAGCCGCTGGCTCGCACCGCCGCTGTCACCGAATTCGCCGGCAACACAGCCGGACCGGTCTTCGCCGGAGCCCTCTTCCCCTTCTTGTTCATCACCATCGCCTGTGGCGCTCTGTCAGGCATGCATGCCACTGTCGCCTCGGGCACCACCCCGAAGATGATCCAGAAGGAATCCCAAGCCCGAATGATCGGTTATGGCGGGATGCTGATGGAATCCTTCGTCGCCATCATGGCCATGGCCGCCGCCGTCTCCTTGTCGACTGGCACCTATTACGCCATGAACATGTCGGCCGCCGGTATCGCCAAACTCGACACCGCCGCTGTCAGCGCCGGGGTGCTGATCGACACCGACCAAACGAGCGGCGACATCAGTGTCTATCTGCCCGATGACGCCAACATTCCCAGCTCCGCCACGGCCTTGACCCAGGAGCAGGTCGATCAATGGACCGTCGATGTCTCTGCGGGCTCTCTGGCGGGCGCCAGCGCCGATGAGAAGGCCGCCGCCAATCAGGCCAAGGCAGCTTCGGCGGCTGTGGCCGTCACCCAATTGCAGGTCAGCGACGCCCAAGGCAACCGGCCCAAGGTCGAATGGGATCAACAAGACCCATCGAACCCCAGCGCCACCATCGCCATGTATGACGAAGCCGCCCTGCAACAAATCGCCGAAGACGTCGGCGAGCCGTCGATCGTCTCCCGCACTGGTGGAGCGCCAACCCTGGCTGTGGCCATGGCCAATATCCTCCACCGCATCTTCGGCGGCAAGGCGATGATGAGCTTCTGGTATCACTTCGCAGTGATGTTCGAAGCCTTGTTCATCCTGTCAGCGGTTGATGCCGTCACCCGGGTGACTCGCTTCCAGTTGGGCGACGCCTTGGGCAATTGGCTGCCCAAGTTCCGCGACCCGTCCTGGCGAGTTGGTTCTTGGATCTGCACCGCCGTGGTGGTGGCCGCTTGGGGATCGTTGTTACTGATGGGTGTGACCGACCCGACCGGTGGCATCCAAACCCTCTTCCCGCTCTTCGGCATCGCCAATCAGTTGATCGCCGCCATCGCTTTGATGATTGTGACGGTGGTGGTGGTGCGCAAGGGCTTCGTCAAATGGGTCTGGGTGCCGCTGATACCGTTGGTTTGGGATGTCTCCACCACCTTCACCGCCTCTTGGCAGAAGATCTTCTCCCAGGATCCGGCTTTGGGTTACTGGAAGCAGTTCAGCAATGCCCAGGCCTTGATCGACGCCGGTGGTTTGACTGACGCCGCCCTGGCCAGCACCCAGGCGACCTTGCGCAACACCGCCATCCAGGGCACCTTGTCGGTGCTGTTCCTGGCGATGTCGGCGGCCATCTTGGTAGCAGCCATCGTTCGAGTCATCAAGACGCTGCGCACTGGCGACCGGACCACCTCGGAGGATCCGCACCAAGATTCAGCCTTCTTCGCCCCGAGTGGCTTCCTGGCCAGTCGGTTGGAGAAGCAGGTCGAGGCTCAGTTTGAGTCGGTGGCTGACCCGAAGTATCTGCCCCACGCCAGGCACTGACCGATGACGATCACCACCAAGCCGCGCCCCCTGTCCTGGCTGCGCCATGCTCTGGGCGTGGCTTGGTGGTATCTTCGCGAGATGCTGGACGCCAATGCCTACCAGCATTATCTGGAGCGTTTTACGCGCAACCATGCGCCGGGAACCTGTGAGGCGGACCACCAGCCGCTGACAGAGAAGGAATTCTGGCGTGATCGGATCGACAATCAGCCGCTGGAATCACGCTGCTGTTGAGCTGAAACAACCCGTGGCCAGCGCCAGCATCATTTGGGTACTGATGCTGGCGGCCAGCCAGAACAGCCAGCCGCAAAGCTGAAGGTCGACTTGGCGGAATGGTCAACTTCGGCTTGACCGGCCTCCAGCATCAGCCAAGGGCGGGTTGAGTCAACCTCAGCCGCGCCCAATGCGCCCTCAGAAAGCTTCGACGTAACGCAGTGGGTTGGGCCGGCCCGAGCACTCATCACCGATGCGTAAATCGCCAATCTGCCCACTCGACCGCAACTCCTGCAAACGCCCCGTGACAATCTGGCGCAACTCCATCGGCGAGATGGTGTTGATGTAAATCTTGGTGTCGCCTTCAAAACCGGCAATGGTCGAGATCCGCCACTTCAGGTTGATCCGCCAAGGCATGGCCACGTCCATGTCGACCGGCGTCGAATGCCACTCTTCATTGGAAGCCACATCGGCGCCAGTGGCCAGATGCATGGCGTGGATCAGATCAGACATGTCGCGGACTTCTTTGTCTGACTGGAGCCAAGGATAGATTTGCGCTGACTTCGAATAGATCTCAATCGTCGGATAGCGATGGCCGAAACCGGCGATGACGATGGCTGAATCATTCTCGGCCACCAAGAGATTGTGGTAGCTGGCGTAATTGACGCCACACTCGTTGAAGAAATTCGGGTTGTCACGGAGGCGACCGGCCACCTGATCAGCGTTGGTGCCATGCTCGTCGATGGCGACCAGCTGCTTATGCAGGTGGTCGAAACTGGCTCCGGCTGGCTTCAGCCAGTTTTGGAAGACGGCCACGAAACGGGTGTAGCGGTTGGAGCTATAGAGATGATCCATCGCTTTGAGGGTTATGCGGATGTATTGCTCATGCTCATCAGCAGTCAGCGAGCCGGAGGATGCCAGATCGGCAGTCGTCCTCGCCCCATCGATCCAATGCCGCCGGGCGATGACGACATCATGGCCACCACCGAAGAAACCGTCAGCCTGGCTGACGAACCAGTCGGCCGGGATCTTGGAAATATCATCGGCGGTCTTGCCGTTTTGCCGCAGTTTGGTGGCCAAGACCGAAAAGACATGGCGACGGCCCTGCTCGGTGGCCATGTATTGGTGTTTGCGTTCTGCCTGATCGGCCGGCAATTGGTAGCCGTAATTCTTGTGCCAGTAATCGTATGACACGATCTCAAAGAGGTTGGGCACCACCCGGAACTCGGCGACCGAATCGAACAAGGCCTCGGCTGGGGTGGCCTCTATCGTTTGCCAAACACCGTCGTGGCAGACCATCCGGGCCTTCTCTGGCGGCGTCTCCATGTAACGCGCCGAGCAAAAGGCGCAGCCATGGGTCCAATCGGTGTCGGATATCGGTCGGGCAGCTGGTTGTGGCGGTGTCAAAGGCCGGGCTGACCGCCCCGGCACAGTCCAAACCTTGGCCCCAGTCGACGGGTTGATCTGCTTGATGGTTCCATCCGCCATTGGCATGACAAACGCCGGTTCGGGCATGAGAGGAACCCCCATCGTGTCGCACCGTCCATTCTGTCCTGATTGGCCTCACATCGCCCTGGACGCAGGGCGGGTAGCACTCGATGCAGTCTACCTTGGCTGGCCAGACGACCGCTGGCGTCTCACGAGTTATCGCCTGGGCACAAGTGGCTCGCAACGGCAATTGGTCACTGGGTTGAGCCCGGATACGGCGTCTGGAGACTATATGCAGAAATGTGTGTCTGGTCGCTTTGTCGCTGGTCGACGGGCATCCAGCCCGCCTCCGCCTGGCGATCCACCACACCCATCCCCACCCCTGCACGTAACCGATTCGCGGCGCGAGACACTAGAATGTGGTTCATGTCTGACGCCATCAATTCATCGACCAGCGCCCCAGCCAGCAGCGGAATGGTGCTGGGCCAAGGACCCGACGGCGAGGTCTTCGTCTTGGCGACGCCGGAGGGCGATGATTCCGCCGACCCCTTGACCGACCCAAGCAAGGTGATGCGCCTCGGTCGGATGGCAGCGCGATTGGCCGAAGAGATCAAGGATGTCGAGCTGGATGAGGCCGCCAACGCACAGCTCGGGGCCGTGTTCACCGCTTTGTTGACTGGTGTCATCAGTGGCCTGAGTGAGCCGATGGCCGCCGAGCTGACCGAACTGACCAGCCCCTTCGGCCAGCAGGACAACTGGTCCGCCGGCGAATTGCGCTTGGCGATCGCTAGTTTGGTCGGTTGGATGGAGGGGTTGTTCCAAGGGCTGCAAACCGCTCTGGTGGCCCAACACCTGACCAACCGCATCAACCAGGACCCAGCCGCCAAAGCAGCCCTGCTCAGCTCCGGTGCCAGCCCAGCCCCGGAACACCCGGGCGCTGCCGGAGTCGGCATGTATCTATAGTCTGGCCAATATGTGTCTGCGGTCCGGCCAATCGTGGCGTCGCACACCCGCAAAATCATCGATCATTCGGCACTTTCCATCCACCGATATTGTCACCCCTGCCCGATAGAGTGAAGCCATGAACATTCTGGTGGTGGACGACGATCAAGGGGTCCGCGAATCCTTGGCCCGATCCTTAGGCTACAGCGGCTATCAGGTCGTGACTGCTCAAGACGGCATCGAGGCCTTGGCCAAATTGTCCAACAGCGGCGTCGACGCGGTGGTGATGGATGTGATGATGCCCCGCCTCAACGGCTTGGAGACCACCCGGATGCTGCGCCAATCGGGCAACGATGTGCCGATCATGATCTTGACTGCCCGTGACGCGGTCGACGACCGGGTCGATGGCCTTGACGCGGGCGCCGACGATTACATGGTCAAGCCCTTCGCCCTGAACGAACTGCTGGCCCGCCTGCGGGCTTTGACCCGGCGTTCCCATAACGCCGACAGCCCGACCGGGGCCAGCCCCTTGACCTTCGCCGACTTGAGTGTCGATCTGTCCAGCCGCGAGGTCACCCGACAGAACCACCGGATCACTTTGACCCGCACCGAATTCGCCCTCTTGGAAGCGTTCATGGAAAACCCGCGGCGGGTCCTGGAGCGCACCTGGCTGCTCAATGCCGTCTGGGGCTATGATGTCGACGCCACCGCCAACTCATTGGAGGTCTACATCGGTTACCTGCGACGCAAGCTGGAAGTCGATGGCCTGCCCCGCCTGATCCACACTGTCCGCGGTATCGGTTATGCCTTGCGAGAGCCCAGTTGAACCGATTGACCAGACCGCGGCTGGCCGCGGTCTTCTCCCAGATCCGCCGATCGCTGCGCTATCGGCTGGTGCTGCTGACCACCTTGATCATCGTCATCGGTACAGGTGTCGCCGGAGTGGCCACCCATGCGGCCGCCCGAGTGTCGCTCTATGACCAGTTGGACGCCGAGTTGGTGTCGATCGCCAACAACATCACCGACCAACTGAGCGAAGGCTTTTCCCAGACGGCGATGTCAACCGAATCATTCAACGCCGAGAATGTCCAAGTGGTCTTGGTCGGCGCCAACACCAATGTCAGAAGCTATGTCGGCGATCCACAGAACAGCCTGATCACTGATTACCATGAGGTGGCCATCGCCCGCACCCAGACTGGCATCAGCACCCGTGATGGCCGCTCCGCCGACGGCACCGCCTACCGGATCGTCGCCGTGCCCTTCACGGACAGCTTCTCCGGTGACGCCTACGCCGTGTCGATTGGCCGCGAGCTTGGCCCGACCAACGAGGGCTTGCTCAGCCTGAACACCCTGCAATGGTTGATCTCCCTGCTGACCATCGCCGTCTGTTTCGGGGTGGTGATCGTCGTCTCTGGGGCCATCCTCCGACCGATCCACACCTTGACCACTGAGGTGTCCAACATGACATCGACCGATCAGTTGCACCCCATCACCGTCCATGACGCCTCTGAAGTCGCCGAGTTGGAGCAGTCATTCAACGCCTTGATCGAATCATTGGCCTTGTCTCAAAGTCAGCAGAATCGCCTGATCGCCGACGCCGGCCATGAGTTGCGCACGCCCTTGACCAGTCTGCGCACCAACATTGAATTACTGGTGGCCGATGACTCCAGCCACATGCTGCCGGAAGGCGCCCGCAGCCAGATCCTGTCGGATGTCGCCGCCCAGCTGGGCGAATTCACCTCACTGATCAACGATCTGATGGCCCTGAGCCGCTCCGACGCCGCCCCGCCCAACATGGCGGCGCTGGATTTGGCCAACGTGGTCACCCGGGCGATCACTCGGGCCAAGCGTCGCGGTTCCGGGTTGATTTTCGACGTCGATCTGACGACGGTTTATGTGATGGGTGACGCAGTCATGCTGGAACGAGCCATCACCAATCTGCTCGACAACGCTGTCAAGTTCTCGCCGCCTGGTGGAACGATCACGGTGGTGCTCAACCCGTCTGATGGTCTGGTCATCGCCGATCAAGGGCCGGGTATCGCCGATGAGGATGTGCCTCATATCTTTGAACGCTTCTACCGCTCCGATTCATCACGCAACACCCCCGGCACCGGTCTGGGTTTGTCAATCGTCGACCACACGATCAACGCCCACGGCGGTGACGTCGAGGTCGGGCGGGCCAGCGGCGGCGGCGCCGTCTTCACCGTTTATCTGCCGGAGATCGATGCCATCGCCATCGACGATTGATGCCGGGCAGCGCCCAATCAGGCGCCGGCTGAAGCGCTGGACGACGCTGCGGCGACCGGTTGCAGCACCACCAATTGGACCTCGCTGCCTGGCGCCACCGCCTGACCAGCCGCCGGAGTCATGCTGGCGACCTGCTCGGTGTCGACAGTTGGGTCGCTGATCACTTGCACCGAAGTCACCAAACCGATGGCCAGGAGCGTGCCATTGGCATTGACGGCGGTCATGCCGACGACATCCGGCAATACCACCACGGTTGGTGCAGCGCTGGGCAGACTGGTCGATGGACTGGTAGAAACCGTCGGCGACGCACTGGCTGAGTCACTGGCCCCGATCGTTTGATCCTGCGGCGCCGAGCAAGCTGCCATGGTCAGCAAGCACAAAGCTGCTGCGGCCAATCCAAAAGACTTCACGGTCATCCACCCTTCTCAATGAAGCCGCCAGCAGCAGCACAATGACAAAACCGCCGACTGGTCACCGCTTGTCAGCTTAGCAAATCGATCATCAAAGGCCGGTCACCCGGGTCACCCAGGTCAGCAGGAGTTATCGATGTGGCTGCTGGGCGCTGGTTGAGCAATCAGCTGCGAGGTCGGGCCGATGGGACTAATGATCCAGCGGCGCGGCCTCTCAGTCACCGGCGATCGACACCTCTGCCAGGTCACCTTGGAAACTGGTGTCGCCGAGATCAGCCAGGCCGGTGAAGTAAACCAAGACAGCTTTGGTCTCCACTTGATCGAAACGAATGGTCGATTGGGGAGCCGCCAGGGTCGTCTCGGCCACCTTCGTCCAATTACCGATGCCGGCTGGCCAATCGGCTTCCGCCGGCGCGCCTTCACCGCTGACCGGCACCCAAATAGAAACTGTCGCCGGCAATTGTTGGGAGTCAATCGTCACCTGATCGACGGCTTGCGGGCCGGCCAGGCTGAACCACATGCCCACGCCCGGCTTGCGCTGGGGAATGTAGTTGGCCGGGTAGAGCTCGGTGTGCCAGGCGGTGGTGACATCGCCATCAAAAGCCAGGCCACTGTCGGCGTCATTCTCGGCGGCGTCGCCACCATCGGCGTTCGGATCGAAGACCGCCGCCGCCACTATCGGATAAGTCGTCGGCGTCGGGGCCGGTGTGCTGGCCGGGGGGGCTGGCGGGGCTGAGGCGTAGTTCAAGCCGATGACGATCGCTGAGATCAGGGCCAGCACCAAGAGCACCAACACCACCAACGACACCTTCGACCAGATGCCGCCGGCGTCGGGCAGCACCGAGGGGTGGAGGCGTTTGACCGAACCGCTGGCGTGTCGGGGTGGCGCGGCGGGCGGCTCATCAGGAGATGGCTGATCAGCATCGTCATCGGCCAGCGGGTCGGCTTGACCGGTGGGCTGGCCATCCCAGGGCTTGTTCACCGAGGGCGCAACAGCCGCGGCTCGATGAACTGACTCGTCGCCTTGGGCCAACGCTTCAGTGTGATCAAAGTCTGGAGCGCTGCTCGGCTGATCGTCCGGTCGAGACAGGCCAATCAGCGATGGCTGATCGCTCGGCATGACGGTTGATTGCAACAGTCGACCACTGGAGTCATAGCTGGCCAAGGCCGAAGCTGTCGAATCATCCAAGGGAATCAAGACTGTCGGATCGACCGCACTGACCAGACTGCCTTCAGCCATTGACCCGGCCGCTCCCAGTGATGAGGCGGCGACGCCCGCCGTATTCCCCATGGCGGCCACACCGGCAGCCATCGCCGCCGCGGCCCCTGACCCAACAGCAGCGACTGGGACCGGTGGGACGATTCGTGGTCGATGGATCAAGCCGTCCATGACCTGCTTGCCCGGGGGCAATTGGGATGAATGGCCGCTCGAGGACGTCGACCGGCCCAAAGGTGCCACACCACCGAACAGTTGGGCTGAGGTCTCGGCCGCTTTGGCGGCGGCTCTGGCCTGGGCGGCGGCCTGCGCCTGGAGCTGGCTGACCCGTTCGGCCAGACTGGCTGCCGGATGGCGATCCCCCAGGAAGTTGTCGAGCTGGTCAGCCAAGCGCTGGGCGGAGTCGCTGTGGCCGGGGGCGGAGGCGTCGAGCACCTGGCGGATCAGGCGATTGAGATCGTGGCCCACGCCCGGGTTGATCAACGCCGCTTCCGGCATGCCACCATCGACCAGAGGCGTGGCGGCCAGCCCCGGAATCGGCGATCCTGGCCAAGTGGCAGTGGCACAGGCGTAGAGCAAACCGCCACAACCGGCGATGTCCATCGCCAGCTGGTCATCGGCGATGTCTGAGTCTGAAGCGCGTGGCGTCAGGGCCCGATCGATGCCCAGCCCGACGATGCGGATATCGCCAGCTGGAGTGACGCTGATGACACTGGGCGACAAACGGCAGTGGTAACGGCCCTGCCGATGGATCGTCGCCAAAGCAGCCGCCACCTCGCGACTGACCCAAGCCACTTCCGGGTCGGTCAAGGGGCCTGCGGCCAAGAGTTGGGGCAGGCCGACCGAGCCATCGACCCGCTCATTGACGACATAGCCAAAATCGGCAGTGCGCTTGCCATCGACCACCCGACAGAAGCGGGCGTCCATCACGGCAGAGACCTGCTGATTGGCCAGCAACACCCGGTCCACCAAAGGCCCTTCGGGAAAGACCGTCAGGAAAATCGGGCGACCGGCCATGGCCTCATCCACGCCGGTCCAGCGGCTGCCCCGGCCAATCTTGTCAACGCGCTGTGCGACGCGCCAGCGCTCATCAATCAACATGCCGGTCACCACCGGCTTCAATCCTGTAACCACGGGTTGCCCCACCTGTCCGGTCATCCGATCGACCACTCACGTTCCAGTGACGACCAATTGTGGTGCGCTTTGTCCGCACCATTCATCGATACCACGCTCACTCATTCACAACCATGAGTCATCGGGCCGATCCACCAGCGTGGGCCAGCTCCGCTCTCCCTGCTGCTTAGTAAACACCACTTTGTCTCTCACTGTCCTGGCAACTCTCCGCCACCTGCCTGTTTCAGCCGCTCACGTCGCTTTTGCCGCATCCGCCACAGCGTTCCGCCAGCGAACAGTAGCACGGCTCCGGCCACCACCACCCAGCCCATCCAGGCCGACATCGACGCCTTGAGATCGACTGGCACCACCTGATTGATCAGCCGCCCGTCTGCTGTGGCCAGATGCAGATTGGCCACGGCCTCACCTTCGCGTTCGACAGTCGGTGTCAGGGTCAACGCCACCCGATCGCCCGGTTCGATCACCACCGGCCCACTGGCTGGGATGCTGATCGACACTGCCGAGCCCATCACCGCCGGCACCTGGGCCATCACCTCGACGGTCACCGCCACCGGCAGATGATTGGTGACAGTCACTGGAAAGGACGTCACCTTGGCCGTCAACGACACCTCACTGGCGGCGGTCAGCTCCACCTGATCAAGCAACGACTGCAAGTTGGCTTGGGCAGCACCCAACCAGGTCATCGCCGGCGCGTCGCTGCCCCAAGAACGGTTGAGCCCAAACAGCCGTAGGCGATCCGACCAAGCTGATTCGTCCTGACCGGTCAAGCTGGCCCAGGCCTGCAACCGATCTTGAGCCTGGCTAAGACTGCCTTCAATCGCCGCGGTCAGTTGCCCGACTGGCAGGGCCGGTGTGGCGTCACTGTCTTGCCAATTGAGGTTGGGCACGACCGTCGCCAGCGAGACTTGGTCGACCCACGATTGGTCCAAGCTGGCTGCCAGATCGGCATCGTCGCTGCTGGCGATCAAGCGGATGACCGGCTCATCGGCCAGGAGATCCTCGGCCAAGGCCCGTTGGCGCTTGCTAACCAAGGCGGATTCATGGGCGCCGACCACCGTCGGGAAGGCAACCGGCTGATAGGACAACACCGCCGAGGCGCCGAACCAGACCGAATCGGTCACGCCCGCCAAGACCACGGTCGGCGACAACGGGGCGAGATAGTCCAGAAAGGCTCGATCGATGTTGCCTTGCGGCGCCAGGACCAACAAGGGCAAAGCTGCCCAGGTCGGGTCTGCGTCTTGGGCCTGAGAGGCCATCACTAAGACAGTGGAGCCAGCAGCTGCCGCGCCATAGGCCAGATCTGGGTCTCCCCAGGGCAGGCGGTAACCCAACGCCGGGTCGAGGGCGTCGACCGATTTGAGCCAATCCTGAGCCACGGCTTGACCCTGTCCGTCGACCAGCGATTGCCCCTCCAGCACAGAGTAACCGTCAGCCATCAGCGTCACCTGATAGTAAAGCGCCGGGTCAATCAACCAATTGGCTCTGGAATGCTTGGCGAAATCAACCAACTCCCGCAGACGACCAGCCAGCTCATCGGCCAGGTGGTCGTCAGCGAACACCTGATCATGCAGCCAGGCCGGGGTGGCCGTCAGCGAGACGACATTGACATTTCTGGCGGTGCCATCGGCCGGCTGGCTGACCACAGTGTGGCCGGAGCCGATGACCACCGGCGACCGCCAAGTGTGTGAGGCTGCCCGCACATTGACCCCGACCAGATAGGCGCCTCGCTCAGTCGCTCCCAATTCCTCCCAGGTGGCCGAGACTGCGAAGCGGGCTGTCTGTCCGGAAGCGAATTCGGTCTGACCGCTGACGATCGTCTCGACAGCCTCGGCTGTCCGCAACTCTGACCCTGAGGAGACCTGATCCTGGGCCATCAGATCAGCCAAGGCGGCCGTGTCGGCAATGACTTGCTTGTTTATCCACAACAGCACCGACACCTTGAACAGCGCATCGGTGCCGGTGGAGGTGATCTCACCGCTGAGGTTGACACCCTGCGCATCGACATCGACCGCATCGATGGTCACTCCAGCCTCATATTGCACCAGCGCCGCGGCGGTCGGTGCCCCAGCCAACCCCATGCATAGGAACATCATCAAGGACACGACCAAAGGCCAAACACGTGTCCGACGCCCCGCCGCGGCAGGTGAGGGGCGAAGGTCAGTCATAGAGGCAATTGTATGGGGCGATGCCGTTTGGCCGACGCCGCGCCATGCTTGAAATTGCTGGATCGGCCAGCACAGTTCGACCATTGACGACGCCTGGCCACTGGCAGAACGGACCAGGCGAGACACTAGTTCCGCATTGATCCTTGTCGTGATAGCGCCGAAGGCCGATAGGATGAAGCGTCGGCGAAGCGTCACATCGAGCCAGCTCTTGACTGCGTCTTCACCGCCGGTGACATCTCTGGGAGGCTCCATGGCTATGATCGCGCAGCAACTGCGGCTGGTTGAGCGTGGGCAAGTCACCGTTGACGATGTCAATCTGATCGTGCCAGATGGCACTGTCAGTGCCATCCTGACCGCAGATCAACGGGTGCTCGACCGGCTGATCGACTTGCTTTCTGGCGCTATTGCGCCGAGCGCTGGCACGGTGGAAATCGATGAATTGGCGATCACCGACCCTGGATGCCGCCAGCAGATCGGCCGCACTCCCGCCTGGGCCAGCCTTGATCTCTGGGCGACTTTGCGCCGTAATCTGACAGTTCAAGCCCGTCTTCACGGACTGAGCCGGGACCACACAGTTGAGCAGATCGGCGCCATGGCTGACCAGTTGCAACTGTTTCAGCAGCTTGATCGGCCGCTTTTCAGTTTGACTGCCGCTGAACGCACCCGAGCCCGGCTGGCCATCGCTCTGGTTCACCAGCCGAGCGCCATCCTGCTCCAGGAGCCGCTGGCCGACGCCGACTTGATCGGCTATGAGACCGTGACTGAACTCTTGACTGCCGAACGCCAGCTTGGCCACGCCGTCGTCATCGCCAGCAGCGACCCGGAAACTGCCAGTCTGGCTGACCAGGTCGAGCTGTTGGTGGCTGGCCGGCCGGTGGCCTCAGGCAGCCCAGCAGCCCTGGTGTCTGTCAATTGCCCAGCCACCCTGACACTCCAACTCGCCGATCTGACCGCAGCCAGACGCGAACTGGCTGACTTCGGCTTGGAACTGCCGCCGCCTGATCCGAACCAGCGGGTCATCTGGGCCAACCTGGCCGCCGGCCAAGCCAGGGACATCATCGCCCTGCTCGGTGAACGGGTGCTTGATTTCGATTACCACTACGGCACCCTGGCGGAAGTGTTTCACCTGGCCAATGCCATCGAACCAGCCCTAAACGAGCCTGGATTGAACGAGACCACCTTGAGCGGATCGGGTTCAAGCGATGTCGATCGGCAGCCACCCCGCTCCCATGGCCTTGACGCAGCGCCGATCGATCCAGGCGACAATCACCTTGCCCCAGACCAAGCACCACCGGCCTCAGACAACAAGCAAGAAGAACTGGCCAATGACGTCACTCTCGACCAGGCCTGGTCTGATCGATCTGCCGTTGGCTTAAGTGAGAGCTCCGCCGCCGCAGCGCCGGCCGATCAAACCCGCCCGGCTGCCAGAGTGTCTGATGGCGACAGGCTGGCTGAGGATGACCGGTCGCTGGGTGGCGACACATTGCTTGATGACCGCTCGCTAGTTGCGCACGACAGCAACGCCGCGGCAACGACTGACAATCTGGCCAGCACAACCACTCTGAGCGTCACCGCTCACCCCGCGCAGTCCAGTGACGCGCCAACCGACGGTCCCACCCCGGCCGACGATCTAGCCGCCCTGATGAGCGCTGATGACTGGCTTAATTTGGTTGCCGGCTTGCCCGATGACGAGGCTGCACAATTGATGGCCGAATTGGAAGCGCTGGGTGTGCCACTCGATGCCGACAGCCTCGATCAAGCGGTCGATCCAGATTTTCCAGTCTCGGAGGTAATCTCGCCTGACGCCGATCTGACCGTCTTGGACGTCGTCCCGCTCGACCCCGACCTGACCGTTTTGGAGGACATCCCGGTCGATCCGGTTCATTCCGTGGCGCCTGAGCAGCCAGTCGCGCCACTCAACAATCAGCCTCGATCAACAGCCGTGCCCGCCAGCACCGGTTTCGCCGCCACCGGCCGAGTCGCCGCCAGCGG
>JAITVZ010000093.1 GCA_031285505.1 Propionibacteriaceae bacterium
CTGCCTCACCGACGACGGCGCCCAATGAGAAGTTGGCCTGGGACAGCAGCGGCGTCGCCGGCATGATCTTCATCAGGTCGATCGACGCACTCGATGGATACTGCGCCAGCACCGTGGTGTCGATCACCCCCTGATCGCTGATCGCCCCCGATGAGGCCCGGGAGATGCCATTCGGCCCGGCGTAGGAGTATTGATTGGCAGCGCCGACCTGAACGACATCAGTGAATGGCAAGGAGACATTGCCAAAGTTGGCGCCAAGCAGGCCAGCCAGCGCACCGATCTCCAGCGGGCCGGTCTTCTCATCGGCGGCTTGGGCGGGATTCTGCTCGACGTAGTCCGATCGAACGCCGTTGAGGAAACCAGCTACACCAGTGTCGATCCCTCCGATGACCGTGCCGCCGATGAAGCGCGACCAAGCATGCGATTCGTCGCCGGTCGCTGCCGAACTGGTCGATGATGTGCCAATGGCGAATGACACCATAGTCAAAGTCGCGAGAGCGGTGGCGATCAGCCGCTTCGGTGAATGCAGTCGCATTGACGCCTCTTTCACTCACCCTGTCCCTGCAAGTGATACTAACGTCAACTAGATACATAGTCAATTGCGCAATGCTTACTACTTATTGCTCGTAGCCGACCTACTGTCAACTAGCTAGCCGACACCAGCGACCGCTGCCTGGGGGGAACTCAGCCACTGGGCCAAGAGCCATCAGCAGACAGATTGCGTCGCCCGTGTCTTGACATGGTGGCGCTCCTGGCGCGACCAGTGGCGAAAGGCAACTCAGCTGTCACAGCGGGCAGCAGCCACCAGCCCCTCAGCCCAGATAGCGCCCCAAGAAGTCGCCTCGGAAGTCGTCGAAGCTGCCGTCTCCAATAGATGCCCGGATCTGATCGACCAGCCGGACGTGGAAACGCTCATTGTGAATGGTCATCAGGGTGTAGAACAGCAGCTCTTTCGACCGGGCGAGGTGATGGAGGTAGGCCCTAGTGTGATGGGTGCAGGTGTAGCAATCACAGCCGTCCTCCAAGGGCGTGAACGAGCGCTTGTTGGGCAAGGTGTCGACGTTGTATTTGCCCTGACTGGTGTATACCCGGCCATTGCGGGCGGTGCGCGACGGATTGACACAGTCGAAAGTGTCGACGCCCTGCTCGATGGCGGCGAAGAGGTCTTCTGGCTCGGAGATGCCCAGCAGGTGGCGTGGCTTGTCCGCCGGCAGTTCTTCGTTGATCCAGCGGCAGATGACCCCGAGGTTCTCCTTCTCCAGGGCTCCACCCAGTCCGAAACCATCGAAGGCTTGGCCATCGACCAGCGACGCGGCCAGATCGCGGGCCGCCATCCGCCGCAGATCCTCGAATTGAGCCCCTTGGACCACCCCGAACAGGGCTTGATAAGGCTTGCCGACCCGCTGATCAGTCAAACGGCGATGCTCTCCCAGGCAACGCAGGGCCCAGGCTTGGGTGCGCTCGACTGACCGCTCCTGATAGGGCCGGGTGTTCATCAACGTGGTGCATTCGTCGAAAGCGAAGATGATGTCGGCGCCCAATTGATGTTGGATCCGCATCGACACCTCGGGGGTGAAGCGATGCTTCGAGCCGTCGCGAAAGGAACGGAAATCGACGCCGTCATCGTCAACCAGGGCCAAGCGGTCTTTGCCAGGGGCGATGACATCATCGCTGGCCAATCCCTTGGTGTCCATGGCCAACACCTTCTTGAAGCCTGCCCCCTGACTCAAGACCTGGAAGCCACCCGAATCAGTGAAAGTCGGCCCTGGCCAAGCCATGAATTCGGCTAGTCCGCCGCCTTGCTCGACCAGATCAGGGCCGGGTTGCAAGTAGAGGTGGTAAGCGTTGGCCAGGATCGCTTGGGCGCCCAGTGCCGCAATGTCGGCTGGCAACACCCCTTTGACAGTGGCGGCGGTGCCGACGACGATGAAGGCCGGAGTGGCGATGTCGCCATGAGGAGTGTGGATCACCCCAGCCCGAGCCAGACGCCCCTCCAGCGCGGCGGTCTGCTCATAGTAGAAGGGGCGCTCGGCGCTGGTCACTGGGCGGATCGTTTCAGGCATGGTGGATCATCGCTTCCTTAACTGGGTCGCGCGGATGGCCCGCACTTGGGTGACCGCCACCGCGCCGGCGGTGACAGTGCGCAGGACCGTCGGCCCCAGACTGACGCCAACGGCGCCATAGCCCAAAAAAACGGCTCGCTCCCCGTCCGTCAATCCCCCCTCGGGGCCGATGATGATCAGGCACTGTTCCTGCTGGGTCAAATCGACGTCAGTCAGCGGCAAACTGGCCTGCTCATCCATCATCAACACCAAAGGGGTGGCCCGGATCAGCTCGGCGACCGTAGCAGTGCTGGCACAAGGCTCAACCCGGGGGAAGAGCAGGCGGCGCGATTGTTTGGAGGCCTCTTTGGCCAGCATCGCCCACCTGTCGCGCCCCTTGTCAGCCTTGGGGCCAACCCATTTGGCTATGCTGCGTGCCGCCTGCCAAGGCACGATGGCGTCCACCCCGACCTCGGTCATCCAATCGATGGCCTGATCGGCCCTCTCGGCCTTGGGCAAGGCCTGAATGACGGTGACGGCTGGGCGGGTCGGCTCAGCGGTCAGCAGCTGTTCGACCCGAATGGTCAAGCGCTCGGGGCTGATGGCCGTCGCTGGGCCAACAGCCCCCCGGCCCAGTCCGTCGGTCAGGGTGACGGCCTCACCCATGCGCAGGCGACGCACGGTGACGGCATGATGGGCCTCTTTGCCGCTGAGGTCCAGCTGGTCGCCGAGGCTCAAATCAAACGGCAGGTCGGCGACAAAGAAGCCATCACTCACGAAAAGGCGTCCTTCAACTTGCCGAAGAAGCCCTTGGCAGCCACCGGTTTGATCAGGCCGTCCTCACCACGGGCAGTCGCCAAGGAGTTGAGCAGCTCGCGCTGCTGATCATCCAGCCGGGTCGGGGTCATCACCACCAATGAGACGACCAAATCACCCCGGCCGCGACCGCGCAGCTTAGGCACGCCCTTGCCCTTGACCACCAAGCGCGTGCCAGTCTGGGTGCCTGGGGCCACCTCGACCTCGACAGCCGCATCGTCCTGATCACAACCTTCGCGCTCGGCGTCCAAAGTGGTGACATGCAGGGCGGCTCCCAGGGCAGCCGAGGTCATCGGCACCTCCAGGGTCGTCTCCAAATCGTCATTGCGGCGGCTGAAGAACTCATGCTCGGCGACGGTCAGCTCGACATAGAGATCACCGGCTGGGCCGCCGCCGGTGCCAACGTCACCTTGCGACTCCAAGCGGATGCGGTTACCGGTTGACACGCCGGCTGGCACCCGGACATTGAGGCTGCGCCGGGCCCGGACCCGCCCTTCGCCGTAGCAATCGGGGCAGGGATGCTCAATGATCGTGCCGAACCCACGGCACTGGGGACAGGGGCTGGTGGTGCGGATGTCACCGATGAAGGACCGCTGCACTGAGACGACTTCGCCGCGACCGTGGCAGGCCCGGCATTGGACCGGCTTCGACCCGTCGGCCGATCCCGAACCTGAGCAATGGCCGCACAACACCAAGGAATCGACCTGCAAATCAATGTCGGTGCCGAAGGCGGCGTCGACCAGCGCCAGGGTCAGTCTCTCCAGGCGATCTTGGCCACGAGACACCCGCGAACGGGGCCCGCGGCCACCACCGGCCCCACCGCCGAACATGGCGTCGACAATCGTTGAGAAGTCGAAAGTGCCCCCCATGCCGCCCATGTTGCCGAAACCGGGCATGCCACCTGCGCCGAATGGATCACCACCGCGGTCGTACATCGACCGCTTCGATTGATCCGACAAGACTTCATAGGCCTCACCGATCTGCTTGAATCGCTCGGCCGCGTCCGGCTCGGTGGCGACATCAGGATGGAACTTCATCGCTAGCTTGCGGTAGGCCTTCTTGATCTCCTCCTCGGTTGCATCATGCGACACCCCAAGAACGGCGTAGTAATCAGTGCTCATCTCATCCTTCGGCCAAAATATGGCTGACGTAACGGGCGACCGCCTGGACTGAGGCGATCGTTGATGGGTAATCCATCCGGGTTGGGCCGACCACCCCAAGGCCGGACCAGTGATCATCGACGGCATAGGCAGTGGCCACCACCGATGCCTGGTTTAGGTTGCTGTGCTGGTTCTCCTGGCCGATCCGCACAGACACGTCTGGGGTGACCTCGCCGAGCAGGCGCAACAACACCACCTGCTCTTCAATCGTGTCGAGCACCGGCTTGATGGCCGCGTCATAGCCCTGGGCGAATTGCACCAGGTTGTTCAAGCCAGCCACTGCCACTTTGTCGCTACCCGCGAAAGCGACCATGGCCATCAGCAACGCTGCGATGCTGGTGGCTTGACCGCGAAAGAGCGGCGAGACCTCGTTAGGCAGCCGTTCGAGGCGGTCGGTGGCCTGCGCCGGAGAGGCGCCGTTGAGAGTCTCATTGAAACGATCGCGCAGCATCAGCAGACCATCGTCGTCAACGCCGGCCAAGTCGATATGACGTTGGGAGACTTTGCCCAATGAATTGATCAGCACCAGCAATCCGCGGTCGTCATGCAGGCGGATCAGGTCGACTCGCTTGATGGTGGCTTGCCGGGTCGATGGATAGCGCATGATCGCCACTTGCGAGGTGACTTGGGCCAACAGGCGAACGGTGCGACTGATGACGTCGTCGAGATCGACCGCGCCGGTCAAAAAGGCGCTGATGGCGCGTTTTTCGGCGGACGACAGGGGCTTGATGGTCGACAAGCGATCGACGAACATCCGATAACCCTTGTCAGTGGGCACCCGCCCGGCCGAGGTGTGAGGATGGGTGATGTAGCCCTCATCCTCCAACAAGGCCATGTCGTTGCGGACAGTGGCTGGCGAGACATCGAGATGGTGCTTCTCGACGATCGCCCGCGATCCGACTGGCTCACGTGAACAGACGTAATCAGTGACGATGGCTCGAAGGACAGCTAACTTACGGTCATCTAACATCGGCACCTCCTCAAGGCCCCAAATCCCAATAGGTGGACGGGATTCGCTTGGATCGACGGCTGGCCCATCTAGCACTCACCGACCCAGAGTGCCAGTCTAGCGCGCACGGGGAAGAGTGGCACACGGGCGACACCCGCCCCAGCTCGTCGACTAGTCTGGCTTGATGCTCTTTCGTGAACTGCGTCCTGGTGTTTTCCTAGCGAATCTGGAAGCCGAGAATGTCAATATCGTGGCGCTACTGGGCAGCCAATGCGCCGCCCTGGTCGACGCTGGCGCCAGCCCCGAGCAAGGACTGGCCCTTCGCAGCCAAGTTGATGACTTAGCCGATGCTCGTGGCATCCGACTGGGCGAGGTCATGCTGACCCACGCACATTGGGATCACAGCTTCGGCTTGAACGCTTTCGCCGATTTGTCGATCATCGCCCAAGAGCAATGGGCCGAGGACTTGAATTGCGCCGAGGACCGCGAGGCAGCAGGGCGCCTCGGCGTCGACCTGGCCGCCCTCCCCCAGCCCCAAAGTCTGATCGCCCTGATCGGCTTGCGCCAGCTGGGTGGCCTGACGGTTGAGATTGCCCATCTTGGGCCGGCACATAGCCGCTGTGATCTGATCATGGCCATACCGGAACAATCGACCTTCATTGTCGGTGATCTGGTCGAGATGGCTGGCCCACAATTCGACGAGACCAGCTCAATCGAGGGTTGGGTCAAGACCCTCGACGCTCTCTACAGCATGGTCCACGACGACTCACTGATCATCCCCGGCCACGGGCCGGCGCTCAACCGAGCCGAACTGGCCCACTTCCGATCCGGGCTGGCCGCCATCTGGGACCAAAGCGAATGGGTCTTCCGCCAAGGCGTCGCCCAAGATGACGCCTATGATCACGATGGCTTGGAATGGCCCTGGGACCGGTCAACGGTCGAGGCTGGCATCGCCGCCAGTTACCGCGAACTGCGCGCACGGGTCTGACCCAGACCCCCATACCAACGACGAGTCAATCGGTAGGCCAGATGAACCACAGCCGCCAGCCTCGCCCAAATCTGACCACGATGTTGGCGCCAAGACTGCACAATCAGCCTCGGTGCGACGACGGAACAATTTCTGAAAATGCCAATTATCGTTGTGATTTCTTTCTATTGACATCATTAAAGCTCTTTGACATAATCAAGCATCACTTGGCAAAGCCTGCCGAAGTGAGACTGCTCAGCATGGCGCTGACAGCAACAGCAAGGAGTTCGAAATGATGATGCGTGGGTGGCGATCATGCTACTACTCGCACTAATACCCATGACTTTTGCCAGCCTTCTCGCCGGCATCTTTCTTGGAGGAGCTTGGCCACCAAGAAAAGGCTCATTACGTCGAGAAAACCATAATAAGAAGCTTGCAACTCTTCAGTGGCTATCGATTGGGACAGTATTGGGGATCATTTGGCACTTGTGGCATATTGATCTACCAATTAAGATTTGGCTTGGGTACCTTATGATCCTGGTAATTCCATTCATTAGTGGATTAATCCTGCGCGGAACGATACTTCAATCAAGAGTTGACCAAAGAGTCAGCTCTGCCGGTCAGTAGTTGACAGTTGCAGGCTAGCCATAAGAAGGTGACGAGTTGATACGTGTGGTCATGATCATAGTGGCTTTATTCCTGGCTATAGTGATTCCAGTGCTGTTTGGGGTTGCTTGGGGTGGAACATGGCCGCAGGTGAATGAGTCATCGTCACTTCCAATATCCGAATCGACCCGCAGTCGCCTCGCCCTGACCATGCCGATGTTATGCGCTCTCACGGCATCTCCGGACCTGCCACTTATTTGGTGGCAACGCTACCTTTGGATAATTTTCCCGGCCTTTATGCTTGGGGTGGTGCTGCGGCATACCGCTCTTCGCAAATTGTTCGACACAGCGGAACCTGGGTCGGAGAACGACGCCTAGTGAGAATCCTTTCGAGTCATGCGGGGCGTGGGAAGCACTTACCCCACTGTCCGCATTGCCCACCAACCGAATTCACCACCCACCATCATGTAGCAAACCTAATGAAAGACCGCCATTCATTCCAAACCCTCGGACACAGCGACTGCTTCTGGGCGCATGTCTCTTCACGCTGATCAGCCTGACTGGCTGTGCCGCCGAGAATCCGGAAATCCCCAGTTTGGCCAGCACTTCCCCATCGTCCGCACCTTCACTGGAAGCCACCGCCGCCACACAGGGCGCCAGTCTCTAATAAGAATCAAGACAAATATTCCAGGCTGGCATCGCCGCCATTTACCGTGAACTAGGCGCCCGGACTTGATCCCTCAGCGAGCGCCTCACCAAATGATGCGCGCCGCCCGGCGAGCCGAAAACAGTGCTGATGTTCTGGCGGCTGCGCACACCGTTGGCAGTACTGACAGCCAACTGTTGGCACACCACCGCCAAGCCGATCAGTGCCCGATAGCCGCTGCTGGCTCCCGGCGGGTTCGCGAACGCGCTTCGCCTCCATGCCAACGCCTGGTCAGTCGGTAGGCAATCTCGACCACCGCTGCTCCAGCCAGACCCAAGCCG
>JAITVZ010000069.1 GCA_031285505.1 Propionibacteriaceae bacterium
AAACGCTCTGGCAACTGCTGAAGGCCAAAGAAGGGGTCTGGACGCTGCCCGACTCCACGGCGAGCTGATCCGCCACTTTGGCGCGACTATCAGCTGACCTGCGAATCGCGCCACCAATAGGTGGTTTCGGCTGGGATCCAGTGCCCAACCGCCAAATCGTCTTTCCCCTCTACCACGGCGGTCTCAATGCCTGGCCAACTGGACAATGAAATGCTCTGACCCGCAAGCGGCAGCGGGCGAGCTTGATCAGCGAAGTTCATCGCCACCTGCCAGCCACCCGGACGCCGGAAATGCAGCAGCTGCGGATCGCCAGTCTCGATCCATTCCAGCGACTCGGCCCCTTGCCAGCGGCCGCGCAACGACAGGGCCTGCCGGTAAAGGTTCAAGGTGGAATCATCCTGATCGGATTCGACCGCCACGGCGTACTGCCCAAACCAAGTTGGTTGAGGCAAATGTGCTGCACCTGAACCGAACCCGAAGGAAGAGCCAGTGGCGGTCCAGGGCAGTGGCACCCGGCAGCCGTCGCGGCCAACATTGAACCCGCGGTCGCGGAAGAAGATCGGATCCTGGCGGGCAGCATCAGGCAGATCGGTGACTTCGGGCAAACCCAATTCCTCACCCTGGTAGAGGTAGAGGCTGCCCGGCAGACCCATCAAGAACATGGTCAAAGCCCGCGCCCGGCGCAGTCCCCGACAACGATCCTCGACTGGTTCTTTCCCACCAGTCATCAACCAATGCCGGTCGCGGTCCGGCCCGGCCCAGACCGAGTCGGAATCGACATCAGGCAAGCCGAAGCGGCTGGCATGGCGGACGATGTCATGGTTCGACAAGACCCAGGTGGCCGATGAGCCCGAATCTCGACTCCAGCCGAGCACTTCGTCGATGGTTTGTCGGACCTTGAACGGGTTGAAGCCGGCATGGACGATGTCAAAGAAGAAGGCCTGGCCCAAGGACTCCTCGGTGGCATAACGCGCTTTGCGCGGCGACGGTTCAGCCCACAGTTCAGCCACCGCCACCCGCGGCGGCTGGTACTCATCGAAGACCCGGCGCCAGCCAGCATAAATCTCATCAACCTCGTCGCGGTCATAGAGCAGGTGATCAGGCCCGATCGGCACCGCCTCCATCTCGGCTTGGCTTGGCAGGATCTCCGGTTGTTCAGCGTCGAAACCCTTGGCCAATGCCATGGCGACATCGACCCGGAAACCATCGACGCCATGATCCGACCAAAAGCGCAGCGTCGTCAAGAAGTCCTGGCGCACCTCCGGGTTGGCCCAGTTCCAATCCGGCTGCTCCGGAGCAAAAATGTGAAAATAGAACCAGCCGTCACCCACCGGCTCCCAGGCTGAACCGCCGAAGGCAGCCTTCCAATCACTCGGTGCTTGGTCATGGTTGGGGCCCGTGCCCCGGCGGAAGATGTAACGGTCGCGAGCTGGTGACTGCGGCGGGCTGGCCAAAGCCTCCTGGAACCAGGCATGGCGATTGGAAGAGTGATTTGGAACAATGTCGACCAATAGTTTGATGCCCCGCTGATGGAGTGCCGACACCAGCTGATCGAAGTCGTCAATGCTGCCGATGTGCGGATCGACGTCGCGATAATCGTCCACGTCGTAACCACCGTCAGCCAAAGCCGACGGGTAGAAGGGCGACAACCACACCGCGTCGATCCCCAGATCCTTGAGGTAATCGACCCGCGAGATAATGCCTTGGAGATCGCCTATGCCATCACCATTGGCGTCGGCGAAAGATCGCGGATAGATCTGATACACCACTGCCTGGCGCCACCAGGTCGGGCTCAACCAATTGTCCTTGTCGACGGTCACGTTTGCTCCTCGTTGAACGATGTCACTGGCGCGGCGCGCAGCGATCAAACAGCAGCATAGACCCTGGTGCGGCGACTAGCTGGGGCGACGCGGCAATCGGATCCGAGTTGAACCGGCCAGTAGCAGCCCCGCCCTCAGCAAAATCAGCAAGGTGAGGGCCGCGCCGGCCAACCAAGCCCAGAGGCCATCGGCCAAGAAAAGCAGCATGGCCGCCAAGAGCACCGGCAACAACCAGCGCAGACTCCAACCGATATAGCCGATAAAAGACGGCATCCGAATCGATTGGTGGCTGGCGATCGAGCGGAGCATGAAGTTGGGGCCATTGCCGATGTAGGTCATCGCTCCCCAAAACACGGCGCCGGTCGAAATGGCCACCAGCAACGATTCCGGCACTCCCGCCACCAGTGTCGCGTCGGTCGAGACGGCTGCGCCGGCCTGCGCCACCTCAAAGAAAGAGGCATAGGTCGGCGCATTGTCTAAGACTGCCGACAAGCCTCCAGTCATCAGGTGAAAGCTAACCGCGTTCAAGGCCACACCCCCAGTGGCAGCGTCAAGCATCATCAACACCGGCACCATCGTCATGAAGATGCCGATGAACAAGGCCGCCACCTCCATGATCGGTGCAAAACTGAAATGATTGATATCGAAACGGGCCTGGTGGTCACAGGTCAGCCAGGACGCGCCGGCCGCCAACAGAATCGTCAGCTCGCGCCAAGGAACCAGCAGCCACCAGGCTGTGGCGATGCTGGCACCGTCCGCTGTCACTTGGCCGTAACCCTCCACATTGACCGACGGGATCAGGGCCACGGCGACAATGATCAGGACGAACCAAACAATTTGAATTTTGCCCTTGACCCGCAGCGGCTCGATGATGTCACGCCGGCGCTCATCATCGGTGATCAGGGCCTTGTCCAAGCAGTAGAAGCTGATCATGAGCAAGGCATTGACAAACAACCATTGCGGCCAGAGGCTGAGTGTCCAAGTGAAGGGCACACCGCGCAATAAGCCAAGAAACAGCGGCGGATCGCCGAGTGGGGTCAACAACCCACCGCAGTTGGCCATGATGAAGACCGCGAAAACCACCAGATGGGCCCGATGCCGACGATGACCGTTCGACGCCAACATCGGCCTGATCAACAACATGGCGGCACCTGTGGTGCCGATGATAGAGGCCAGGACCGCTCCCACCAGCATGAACAGACTGTTGACCCTCGGCGTGCCGGCGACATCACCGCTCAGTGCCAGACCACCGGCCACGGTGAACAGCCCGAACAACAAGATGACAAACTGGGCATACTCCAACAGGGCATGGCCGATTGACCCGGCGTGATCGAGGTTGATCATGGCGATGACCACCGGCAGAGCCAGCACCGCCGACAGCAACAATTGATGGCCGGCCTGCTCCCACCAGTGCGATAAGCGCGGCAGTAGCGGCATGACCGCGATTGCCATCAACATCAGGGCAAACGGCACCGCCAACCACCAAGAAATCATCGCCCTAGCCTAGACGATTGCCCCAAGCCACTGTCATCTGATTAGCGGTCTGGAGGCATTCTGCTGGTGTTGTTGATCGGTCCGTGGACGTCTCGGCCACCTGCCTCACGCGCTTTGCCACAACAACACCTGACCGCCACTGCGACGACCAGCCCTTGGAATCAATCATCAGGCGACCCGGCTCGGAGTTCCAGCCATGCCTTCCAACTAGTGTCCGGAAACGGGACCCCGCAATCGCAATGAATCCTGAAATCAGCGGCTGGCAGCCCAGACCGGTGGTTGTTCAGACCTGCCCCAGGCTCACCGCTGATCTGTCGCCACTGCGCCCGCACGCCACCGCGCCCCATGCCAACCAGTCATGCCAATTCTGCGCCTGGCCAGGCCCGCTCATGGTGTGTCCGCGCCGGCCCATCAACCAATGAGGCATACTGAAGACGTGGATCATCCGATGTTTGGCCAGCTCTGCCTGATCAGCGGCCCTGACTCCTTTCTGCGAGAAAGAGCCATCACACGGGCCATCGCTGCCGCTTCGCTACTGGCCCCAGGTGCCAGTGTCAACCAGATCCAAGCCAGTGATCTGACCAGCGGCTCACTCGATCAACTGTGCAGCATCGACTTGTTTTCCACTGCTTCGATCGCCTGCATCATCGATGCCCAGTCAACACCAGCCGCACTGCGACCGACCATCGAGACTGTCATCAGCCAACTGCCTGACAGCCTCGCTCTGATCATCAGCCATAATGGCGAGCGTGGTGACGCCACCTGGTTGAAGGTGCTGACCAAGCTAGCCGATCAAACCGACATCAACCAGGCTTTGAACCAACGAGGGATTGAAACCTTCACCCGCGACGAAGTCACGGCAGCTGGCGCCAGCATTGAGCCAGGAGCCTTAAGAATCCTGATCGACGCCGTCGGCAACGACACTCGGGCCCTGGCCGCTGCAGTCGCCCAATTAGTCGCCGACTCGGACAGCAACCGTTTGACGCTCGACACTGTCGGACGTTATTTTTCGGGGAGGGCCACGGTCAGCAGTTTCACGGTGGTCGATGACATTGTGGCCGGAAGAATCGGACCGGCTATCGGCGGATTCCGATGGGCAGTCGCCACCGGCGTCCCACGTACCAGCATCACCGCCGCTCTGGCCTCGTCGCTGCGCCAAATGGGGCGATACCTGGCTATCGCCGCGAGTCACCGACCAACAGCTGACGAGGTCGGCGCACCGGCCTGGAAGATTGATCGAATCGGTCAAAGCGCCCGCCAATGGGGTGATATCGGTCTGGCTGATGCCATCAGTGCTGTCAGCCAAGCCGATTTCGACATCAAGGGTGGAGCTGGCGACCCGGATTACGCCATCGAACGCCTGATCATTCGTCTCTATGGCATCCATCGTCGCGCCGGACGAAGCTCGCGCTAGTCTCCCGCACTGGAAACCGGGTGCGTGTCGGGGTGGTGGGGGTGGTGGGTGTGGTGTATCGCCATGCGGAGGAGGCAGGCGAGCTGGACGCCCCTCGACCAACGACAATGCAGCGAAGCGCCACATCCGGTCCAAACCCAGCAACGAATTGCCGGCGCGGGCCAGCAGAGGCCGCTTCTCCCCAGCACCGTAATGATCGGCGCTGACTAGCGCTGACTGGTGATTGTCCACGAATCCCCTTTCGCCAAGGCGATTGAACCGTGCTGATCGGTGCGAATCACCTCCATGCCGTCACCGATCAGCTCCTTGACTATCCGGGGCACCGGATGGCCATAGCCATTGTCTGCGCCAACACTGATCAAGGCGATGCTGGCTTTGGTGGCGGCCAGAAAACCGCTGTCCTGGCGGGCCGACCCGTGATGCGGCACTTTCACAACATCAACCGCCAACCAATCGGGATGCTCCAAAGCGGCTTGTTGCCCCAGGATCTCGACATCGCCGGTGGCCAACAGGCTCCATGTGGGGGTATCCACCCGAGCAATCAGTGATTGATCGTTTTCGGCCGCCGATTCTTCCCCGGAGTCGCCAGTCAGTCCGCCTTGATAAGCTGAGACTATCGACAGGCGGGTCAAGCCATATTGAAGCTGTTCACCACCAGACGCTGCCTGCCAAGGCACATCGTGGCTCGCCAGCAGTTGGATGACGCCGGAGTCATCCCCGCCACCAACCGGCCCGATCACCTGATCAACGGGCAGAGACGACAGCAAATCGGCCAGTCCACCAGCATGATCGGCGTGGTAATGCGACAAGAGCAGCAGTGCCACTCGTTCAACCCCCAACTGACGCAAGCAAGGGCTGATCGGCTTGTCAGCTGATCCGGTGTCAATGATAAGCGCTGATCTCTGGTCCAACCTGATCGCCAGCCCATCGGCCTGCCCGACATCACAGGCCACCAATTGCCAGTCGGCGGCCGGCCAACCCGGCTGATAAGGCGCGGATAGCATCGACGCGGTCAAGATCACCGAGGCGCCGATCACCAGCAGTGGCCTGGCCAACAGCCAAGCCATCACACCAGCCAACAATAGGCACAGCGCCACAATGAGAATGACTCCCACCGGCGCCGCCGGCCAGGCATGAGTCACTCCGGGCAACCTGGCCAAACCATGACTCAGCCAAAGGATTGGCTGGGCACACCAGCCGCCCAGGAAGGCGATCGGCATCGCCACCTGGGGCAACCAAGGACTGATCAGCGCCGCCACCAGGCCAAGAATGGTCGCTGGAGCGACCCATGGACCGGCGCTGGCATTGGCCATCAGTCCGGCGACACTGATCGATCCGGAAAGGTGACAAATGATCGGTTGGGTGGCGATCTGAGCCGCTAACGGGATGGCCATCACTTCCGCCAGCCATCGAGGCAACCACTGCCCCAGGACGCCAGCCCAGCGGGCTCCCCAGCAGATGATGCCGCTGCAAGCCAGAACTGACAATGCCATACCCCATGACCTGGCCAGCCAAGGATCGATCCAGCACAAGGCGATCACCGCCAGGGCCAGACCACGAAGCCCTGAACGCTTCCCGGATCCGCGTCCGACGGCTACTAGTGACACCAGCCCCATGGCTGCTGCCCGCAGCACACTGGCTTCACTGTGACACAAGGCCACGAAGAACAACACGGCGATTGCTGATACCAGGGTCAACCCCCATGATCTAACCCCGACCAATCTGGCCAAGCCACCTAGACAGGTCAAGAGAATGGCCAGATTCGCACCAGAGACGGCGGTGAGGTGTGTCAGTCCCGTTGCTTGAAAATCGTCAGCCATCGAATCTGACACCGCCCCTGTCTCACCGACCACCAAGGCCGGCAGCAGGGCTCGCTGCTCCACCGGATTGTGACCCACTGCCGTCGTCAACCCCTGCCGCATTGACTCGATGACTCCAATCCACGGTGCTGGCGGTGCGATTTGCGTTGGTGGATCCAGCGCCTTGACCTGGGCCACCACACCATCAGTTCGCGAGGCCGGCGCCAATCGGACCGATACTGCGACCCGAGAGCCGATGGGACAGCCGCGCCAACTTTCAAGTTGCTCACCACCGGCGGCCAAGACCACCGGCAGACCGACCTTGTGCCAACCCCCTTGCCAGGACAATCGTTCCAGATTTGCAGTGACCCGAACCGTCCCCCACTGCCCGGCGACGCTCACCGATTCAATCGTCAATTCTGCATCAATCACTCGACCTTGTTCAGCCAAAGCCGCCACTGGGGCGCTGGACAGTTGCCATACTCGCAGACCACTGACCAGGCCGGATCCGACCACCGCGACCGTCACCGCCAACACCATCCACATCAAGGCGGACTTGCCGACTCGCCGCCAGACGATGACAGCGGTCAAGGCGCCAACCAAGGTCAACCCGACCACAGCCCACTGAGCCCAGCCCCAGCCAGTGACCAACCAACAGACCAACCAAACCATCAAGGCTGGGGCCAGCAGCCGCAGATCAACTGGCTGGGTATCATCTTGAACTTGGATTGGCTGGCATCCACCAGATTCCCCAAGTGGCCTGCCCGACGATGTCTGCCTATTCAGATCCCTCGCCCCCGGCGGCGCTTTGTCGAGGTTTCGACTGCTCAATGGGCGCACACTTTGATCAGATGGTGACATAGGGCTCCAGGCGGGCGAATGTCTTGGGGCCGATGCCATCGACCTCTTGCAGTTGGCTGATAGCACTGAAAGGCCCCAACTGGTCTCGCCAGGCGATGATCGCTGACGCCGTGACCGGGCCGACGCCTGGCAAAGCCTCCAATTGCTCTGCACTGGCCTGATTGAGATCAACCAAGGCAAGACTTGCCCCATCGCCCCCCGCACTGGCGCCTCCGCCAGTTGCTGTCAGTCCATGGCGCACTTCGCCGGCGGCGGCGCCAACTTGCCCAATGATGACTTGGTCACCATCGGCCAATTCTGCGGCCAGATTGAGGTCGGCGCAGTCTGCCTGCGCTGTCAATCCACCTGCGGCAGCAATGGCATCCTCCACCCTTGACCCCGGAAGCAAACTGACAACGCCGGGTTGAGCAACCGCACCGATGACGTGAACTCGCCAATCCGCAATGCTAGCTTCTGCTGTCGGAGCAGTCACCACTGGCGCGGCCGACCAGGAAGCGGTCGGCACAGCGGCTGGCGTCTGCCACTGCTGGGCCCGGAGCAGCAGCCAGGTGGTCGCCACAGCCGCCACCAAGGCCAGTCCGGCCAGCACCTTGAGGTGATTGAGACCGAAATCCTTCAAGGACGACCAGTTGATATACCGCAGCGATGCACGCCCGCCGGCGGAGGTCACCTCGGCGACCGGCTGATCGGGCGTGCCCTGGGCCAAACTCACAGGTGGGCAGGTCCTCTCATCGCTCGCCCCATCAAGCGCATCGTCATGCGGCAGCAACGGAAAGAGGCGATCGAGACGTTGCACATACGACTGGCTGCTCTGATCCTGGAGTGAACTCACACCTATACAATTGTCGGGACCGACCGCGAATTGACACAGATCAGCTAATCTGTGGAAAACCGAATGGCTCCGGCGCTCCAAGCCGACTGCCACGAATGAATGCCGACCAAGACATCAAAGCGACAAACACCTGCAGGAGGCCGAGTGCTAGACGGCACCGAGCCAGGTGGCCGATGGGTCAAAGCCCATGGTGACGGCTTGGCACTCAGGCCGGCACAATGGACACCATTTGCGGCAAGCGCAAAATCACCCGTTCGACCGCTCGACCATCAAGGACTCGCTGCACCCCGGCGTCAGTCAAAGCCAATTGCTTGGCCTCGTCCTCAGTGATATCTGGGTTGACTGCTAGCTTGGCCCGCACCTTGCCTTGCACTTGGACCACCATGGTGACCGTTTGAGCACGACGCAACTGCGGGTCCACCTTGGGCCAGGTGGTCTGGGCGACACTCGGAGCCTGGCCGAGGCGCTCCCACATTTCCTCAGCCACGTAGGGCGCAAACAATGACAAGGCGACGGCGCAATACTCAGCGGCTTCGCGAACCGCCGGATCGCCGCCACCCACTGGCGAATCGATCACTTTCCGGGTGGCATTGACCAACTCCATCAAGCGAGCCACACAGACGTTGAATCGCTTCGCCTCCAACAGGTCGGTCACCTCACCGAGAATGCGGTGCGTCACCCGACGCAGGTCGGTGTTGCCATCAGCAGGATCAACACCGGGCTGCGAGCTGACATCGGCTGCAATCCGCCAAGCGCGTTGCAGAAACTTCAAGGTGGCCAGTGGCGAGACGTCAGCCCAATCAATGTCATCCTCCGGTGGGCCAGCAAAGACCATCGTGGTGCGAATCGCATCAACGCCAAACCGGTCCAGCTGTGCCCCCAAATCAACGCCGTTGCCCAACGACTTGGACATCGCCTTGCCTTGATTGATCACCTGACCCTGGTTCATCAAGGCTTTGAAGGGCTCGTCAAAGTCAATCAGACCCAGATCGTGCAACACCTTGGTGAAGAAACGAGA
>JAITVZ010000016.1 GCA_031285505.1 Propionibacteriaceae bacterium
GACCCACTGAGTCACACCGACCAGTATGGGTATTTCAGCTGGGGTGATGTTTTCGGGATCGTGGCGGGAGTGGCCGTCGGGGTGGTCGTGGCCGGAGCGCTGGCTGGGCTGTGTGTCGGAACAGCTGGGGTGGGTTGTGGCATCGGTGTGGCGATGATCGCAGGCGCGGCCAGCGGATTATCTGGTTATATCGCCACTGAAGTGGCCAACGGGCGCAAACCCACCGTCAACAGCGCCCTCAAAGCCACCGCGATCGGCGGGATCACCGGAGCCGCCGGCGGGGCACTCGCCACCGGTGGCAGCGCCCTCATCAAAGCCATCACCAACAAAATCAAACCAGGCGGTGCCCCAGGCGCGACGGGAACCGGCAGCAGCACACTCGACGACCTCGGACGCCCCACCACCAGCAGCAAAACCAACACCAACGGCAACACATACTCGGCACCGCCTGGCGGCGGAGGAGTCACGGATTCTGTGCTTGCTGATGGGCGTATGGTGACATTCGGGCATGGCGGGCGCCACCTGCCGCCATCAATATCAGTTCACCAGGTGAATCAGGCAATTGCCGATGACGTTGTAAGGTTTGCACCTGAGACGGGTCGGTCTGTTGTGAGAAGAATTACCGTCGGGTCCCAGGTTATCGAATACAGGGCATTTGTCACTATTAAGGGGATCATCAGTGTTGGAACTTACTATATACCTAAATAGTGATCAAAGTTGAGTATTTGAGTGATTGGAAATCGTATGTTCGGTGGTCGATGTGATGTTCATTGGTGGCTAAAGGTCATTCTCAGACCGCGCTTTCCCAGTCGCAACATTTTGCAAGCGCAAGCAAAGGCATGCTCAGCAGCGATAGATTCCGGGTATGAGTACACATCATTCTATATAACTGTTCCTGGGGGTCTGGAGAGGTACCCATATGATGCCCCTATTCCCGTAGAAATGGTCGCTATGCAAGATGACTATGATCCGGTCCAAGTCCTTTTGCATGTCCGCAGAGGATATATATTTGAATTGGAAATATACAGAGCTAACTTACTCAAGCTCGATCTGTATGAAGTGAGTCTTGATCGAGTCAAATATACATTAAACATCGATTCACGTAGCACAACTATTGACGGCAATGACACTTTCCCAAATTGAGTACTCAGGCATTATCGGCGACGATAGTTTTAGTGCCTCGTCTGCGTTTGATCAGGCGTCTCTTGCTGTGACGCTGCATTTTAGTGATAGAAGTCAGTGGATATTCCATTGGCAGGTTTCTGGGAGAAATGAGCGGCTGCTAATGACTGACATTCCCGATTGTGTGATCATGGATAAAAGTCTTACAGTAAGCGTTGATGCATCAAATCGATGGGGAAACATCATTGGAAGTGATGTTGGTGCGCTGTCCTGGTCCCATAGTGAAACTGAGTGGGGTTGTCAGCCATGGTCATGCAGGGTAAGTTTTGTCGGTAATAACTTCCTAATTGTTTGTTTGGGTGAACTCAACCAGGATGGCTTGCCAGAATACATGCCTGACTCGCTATTGATAACAGGATCGCCTCGGGCGGCCCATGCGTACCGTGCAGTGCAAGGAGGCGAGTCTGCATGGGGTGATGATGAGATTTAGCTGCTCATTCATCTGATTGACAGGCGCACGGCGACGATCCGTCATGATGGGTATCATCTACCGTTAAGAGTATCTATCAACGACGGTCTACAAACACACCCATTAGTACTAAATCCCAATTGTGAAGAGCCCCTTAGCCATGGTTTCATTTTTTGAGGTGGATAATGTGTGTCGTTGGCGGTGCCAAGCAAAGGCAGCAACAGCGGGCGATGAATCTGACATCGACTGCGCATTGGTTTGGCTTGACGGTAACGTGGTTGTCCGTCCTAGGAAGGGATTGACATGGCTGGTGGCTCGGAACTGCTGCGCGGGGCAGAGGTGGGCAGCTCCTCCTTTGCTCGACTGACCGCTTGGCTCTATTGGCTGATGGTGCTCGGCGTGCTCTTCTGCCTGACGACTGCGCCTGGTTGGGTGATCAGTCTGTTCCTTGGCTCAGACCCGTCGAATCTGCCCTACTTCTTCCTGTGTTTACTGCCGTTCGGTCCGTCAGTGGCCGCCCTGCTCTTCGCTTGGCGTCGCCGTGAGATGGAGGGCTTCGACCTTCGCCCAGCACGGCGCTTTTGGCGCGGTTACAAACTGAACGCCCTCGATGTGCTCCGCTGGTGGTTGCCCTACCTGCTGCTGGTCGCCCTCGGATCTTATGTCGCCACCCATCTCGACGGCACCATCTTTCCGCTGTCGTTGAATTGGGTGATGGTCGGCATCGGCGTGGTTTCGGCTCTGTGGGCCGGCCATGCCATGGTGGTGACAGCCTTGTTCAGTTTCCGCACCCGTGATGTCGCCCGGTTGGGCGCTTTTCTGTTTATTCGCCGTTTCCCGGTGACCCTGCTCTACCTTTCGTTGCTGGCAGTGGTCTTCGCCACCACCTATTTGTCCGGCATTTGGTTGCCGCTGATCGCTTCGTCGGTTTTGTCGCTGTTGTATTACCAGTCGTCGCGTTCAGCTGTCGACATCATCACCAACCAATTTGTCAAGGCTGATGCGACTGAGGATGACGCCGGCGGCGATGCCCCAATGGGCACCTCGGTGGCCTGGGCCCGGGCCAACACGGGCAACTTGGCTGACGCTGTCAAAGGCCCCAGTGTGACTGGCTCGACTGACACGATTGACTCGGCGGCCGGCGCTGGCTCATCGCCTACCGCCGAGAATGGCGGTGTGACTGGCTTGGCCGCTGATGGCGGACTGGTTTGGCCACCGCGGATCGAGCGCTGACTCAATCTGACTGTCAATCGACTGTCAACCCCGGCTCCAGTACGCCCATGTCCAACAGGGCAGCGCCTTTGGCTGGGATCAGCAGGCGATCGTCGGCGTGCAACACCGGATCGCTGATCCGATTGGCAAACTACATGGGGACTGCTGCCCAAGGGGGTGCCACCACTTCCGGGTAGGCTGAATCTGGGAGGAAAGCATGATGTTTTCAGGAATGACTCCAGATCAGGTCGATCAAGCCGGCAATGAGCTCAGGTCACAAGCAGACGCGCTGCGGGCCATCCGCTCAAGGATCACCAGCCTCATCCAAGAGGCGACACAGAATTGGGTTGGTAGCGACATCGGGCGTTTCTGTACGGACTGGTTCAACGACGGTGCTCTCAGAATGCAGGTCACCGCCATCCATCTTGATGAGATGGCTAACGAGCTCACCCAACAAGCCGCGCAGCAACGTTGCGCCAGCCAAGCCGATCCGCTTGTGGCTCCCGGTATTGCAGGATTTGATCTACCCTGGATACCCCTAGGGCCGTCCCCAGCTGTCAAGCCTGGCGAAAACCTGAATGAGATGTGCCTGGTGCCGGGATCGTCCGAAGACATGGAGAAACAGCTGCGGGACGCTGGACTCCTGAACGATCAGACAAACGCGTTGTTCAACCAGTGGCTGGATAACGCCGCTCGCCATGGCGTCTCCACGGAGGAGATTCTCAATATCGCCAAGGAGTTCAACATCACGCCGACTGACTTCGAGTTCATGGCCGACTGGACAGTGTTCACCGACCCCGACGGCAAGAGCTTCTTCCTCCTGCCCGACGGGGCCAGCGGCGAGGACGCCAAGAAGGCCGTCCTGATGACCTACATCCTCAACGGCGGTACCGACTACGGTGTGGCTGACGACTTGGTGGATCTGGATGGCGATGACCACGCCGACGAGAAGAGTCTCCAGAATCAAGGCCGGACATCGAACGATTTTCAAGAGACCCCTTATTCGGCAACGGAGGCACATCGCATTGAAACACGCCAGTCCGCCAATTCTTGGACCTACGACCAGGATGTGCCATTTGCTCAAAGGCAAGGGACACCACTCGTGACAACACCGAACGGCATGATCATGGGCCTAGGTGGCGACGGTGTCATCGATTCATTCAGTCTCAAAGGAGGTACCACATGGGGCGATATCTTTATGATGAACATCGATGACATCTCGGATCCAACTGCCGCCATGAAATCAGTAATAGAGAACGGCTCCCAAGCAGGGACTTATGACGACGGTTCACTCTATTTGGGAAACGATCTCGATCTGGATCGACTGCTTCACCATGAGGAGATTCACTCCCAGCAGTGGGCTGACGATGGGTATTTTGGATTTGGGGCTGGATACGTCGGTCAAGCAATATGGGCTCTCGGTGACGGCTCCAAAATCAGATATGAACAAGAGGCTGGTCTCGCCGATGGGGGGTATGAGCGATGAGAAGGCGGGGCCATAGACGAATCGTGGTTGTCGCACTCGTGGTGGCGGCTCTGTTGATCGCCGGCGGCCTGGGGGTAGCCTATTTCTTTGTCTGGTCGCTATCCGACCCCGAACCAGGTAATCCCGAGCCGACCCTTGGAGTCAGACTTAGTGGGGATCACCTGATTGTCTCTTTCGGATCCGATTGCCGGGCGCCTCTGGAAATAACCGTTAACGAGGGGTACGACACAGACAGGGTCTTGCAACAATTCAACATTGACCCGGTACCGACAATACTCGACCTCAATGGTCTCCCAACAACGGCGGCCATCAGTCACCCACTGACACCGACAACCCATTGGGCCGACATAGCTGAAATAGGCATCAGCACCACGGACCCAAACCTGTCTGTGTTCTTCCGGACTAGCCTACTGGCCGGATCTGACCGACATGAGGACGATGAGTTCTATTACATCGGCACGAACCGCTGGCTGACACCCTCACAAGCTGACGTTCAACTCGGCGACGGATGGAAGACGTTCTGCTCGGGCTGACTATAGCCTCCGGGACCACAGGCTGACTGCTGACTCAATCTGACTGTCAATCGGCTGCCAACCCCGGCTCCATCAGGCCCATGTCCAACAGGGCCACGCCTTTGGCTGGGATCAGCAGGCGGTCGTCGGCTCGCAACGCCTGACCGCTGAGCCGGTCTTGGCAATCTTGGCGCATGACCACACTGATGGGCTCGGTTTGGTGGTTGAGGACGAACTCCCAGAGGCGACCGCCAATCAGTCGATTGGCCACCTCCACCTCGGGGTCGACCCAGGTGAAATCGGAATTCTGCCTTTCCAAGGCGGCGCGCTGAGCCAGATTGACCGACATCATCACCGGGTGAGGCTCATCTGTCCAAATGAAACGGGCCAACTGGGACATCAAATCGTTGGTCAGCAAGGAACCGATGTAGACCACTTGCCCACGAGAACCGACCTGTCGATGAGTGATAGCCGGGCGGCCGTTGAAGAAACGCTCGCGGTCGGCATAGAAGGCCCAAGCCTCGGTGCCGACCTGACAGCTGATGATGTCGTGGACCAGTTGGGCCCGCCCGAGCTGCCAGTCTGAGCCGTTCAAAACCAGATCGATCTCATCGTCCGGCTCGGTCTGATCGCTTTCTTCGAGGCGGATGCCAGCCAGTCCACCGAGGGCCGAGCCCATCGGATCAAGGATGGCGCGGGTAGATTCGTCAACCAACCCGGACATCGCCCCAGTGACCACGGTTCCACCACGAGCGGCGACAGCATTCAAGCGCTCGATGATGTCGCCCTTGACCATGTGCATGGCCGGGGCCAAGACGAGATCGTATCGATCAAGATTGGCGGTCATCGGCACAAAGTCGATGCCAATGCCTAGCTGATGGAAGGCGCGGTAATAGCTGAGGACGACGTCGAGGTATTTGAGGTGGCGGTTCAAGCCGTCGGTCATTTCCAGCGACCACCAGCAGTCCCAATCAAAGATCAGCGCCGCCGGAGCAGGAGTCGACCCACCAATCAGCGCCTCGCCCAATCCGTCGAGCTCGACCCCATGGGCGGCCACCTCTTGGAAGGTGCGGCTGTCGGTGCTGCCGGTGTGGTCGATCACTGCACCGTGATACTTCTCACAAGCGCCCCGTGACGCCCGCATTTGGAAGAAGAGGCTGGCTTGGGCTCCATGGGCGATCGCCTGCCAGCTCCACAAGCGCATCACCCCTGGCGGCTTCAAGGGGTTGACATCACGTGAGGCAGTCCGGGAGGGGGTCTGCTCCATAACCCAGAAGGGTTGGCCGTCGCCGAGACCGCGCATCAGATCGTGGGTGGCCGCCATCCGCACCTGTGAGTGCATATCCGGCGGATAGTTGTCCCAGGAGACGAAATCGAGGTGCGGCGCCAGGCGCCAGTAGTCGATTGGCCGGAAGAAACCCATCAAGTTGGTGGTGCAGGGCGTGACCGGATCGATCTGGGCAATGGCGGTCTTCTCATTGACGAACAACTCGACGAAGCAATCTGACATGTAACGGCGGTAATCGAGGGTCATCCCCTGGAAGGCGGTGTAGTCAGGGCCGCGCCAATGCTCGGTCAAGGCGCTGGGCGCCATGATCTGCTCCCAGCTGGTGAAACGGTGCGACCAAAAGCTGCTGTTCCAAGCCTGATTGACCAGGTCCAGGTCACCGTAGTGTTGTCGCAGCCAACTGCGGAAGCCGGCGGCGCAGTGATCGCAGTAACAAGCCCCACCATCACCACCGTATTCATTGCAGATATGCCAAGCGATCAGCGACCGACGGCGATGATAACGCCCTGCCAAAGCGGTGGCGATGGATCGGGCGGCGTCGCGGTAGACGGTCGAGCTGGGGCAGGCGTTGTGGCGCTGCCCGAAGCGATGCTGGCGGCCTTCGAAGTCGACCCGGCAGACCTCCGGGTGGTCAAGGGCCATCCAGGGCGGAATCGCCCCAGTGGGGGTGGCCAGGACCATCTGGCGGCCCTCGGCCTCCAACCGGTCAATGATCCGATCAAGCCTGGTGAAGTCGTATTGCCCAGGTGCGGGCTCCAAATCCGCCCAGGAGAAGACGTTGACCGTCAAGGTGTTGATCCGGGCTTGATCGAAGGCCCGATAATCCTCATCCCAATAGGCTTCGGGCCATTGCTCCGGATTGTAATCGCCACCGTAGGCGATGCTGGCCAAAGCCGGCGGTCCCAGGCGATCCATGATCAAGCGACTTTCTGGCCAAGCAGGCGCCGGTCATCGAGCCCTGGATGGTTGCAGGGGCTGACCGGGGTCAGCTCGATCAGACTGATCTCGTGGCGATCCAGGGTCAAGTCGAGGCGGAGCCCGTCAACTGGCTGGGCCACGAATTGGCAGTGTTCGACCAGGGGGAAAGAGGCCTCGTCCAACAGATCCAATTGATGCAGGGTTGGCGACATTGGCCGCCCCAATTCCCGCCAGGCCGTCCAGGCGTTGCCCATTTGTTCATTGACGCGGCGGCGCATCATCGCCACCGGGCCGGCAGCCAGGGGCAGCTGCAGACTGATTTGATGATCGCCTGGGGCTGACCCGTAGACGCCGGCCGGGCTGCCGCTTTGTGGTTGCCACGCCAGAATCGCCAGACGCCCGTCGCTGTGGCGAGTCACCAGGTGGTCGGGGCCGCTGGCCAACACCTCGTCGCCAAGCTGGGCCATGAATGAGTAGAGATGATAGGTCGGCTTGCGAATCTGGCGATGGGTCAGCAAGCCAAAACCGCCATGGAAGAAGGCTGTCGGAATGTTGGACTCTTCGAAAACATCGCAGAAGGTCCAGTAGGAGAAGGAATCGACCAACTCACCCCCTTGGGCCAGCACTGGCGCCAAGTAAGCGGCGTTGTAAGCGGTGTCATGGATCGGATTATCCGGGCGGTAAGAGGTGTTGAACTCAGTGATGTGGACCGGCAGCTGGGCCAGATCGCCCAGGCCGGCCAGCATCCGGGCAGGATCGGCGAACTGGTTGAGCAACCATTGCGGTGGCTCCAGAGTTTGGTAGCAGCCGAAGGGGATGTGCTGGGCTTCGCCGGATGAATAGGCGTGGCCGGAGATGAAATCGACCGGTGTGCCATGGGCCAAGACGAACTCGCCAAAAGACTGATACCAAGCGGGATTGCCAGGAGAGATGGCTGGCCCGCCGACCATCAGCTCGGCGTCGACCTCCTTGACAGCCCGAGCTGTGGCGTCATAGAGGCGAAAATAGGCGTCTTGATCGGCGTCCTTCCAAAAGACGGCCAGGTTGGGCTCGTTCCAGACCTCAATCGGCCAGCCGTGGACCTCATCGGCGCCATAGCGGTCGATCAGATGGCGCAACAGGGCTTGGACCAGCTTGGTCCAACGGCTCATCTGCGCCGGGGGGGTGATGTTGCCCTGCCACCAGAAGACCGTCTCCGATCCTGACGCCAACAACGAAGGCATGAACCCCAACTCGATGAAGGGGGCGATGCCCACGCTGAGGTAGAAATCGAAGACCTGGTCGAGATAGGTCCAGTTGTAGCGATCAAGACCCTCCGATTGGCGAAGCAGGCCGAGGTCGTCACTCAACAGACCGTGGCCGCGAATGTAGCGGAAGCCAATCTCGTCTTGGGTCAAGCGCAGTGAGTCCTGATAATCGGCGCGCAGGGCCAGGTTGATCCGCCCGGTGCCGACGCACATGCGCCAGGCTTCACCGAGTCGACCGGTTGGCTGATGGCTGACAGTGATGGTCATCTTTCCCCCTTGGAATCACTGCCCAGGTTAGAACAGGGCAGTGACATTTTCTGGACTGATGCCCGTCACATTGCGGCGTGATCGGGCTTTGGCGGCGCCAGCGCTCTGGGCCGAAGCCGCCGCTTCCAGGTTAGGTGCTTTGTCTGACTCTTGGCGCCAAGAACTGAGCGCCCGTTCCTGGTTGCCAGATCAGCACGAATCTTTCGCAGCTGAACCGGTGACGGTGATTTTCGCGACCACAAGGCGACGGGCTCCATGATGGCCATCGATACCCCCTTTTTCCTACCTATGAAATGGCGGTTGGCTGATG
>JAITVZ010000039.1 GCA_031285505.1 Propionibacteriaceae bacterium
AATTCGCCGATCTGGAACGACAAATGGTTGATCCGTCCATCCACTCCGATACGGCTCGTTCGCGTCGGGTCGGTCGTCGCTACGCGGAACTGGCACCGATCGTCAAGGCCTTGCAGTCCAAGGATCAGTTGACTGATGACCTGGCCTTGGCTGAACAGTGGGTCAAGGATGACCCGAGCTTTCTGGGCGAGGCAGACGACTTGCGTGCCCAACTGGCGGTGGTCGATGAGCGCTTGACCAAGTTGTTGGCACCACGTGATCCCAATGACTCGCACGACGCCATCATGGAGATCAAGTCCGGTGAAGGCGGTGAGGAATCCGCCCTGTTCGCTCGAGATCTGTTCGAGATGTACAGCCGTTATGTGGAGACGCAACCCTGGTCCCTGGAGGTATTGGACAGCCAGGACACTGACCTGGGTGGTCTGAAATCGATCACCTTCGCGGTCAAAGCCAAGGGGGATGGTGTTGGCCCGTATGGGGTGTTGAAGTTCGAAGGCGGCGTCCACCGAGTGCAACGGGTGCCGGTCACCGAATCGCAAGGACGCATCCACACCTCGGCTGCCGGCGTGCTGGTGATGCCAGATGTTGACGACACTGAAGTGACGATTGACGAAGCCGATCTGCGTGTCGATGTCTTTCGGTCATCAGGACCTGGTGGGCAAGGTGTCAACACTACCGATTCGGCGGTGCGCATCACCCACCTGCCGACTGGTACCGTCGTCTCCTGCCAAAATGAGCGCTCGCAAATGCAAAACAAGGAAGCAGCCATGCGGATGCTGCGGGCGCGACTGACCACCCTGGCCGAGGATGAGGCGGCTCAAGAGGCCTCGGCGGCCCGGCGGTCACAGGTGCGCACGGTTGACCGTTCTGAGCGAATTCGCACCTACAACTTTCCGGAGAATCGGATCGCTGATCATCGGATCGGCTTCAAGGCGCATAACCTTGACCAGGTCCTGTCCGGCCATCTCCAGCCATTGCTGACCGCCTTGGAAGAGGCCGATCTGGCCGACCGGCTGGCCCACGCCACCCATCAGAACGATTCCTGATGTCGAACTCAATGGCCGCAGTCAAGGGCTTGGCCACCGCGGCATTGATCAAAGCCGGTGTCATCAACCCGGCGGCCGAGGTCCGCGTTTTGCTGGCCTGGTTGACAGGGTTGGAGCCGAATCAGTTGTGGCGCCTCGACTCCTTGACTGCGACCCAAACAGCTGAGCTGGACGCCGCTATTGAACGCCGCTGTGGCGGCGAACCATTGCAACACATCACCGGCTTGGCCTATTTCCGTCACTTGACCGTCCAGGTCGGTCCTGGAGTGTTCGTGCCACGCCCGGAGACCGAGGTGCTGGTTGATTGGGCGCTTGATCGCCTGCGCGATGTTGGGCCGGGCGGCCAGATTGTTGAGTTATGCGCCGGATCTGGGGCGATTGCAGCCTCACTGGCCCTGGAAGCTGACCCGGGCCGTATTTGGGCAGTTGAACGAAGTGATGAAGCCTGGTCTTGGCTGCAAAGAAACCTGCGGGGCACAATCGTCGAGCCGGTTCATGCCGACATGGCAGGCGCCCTGCCTGATTTGAACGGCGACATCGACCTGGTGGTGGCCAATCCGCCGTACATTGATCCGGCTGACGTCAGTTTGCTCAGCGCCGAGGTTTTGGCTGATCCAGCGGAAGCTTTGTTCAGCCCGGAGCATGGGTTGGCTGCGTCACGAACAGTGGTTCAGGTGGCTTGGCGGCTGCTGAAAGCCGGCGGCTGGCTGGGCACTGAGCACGGTGACCAGCAGGGGCCGGCGGTGGTCGAGATCATGGTCAGGCAAGGATTCCAAGATGTGCGCACCTACCAAGACTTGACTGGCCGAGACCGATTCACTGTCGGCCGGCGGTAACTGCCATCCACGCCTGATCAGGTTCGATAGAATTTCTTGACCAAGCCCATCCGCGCCAGTCCAAGGAGATGTGATGACTGATTCGGCCATGTCGCACCTGGCGACATCATCCGGCGTCATCTGGGCATTGGACGATCCGGGTTTGATCGACGCGGTTGAAGCTTGTTTGGCTAAGTCGGCTTGCTTTGTCATGCCGACCGACACCGTCTACGGACTAGCCGCCGCCGCCAGCGACCAGCGGGGCGTCGATCGTCTTCAAACGATCAAAGGCCGTGACGATCATTTCCCGCCGCCGGTGCTGCTGTCATCGATAGATCAAGCCTGGCCGCTGATCGACAAACCATCCCCCTATCTGGCAACGCTGGCACGGGCTGGCTGGCCCGGTGCCATGACCCTGATCGTCAACAGCCGACGAGTGGGCATGTCCTTGATTGAGCGAGTTGGCACCGTCGGTTTGCGAGTGCCCGATCGGCCAGCCGTTCAGCAATTGCTGGCCCAGACCGGACCATTGGCGGTTTCTAGTGCCAATCGGCACGGTCTTCCAGCGGCCACCACCGTGGAAATGGCTGCCGGACAGTTGGCTGACGATGTCGAGCTGCTGATCGATGGTGGTCCGTCAGGTGACGGCATTGCCTCGACAGTGGTCGATTGCACCGGCAACCGCCCGAAAGTGCTTCGGGTGGGGCAGTGGACCCAGGATCAGATCAATGACCTGGTTGGAGTCGCCGATGCGTGAGTATGTCTTGGTCGCGCTTATCGGCTTGGTGGTCTGCTTTTGTCTGACGCCGGCCTGCCGCTCATTGGCGATTCGTCTCGGTGCCACCGCTCCAGTGCGTGATCGCGATGTCCACCAGCACCGCATACCTTATTTCGGCGGCTTGGCCATGCTCGGCGGCTTGGCTGCGGCCTATCTGATCGCATCACGAATGCCCTTCCTCAGTCGCTATCCGAGTGTCACAGCCGATTCACTGGTGATACTGGCAGCCGGTTGCGTCATTTGCCTGGTTGGTGTGATTGACGATCTCTATGATTTGAACGCGGCGATGAAGATCGCCGGCCAAGTGTTGGCCGCTGGCGTGCTGGTATTGGGTGGTGTGCGGGTGCACTGGGTGCCTTGGAATGGTGGGATCCTCACCCTTGATCCGGTAGCCGGCATCGTTATCACGGTGGTGGTGGTGTTCGTCTGTGCTAATGCCATCAATATTGTTGATGGCCTGGACGGACTGGCTGCCGGTATCGTCGCTATCTCGGCTAGCGCCTTCTTCATCTACGCCTATTGGCTGACCACCGAGGAGGATATCGCTCGAGCCACCACTGCCGCCTTGGTGACAGTGGTGATGTGTGGTGTCTGCATTGGCTATCTGCCGCACAATTTCCATCCGGCGACGATATTTATGGGCGATTCTGGCGCCATGCTCTTGGGACTACTGTTCGCGGCATCAACCATTTCGCTGACCGGTCAGATCGATCCGACCAACTTGGCTGACCGTTCCGGACTATGGGCTGCTTATGTGCCGATGATTCTGCCGCTGATTTCCTTGGGTTTGCCGTTCTTGGACATGATTGTGGCTTACACTCGCCGCACCTGGCACGGTGTTTGGTGGTTTGTGGCGGACAAGCAGCACCTCCACCATCGCCTGCTCCAGCGCGGCCACAGTCAGCTCGGCGCCGTCATGATCATGTATGTCTGGACAGCCTTGTTGTCTTATTCAGCAATGATCTGGGGCTTGTTCCCGTCGTTTTGGTCTGGCGTCACCGTGCTCGCAGTCGTGGTGGCGGCCTTGGCCTTCGTCGTTCTGACCGGTCGGCGAGTCCTGCCAATTGGTGCCGAGGTCGGACAAAAAGCAACGGCCAAAGGCAAGCTCAAGCCATGCAAGGTCAATAGCGGTGGCTGAGCAACAATTCAACAGGCTTGGGGCATCCAATGGTGGCCCGTCACCGGTCCCATCATCGGCAGCCGCCTCATCAAAGCTTGGTCAGCCGGATTCATTGGCCACGATGGGTTGGGCCATCATCGCTTGGGGCGCCGTGGCGGGTATGGCAGTGACGATTGCCGCTGCCATGATCGGTTGTTGCATTTTCGGGACCGCCATCTTGATCAGTTGGCTCAGTGGAGCTGTTTTCGGTTTGCTGGCAATGGTCCTCGGTCAGCTGACTTTGATTGGGCTGATTAGACGCAGTGGCGTGGTCCAACTGGTGGGAGCAGTGGCGATTTATCTGCTGATCATGGCCAGTGGCGCCTTGGCCATCATCTGGGCGGTCCAAGCAGAGCTGGTAGTGCCGATCTGGCTGGCGGTTGGCGTTGGCGTGGCAGTCAACGCCTATCTGGTCGCGGCCATCGTGACCTTCAGCCGTGCCCGACTGCCACTTTTAGCCGGTTGACTTACGGTCTGGCGGTTTGGTCGGGCTGCACTGGGGTGTGACACCGGCGGGATCTGCCGCGCTGCCTGGCAGCGGTGATTTAGAAACTACGGAATTCGTCTCGTTGTGAGTGTTACCTGGCACTTTACGACTGTTCGCCACTAGAATAAGACTCGATCTTCGGGTCCAACGTTGCCAGTTGGGCCAACAGCCGGATTGGAGGACAGATGTCGAACGGTGTCGGTTCGCCAACTCTTCTGACCGGCGAGGCGCCCGTCTTCGACACCAGTGCTTTCGATTCACAGCCACTTTTTCCATCGGCTGTTTGGCACCAAAGTGGTGGCGAGCAATACACCTGGACTGATATTTGGCTGACCAACCACATCGCCATGGCCATAATCGGTGCTGTCATCGTCATTGGCTTTTGGCTGATCGTCTCACACAATATGAAGATTGTGCCCAGTCGGCGCCAATGGTTTGGTGAGTATGTCTACAACATCATCCGCAATGGCGTCGGCCGGTCGATGATCGGTGATGGCTATCAGCGTTTTGTGCCGTGGCTACTGGCATTGTTCTGTTTCATTTTGGTCAATAACTGGTTCGGTGAATTCTTCCCCTTCATGTTCCCGACCTTCGCCAAGATTGGTTTTGCCTGGGGCTTAGCGCTGATGACCTGGCTGTTGTACAACTATGTCGGCATCCGGCGCAATGGGTTCGGTCATTACATGAAGAAGATGACCATTCCCGCCGGTGTGCCCAAGCCATTGCTGCTATTGGTGACTCCCTTGGAGTTCATCTCGAACTTCTTGACCCGCCCGATCACCTTGGGCATTCGTTTGTTCGCCAATCTGTTTGCCGGACATTTGATGGTCCTGATCTTTGTGGTTGGCGGCACGTACTTGCTGACTTACACTGACAATTTGCCCTATAACCTGGCCGGCGGCGCTTCCTTGCTGATGAGTTTCTTCATCTTTGCTTTGGAATTGCTGGTCGGCTTCCTGCAAGCCTATGTTTTCACAGTCTTGACAGCCCAATATGTCTCATCTGCGCTGTCAGATGAACACTAATGAAAGGATAACCATGACGCTGCTGGAAATCACCGGTTCGTTGAACGTGGTTGGATATGGCATCGCCGCGATCGGCCCGGCTCTGGGCGTGGCCTGGATTTTTGCCTCGGTGATCAACGGCACGGCTCGCCAGCCAGAGGCCCGCCAGGCGATGCTGTCGACGGCCTGGATCGGTTTTGCTGTGGTCGAGGCCCTGGCTCTGTTCGGTTTGGTCCTGGCTTTCGCCATCCACTGATATGACACTGCTGGAGGCATCAGGGCCGTTGGGGCCATTACTGCCGGCCCATCTGTCCGAGTTCGTTGTCGGCATCGTGCTGTTCATCGTCATTATCGTGGTGATGCGCAAGGTCATCGTGCCACGCTTTGAAACGATGTACAGCAGGCGCATTGACGAGATCCGCGGCGGTATGGATCGAGCCGAGAAAGCTCAAGCCGCCGCTAAGGCGGCTCTGGAGAAGTATCAGGGACAATTGGCCAATGTCTCCAGTGAAGCGGCCTCGATCCGTGACCAGGCCAAGGCTGACGGGCTCCAGATTCAGGCACAGTTGCGCGATGCGGCACAGACCGAAGCCAATCGAATTGTCGACTCCGGTCGGAATCAGATTGCCGCCGAGCGTACCCATGCCTTGGAGGGCCTACGCAAAGACGTCGGTGCCATGGCAACGGCGTTGGCCGGGCGGATCGTTGGTCAGACTCTGGATGATGACGCCCGAGTCAATCAAACGGTTGATAATTTCATCAAGTCCATCAGTGACGACACCAAGGCTGGCGCTATCCGTTCAAGCACGAACAGCTCAACCAAATGACCGAAACAATCAGCTCTGTGACAGTCGATTCAGCCCAAGCCAGCCAGGATTGGTCACTGATGGCCTGGACCATGCTGGAGTATCCAGCACTGGCACGGGCCCTGACCGATCTAGCAGCCAGCGACGCCTCAAAGCAAGAGCTGATCAATCAGACCTTCAAACGCTGCCAAGTCGGCACTCGCCAACAGCTGCTAAACGCCTCGGATCAGGTATGGACCACCGCCGAGCAGTTGACCAATTGGGTGCGAGCCCAGGCCATCGAAGCCTGTTGGCAGTTGGCTGATCAAACCATCGGCAGCCCTGCCTGCATGGACCAATTGTTCGCCTTCGCCTCATTGATTCGGGCAGACCACCGATTGAGAGCCGCCTTGACCGACCGTCTTGTGCCATGGCCCAAGAGATCGATTCTGGTCGACCAAATTCTGGCTGATCAGGCGTCGGCCAGTCATCGTTTGATCAGCTTGGCTTTGTCATGGGACAAGGACACCGTTGATCAGCAATTACGCACCATCATGGACCATGGCGCCTCGCGTCAGGGACAGGTGTTGGCGATCATCACCGTCGCCCGAGCCCTTGACACCGACCGATTGGCGCGCTTGAGCGCCGCCGTCGCTGCCCGATTGGGCAAGGATATCGTCGTTGAGCTGCGTGTCGATCCCAGCGTCGTCGGTGGGGTGCGCATCGATTGCGGCGATCAATTGATCGATGCCACGATGGCGGCCCGACTTGAAGCCGCCCGCCGAGATTTTCAATGAGAACAAGTCATGAGGAGATGCGATGGCTGACATGACCATCAAAGCAGACGACATCCGTCAAGCGTTGGACGACTACGTCAAGTCGTTCCAGGTGGCCAACACGACCGCTGAAGAAATCGGCCACGTCACCAGTTCCGGCGACGGTATCGCCCATGTTTCTGGGTTGCCTTCGACCATGGCCAACGAGTTGTTGGAGTTCGCCAATGGTGTGCGTGGCATCGCCATCAATCTGGAGGAACGCGAGATTGGCGTGGTCGTCCTCGGCGCGTCTGAAGGCATTGAAGAGGGATCCACGGTCAAACGCACCGGCGAGATCTTGTCGGTGCCGGTTGGCGATGGGTATCTCGGTCGGGTGGTCGATGCCATGGGCAACCCAATCGATGGTCTCGGACCGATCAAGGATCTGGTTGGTCGACGAGACTTGGAGATTCAAGCGGCTGGTGTGATGGATCGCCAATCGGTCAAGGAGCCTCTCGAATCTGGCATCAAGGCCATCGACGCGATGATTCCGATCGGGCGCGGGCAGCGCCAATTGATCATTGGTGACCGCAAGACCGGCAAGACGGCCATCGCCATCGACACCATCATCAACCAGAAGGCCAATTGGGCCAGTGGCGATCCGAAGAAGCAGGTCATTTGCATCTATGTAGCGATTGGCCAAAAGGCCACCACCGTCGCTGAGGTCCGGGCGTCGCTGGAGAAAGCCGGGGCGATGGACTACACCGTCATCGTCAACTCACCGGCGTCTGATCCAGCCGGATACAAGTACATTTCGGCTTATGCCGGCTCAGCCATTGGTCAGCACTGGATGTATCAGGGCAAGCATGTGCTGATTGTTTTCGATGACTTGTCGAAACAAGCCGATGCGTATCGCGCCATGTCCTTGTTGCTGCGCCGCCCACCGGGGCGCGAGGCCTACCCGGGCGACGTCTTCTATCTCCACTCCCGTTTGCTGGAACGTTGCGCCAAGCTGTCAGATGCCCTCGGCGGCGGATCGATGACTGGCTTGCCGATCATCGAGACCAAGGCCAACGACATCTCGGCCTACATTCCGACCAATGTGATTTCGATCACCGACGGACAGATCTTCTTGCAATCCGATCTGTTCAATGCCAATCAGCGCCCGGCCATCGATGTCGGCGTGTCGGTGTCTCGTGTTGGTGGTGATGCCCAGATCAAGGCGATGAAACAGGTTGCCGGGACTTTGAAGATCACCCTGTCTCAGTATCGAGATATGGAATCATTCGCCATGTTCGCTTCCGACCTTGACGAAACCTCGCGTCACCAGTTGGATCGCGGCGCCCGCTTGATGGAATTGCTCAAACAGCCCCAATTCAGCCCCTATCCGATCGAGGACCAAGTCATATCGGTGTGGGCGGGCCTGACCGGTTTGATGGACGCCGTGCCGGTCAAGGACGTGTCGCGTTACGAGAAAGACATGTTGGCCTACATCCGCCGACAGACCAAGGTGCTCCAAGGCATCGCTGACACCGGTCTATTCGACGCCAGCGCTCAGGAACAGGCCAAAGAGGCGATCAACGCTTTCGGTCACACTTTCAAAACATCCGATGGCCAGATCCTGATCCAAGACAAGCCGACTGGCACACCATTGTCGCGCGACAAGGACATCGACCAGGAGCAGATCGTCGCCGGAAGCAAGAAGTAGTCATGGCAGCGACTCTGCGAGAGCTACGCGAACGCAATCGATCAGTCCAGGCCACTCAGAAAATCACCCGGGCGATGGAATTGATCGCTGCTTCACGCATCACCAAGGCGCAAACGGCGGCACTGTCGACCCTGCCATACACCCGCGAGCTTAATCGGGCAGTGGCAGCGGTGGCGTCCTATTCCGATGTCCAGCATCCACTGACCACCGAGCATCCGAATCCACGCCGGTCAGCTGTGCTGGTGATCACCGCCGATCGCGGTTTGGCCGGCGCCTACTCGTCGAACATTATTCACAAAGCCGATGACGTTTTCGCCACCTTGGAGCATGAAGGCCGCGAGGTGGTCACCTACATGGCCGGGCGTAAGGGCATCTCCCACTATCAATTCCGCGACCGACCGATGGCTGGCAGCTGGTCCGGTTTCTCTGATCGGCCAACCTACCCCCAGTCCGATGAGGTGGCCAATCAACTGATTGATCGTTTCCTGACCCCGTATGAGCAGGGTGGTGTTGACGAGATCCAGGTGGTCTACACCCGCTTCGAGTCGATGCTGCTTCAGGAGCCGCGCGTGCGCCGGGTCTTGCCGTTGCACGTTGTTCATTCCAATGAACCTGGCGATATCACCGCCTTATACAGTTTCGAGCCTGGCCCGGAAGAGGTGCTTGACGCCCTGTTACCCCTTTATGTGCGCAACCGGATTCACTTCTATTTCATGCAGGCGGCGGCCAGTGAGTTGGCCAGTAAGCAGAAGGCGATGAAGTCGGCCACCGACAACGCGCAGAACCTGATTGAGCAGTTGACCCGCCAGGCCAACCAAGCTCGTCAGTCGCAGATCACCCAGGAAATCACTGAGATCGTCGGTGGGGCAGCAGCCTTGACCGGCAGTAAGGAATAGTTCCATGACACAAGCAGTTACCAACGCTCCCGGAGGCGGTCGGGTGGTCAAGGTGATCGGCTCGGTGGTGGACGTCGAGTTCCCACCCGATCAGTTGCCGGACATCCTCAATGCCCTCAAAGTGGACATTATGGCTGACGGTCAAACCACTACCATTACCTTGGAAGTAGAGTTGCAGGTTGGTGACGATGTAGTGCGCTGCATCTCCCTTAATCCGACTGATGGGCTGGTGCGTGGCGCGGCCGTGACTGACACTGGCTCGCCAATCACGGTGCCCGTCGGCGAGGTCACCAAGGGCCGAGTCTGGAATGTCACCGGTGACTGCCTCAATGACGACATCAGCAAGATCGATGTGACCACCCGCTGGCCGATCCATCGTGATCCGCCACCATTCGACGCCTTGGAGCCAGAGACCAAGATGCTCCAAACCGGCATCAAGGTGCTCGATCTATTGACGCCGTATGTCCAAGGCGGCAAGGTCGGATTGTTTGGTGGGGCTGGTGTGGGCAAGACCGTCTTGATCCAAGAAATGATTTACCGCATCGCCCACAACTTCGGTGGAACTTCGGTTTTCGCTGGCGTCGGCGAGCGAACCCGTGAAGGCAACGACCTGATCCATGAGATGATCGAGGCCGGCGTCATGGCTGACACAGCCTTGGTCTTCGGCCAGATGGATGAACCGCCGGGGACGCGTTATCGGGTGGCTTTGTCGGCTTTGACGATGGCTGAGTATTTCCGTGACGTCATGAACCAGGACGTGCTTTTGTTCATCGACAACATCTTCCGCTTCACTCAGGCTGGCTCAGAGGTGTCGACCCTGCTCGGCCGGATGCCATCGGCGGTGGGTTATCAGCCCACCTTGGCTGATGAGATGGGCCAACTCCAAGAGCGGATCACCTCAACCAAGGGCCATTCGATCACATCGATGCAGGCTATTTACGTGCCGGCGGATGACTACACCGACCCGGCGCCCGCTACGACCTTCGCCCACCTCGACGCCACCACCGAGCTGTCGCGCGACATCGCGTCGCGCGGCCTTTATCCGGCGGTCAATCCGCTGACATCGAGCAGTCGGATCCTCGATCCTCAGTACATCTCGGCCGACCACTACAACACAGCCATCCAGGTCAAGTCCATCCTGCAGCGCAACAAGGAGTTGCAGGACATCATAGCCATCCTGGGCGTCGACGAGTTGTCCGAGGAGGACAAGGTGACGGTGGCCCGGGCCCGGCGTGTTCAACAATTCCTGTCCCAGAACACCTACTTGGCCGAGAAATTCACCAACGTGCCTGGTTCGACTGTCTCACTGGCGGACACGATTGAGGGTTTCCAAATGATTTGTCGCGGCGACGTCGACAATGTCCCTGAGCAAGCATTTTTCAACGTAGGCAACATGGACGATGTCATGAAGAAGGCCGCCGAGTTGAAGCAAGAGGGGGCCTGATGGCCGAATCCTTTTGGGTCGAGGTGGTCGCCGCCGACGCCCTGGTCTGGGAAGGCGAGGCCACAGTCCTCAATGCCACCACCACCGAAGGGGAGATCGGCATTCTGGCTCACCATGTGCCGATCATCGCCACTTTGGCGCCGGGCAGCACCGCCGAGGTGTTGACCAGCGACGGCAATCGGCTGCTGACGGCGGTGGACGGTGGCTTTTTGGCGGTCAGTTTAACCAGAGCAGCGATCATTTCGCCCTACGCCCAATTGGCTGATGGCATCGACATTGATCAGGCTCGCAGCGATCTGCGATCGTTGCAGGCCAAACGTGAGCAAGGTGATAATTCGGCCGAGACGGAGATGGCTTATCGCCGGGCCCTGGCCCAGGTGAAAACGGCTGATCGCCTCGAAGCTCATCCGTCATCTCACTGATAGATGACCAGTAGATGACCAGCGGCGACCGCCGGTGGTCGCTGTCGACCATCGGCTGGCTACCAGGGGATTGCGCCCACACACAAGTGGGGGTGCCAGCCGCAGCGACTGGCACCCCCACTCCTCGGATCAAGACGACTGCGATCAGTCCTCGTCGACCTCAAGGGCGATCGGCTGACCGATCTCATCGAGCAAGTCATGGAACCAAGTTTGGGTGACGTCGAAGGGCTTGGCGCCACGAATGCGATCGAAGGCGATGGCCTTGAGGGTGTCGCCATCCTCCTCATCCTGGCCGATGACACCGGAAATGCCCTTGAGGGCGCAATCAACCGCCAGATCAGTCATCGACTTGATCAAGTCCAAGTCGTATTGGTTGGCAGCCGCTGAGCGGGAATAGTAGCCCGACTTTTGCACCATCACCTTTTCGGCGCCGATCATGCCGGCGAAGCGGCGAGCGAACCAAGCACCGGGGTTGATCTTGTCCAGTTGGACATGGCCGAAGGCGTCGCGCGGAATCGTGTCGCCGCGCTCTTCCATTTCGTGAACGATCGACTCAACACCAGCGCCTTCGGACAGGAAGATGTTGACATTGCCGACCTCGTTCATGATGGCGGCCAAGCGCAGTGCCTCGGCATCCAGATCAATCTCGGCCTCAGGCACGAAGACAGCATGGACGTCCCAGGCCCGCGCGTCCAGTCCAATTTCTGGCAGCCAGGCGGACTCTTTGATCCAACGGTGGTATTTACCGGCAGAGGCAGCTGTCAACCAACCACAGTGACGGCCCATCACCTCATGAACGATCAATTGACGGGCGGCTGAATTATGCTCAGCGAAGACGTTCTTGGCGAAGTCAGCCGCACACTCGGCTGCCGTGTCAGCCCCCAGGGACTGGCGAATCGGCACAATGTCGTTGTCGATGGTCTTAGGCAGACCGACCACTGTCAAGTTGTAGTTGTTGTCGGCCAGATAGGCCGCCAAATCGGCGGCGGTGGTGTTGGTGTCATCGCCACCGATGGTGTGGAGCACCTCGACCCCATCAGCCTTGAGACGTTCGGCGGCCACGCGCAGCGGATCTTCGCCTTCCAAGACCAGGCCACGCTTGACCAAGTCAGCCGCATTGGTCAGCTTCACCCGTGAATTGCCGATCGGGGAACCGCCAAACTTATGCAACAAAGCGGCGTTGCACCGAACCTCATCGGTGACGGTCAGGAAGTCACCGGTCAGCAGGCCCTGGTAACCGTGCTTGTAGGCGATGATTTCGGTGTCCGGTGACTCCTGGGTGTATCGCTCGATCAAGCCGCCGACAGCGGACGATAAGCAGGGGGCGAAGCCGCCGGCGGTGAGAATTGCAACCTTCTTGAGCATGAAAACCCTTCTTGATGGTGGATGAACAAACCTTGAAAAGTATACCGACGCCTCGCCAAGGCATCGGCACAACCTTCCAGGACCAAGATGTCGCCAGGGGGCTGGCAACGGCGTACAAGACAAGGGTAATTGTTAGGAATCTGAACAAAATCGAAAGATCACAATACTGTAACTTTCTATCCACATTCACGCCTGAATCAAGTATTTGGCCTTGCTAACTGGTCGGCAAAGGAGCATGATCAAAATGTGGGTCAAAGAATGATTCCATTCACCGGTAGCAGCATTGTGGTGTGCCGCTACATTGATTTAGGAGACTGAAAGATGAAGTATCGCGCATTTGCCATCGCCGGCACTGCCGCCCTGACTCTGATGCTTGGCGCTTGCGGCTCGACGCCGTCCGATGACGACAGCAGCACATCCACCCCCCCAAGTGACACTGCCAGCCCGGCCAGCTCTAGTTCCGCCCCAGCGGTCCCAGACCGGGCTGACGCCGACTTGGTGATTTGGGCCGACGCCAATCGCACTGCCGCTTTGGAACAGCCATTGGCTGATTGGGCGGAGGCCAACGGCATCACCGCCGTCGTCCAGACCGTGGCAGTTGACCTGCAAGCCAACTTCACCACCGCCAACCAGGCCAACAATGGCCCCGATGTCGTCATCGGCGCCCAAGACTGGACTGGCAAGCTGGTGCAGAACAATTCGATTGTGCCAGTGCAAATCACCGCCACGGGAGTGGTCCAATCGGCAATTGACGCTGTGTCCTTCAATGGCCAGACTTACGGCGCGCCCTATGCCCTAGAGACGCTCGGCTTGTTCGCCAACAACACTTTGACCAATGATCCGGCTCCGGCGACGGTCGAAGCGATGGTCGCCGCCGCTGCCGCTGGCGGATCAGCCGGCGTGGCAGAGAACCCGCTCTGCCTCCAGGTCGGCACCACCGGTGACGCCTATCACATGCAGCCATTCTTCACCTCGGCTGGTGGCTACATCTTTGGCAAGAATGCCGATGGCTCGTGGAACACTGCTGATGTCGGTGTCGGCACAGCTGGCGGTATCGCTGCCGGTGAGAAGATCGGTGCGCTCGGCGCATCAGGCGTGCTCAAGACATCGATCACAGCCGATAATTCGACCCAGTTGTTCGGTGAGGGCAAGTGCGCATACTTGGTCAGCGGCCCCTGGGCTTTGTCGAGCACCCGCGAGGCCAACATTGACTTCACTTTGTCAGCGGTCCCCGGCTTTGAAGGGATGAGCCCGGCTCGTCCGCCACTGGGCATCCAGGCCTTCTTCGTCGCCTCGAACGCCAAGAATCCGGCTTATGCCCAACAGTTCTTGACCGACGTCTTGAAAGACACCACCATCACAGCGGCCATGAACACGGTTGACCCGCGGATCCCGGTGCAGACCGCACTGGCTGATCAATTGAAGACCGACGACCCGGTGTTGATGCAATTCCTCGATCTGGCTGACGCCGCCGAGGCGATGCCGAACATCCCGGCCATGGACGCGGTCTGGGGGCCGTTGGGACAGGCTCAAGCCAACGTCGTCAGTGGTGACGATCCCACCAGCACCATGACTGCTGCTGGCACGGAGATCGCCGCCGCGGTCGCCTGATCGGATCATTTCTGGTCGGGTGGGGCGCTTCGCTGAAGCTGGCGCCCCACCCGACATTCAACACCTAGGGGGCTCAATGTCGACGCCACTGCTAAAGTCATCCTCGCCGGTTCGCGTCCAACCATCACCACCGCCAGGCGCTGGTGATTCCTTTCTGAACCGTAACGGCTCTGTCTTGGCCATTGTCATCAAGATCGCCGTTCTCGGGGTGGTCTTGGCTTTGGCCATTTATGCCATTCCTTTGCTGATTCACTATCAGATGTGGATGTGGCTGGTCGTGATGAGTCTGGCGACGGTGTCGTTATTTGTCATCTACACCACCAAGCACTTCATTCCCGCCAAGTATCTCTACCCGGGCAGTGTCTTCCTCTGCATCTTCTTGGTGATACCGATCATCTTGACGGTCCAGTATTCAATGACCAACTTTGGTGACGGCGCCCGGGGGAGCAAGGCCGAGACGATCGAATCGATCGTCGCCAATTCAATCAAGCCGTCGGCCGATTCTCCCTTTTACAATTTGGCCGTCGCAGTCGAGTCTGCCGGCATGGTGGATTCCGGCCCCTATACCCTCTTCTTGACCGCCACCGGCGTCACCGATCCGCCAGTGCTCTTCGGTGTCGATGGGGGAGAAGTGGCCACTTGGACCGGTGAGCCGGCGACCGTGACTGACGGTCAAGTCACTGGGGTGCCCGGATATGTCTTATTGACACGCCCGCAGATCAACCAGCAGATGGCGCAAATCTCGGCAATCGCCGTCAAAGTGCCCGGCGACGATCAAGCCGGCATTCGTATCCAGGGGTTTCAAGCCTATGAAGGCAGCGCCTCGATCAGCTACGACGCCCAGCAGGACGCCCTGATTGATCATGCCACCAATCCAGCGACGGTCTACCCGAATCAGAAGATCGGTGATGCCTACTGTTTTGTCGATCAAGCCAAAGGGCAATGCTTCCAAGCTCAATCGTGGCTGCAGAATGTCGGCGCGGCCAACTATCAGCGATTGCTGGGTGATTCGGGCGTACGCAACCAGTTCCTGGCCGCCTTCGGTTGGACCTTGATCTTCGCATTCGGCAATGTGTTGATTTGTTTCCTGGCTGGCTTCCTCCTGGCGGTCACGCTCAACGATGACCGCATCAAAGGCAAGAAGTTGTGGCGCAGCTTCCTGTTGTTGCCATACGCCGTGCCCGCCCTGATCTCCTTGTTGATGTGGTCGCAATTCTTCAACCGCGATTTTGGCTTGGTCAATCGGATCTTCGGCGCCAACCTTGACTGGCTGGGGGATCCGACCTTGGCCAAAGTGGCCATCTTCATCGTCCAACTGTGGATGGGTTTTCCCTATATGTTCATCGTCTGCACGGGCGCTTTGCAATCGATTCCCAGTGATGTCAAGGAGGCTGCCCGCATTGATGGCGCCTCGGGGATAGCCACAACCTTCAGGATCATTCTGCCGCTGCTGTTGATAGCCGTCGCACCCTTGCTGGTGTCGAGCTTCGCTTTCAACTTCAACAACTTCAATGCCATCAAGCTGTTGACTGACGGTGGCCCATCAATACCCGGCCAGTTCTTGCGCGGCTCGACCGACATCTTGATTTCGATGGTTTATAAACGAGCCTTTGGTGGCAGTGGCACCGAGTTGGGCTTCGCCTCGGCTATGTCGGTGCTGCTGTTCATCATCACCGGTGTCCTGGCCGCAGCTCAATTCCGCCTGACCAAGCGATTGGAGACCATCGCATGAGCTCATCATCCAAGCAAATGCTGGCCAATCGCGGCGCGGCCCAACACCATCTGACTGGCGGGCGTTGGTTCCGCGAGGTTGGCTGGCGTTACATTGTGGCGGTCGTCGCGCTGGTGTTCGCCGCCTTCCCGATTGTCTTCATCATCGGTGTGTCCTTCGATCCGCGAGGCTCGACCACGGCTAGCAGCATTCTGCCGTCATCGATCAGTTTGTCCAACTATCAAACGCTGCTGGGCGGGGCCAAGGGCCCATTCTTGCGTTGGTACCTCAATACCATCATCGTTTGTTTGCTGGTGACCGCTCTCCAACTGGCCTGTTCAGCATTGGCGGCTTATGCCTTTTCCCGCCTCCGCTTCCGGGGCCGGCGTGGTGGCATCCTGCTGGTGCTATTGATCATGATGTTCCCCAATTTCCTGGCGATGACTGCCCTCTATTCGATGTTCACCGACCTGGGCACCGTCTTCCCGGCGATTCGCTTGTCGACGCTGGCTGGGTACATCCTGGCTTTGATGGGCGGCTCACTCGGGCAGGTCTGGTTGATCAAAGGCACCTTGGACTCGATTCCGAAGTCACTTGACGAGGCGGCGATCATCGACGGCGCCAGTCACTTCCAGGTGTTCCGTCTGATTCTGCTGCCGATTCTGGTGCCGATCATCGCCACGACGGCGATGTTGGCCTTTGTCGGCACGATCTCCGAGTTCATGATCGGCTCACTGTTCTTGGTCGACAATGACACCAAGACTTTGGCGGTCGGTCTCTATGGCCTGCTCCAAGGCGACAAATCGGCCAACTATGGTGTCTTCGCCGCCGGTGCTGTGATGGTGTCGGTGCCGGTGATCATCCTCTTCCAGGTTTTGCAGCGCTACATCGTCGGCGGCGCCACATCGGGCGCTGTCAAGGGTTAGCAGAAGGAGATTGCCCGTGCCAGCAAGCAGCCCTTGGCGTCAGCATCAACTGAACCAGCCCCACCATGACGGATCGGCTTTGTATGTTGATTCGACAAACCTGAGCCTCGGCGATCGGGTGCCCGTCCGGCTGCGTTTGCCAGATGATTACGGGCAAACCAGCGTCTGGTTGCGCGTCAGCCACGACGGTGATCCGCTGAAAATCGAGGCCAAACTCGATCGTCACGGAGCAGGGGAAACCTGGTTCACCGCGGAGATGCCGATTGACAATCCACTGGTCAGTTACCGCTGGCTGATTGAGCATCCCGGTGGTTATCGCTGGTTGACCGGTCGAGGAGTCTTCGATCGAGATGTCAGTGACATTGGTGACTTTCGAACCAGCACTTACGGAGCAGCACCGGCTTGGGCCAAGGCCAGTGTTGGTTATCAGATCTTCCCTGATCGCTTCGCTGCTTCGGGGCACGAGCATGGAACACTACCTGCATGGGCAGTGCCTGCCCAGTGGGACGACGAGCCCCACCCACCCGGAATGGCTTCGACCACCCAGTACTTTGGGGGGGATCTGGATGGCATCCGCAAGCATCTCGATCACCTCGACCGGCTGGGCGTCAACCTGATCTACTTGACGCCATTCTTCCCAGCGCAATCAGTACATCGATACAACGCCGATCGCTTCGACATGGTCGATCCCTTATTGGGTGGCGATGCGGCGTTGGCCTCATTGATCGCCGCTGCCCATGATCGTGGCATCAGGGTGATCGGGGATCTGACCACCAACCACACCGGGGAGTCACACCAATGGTTCCAGCAAGCCCTGGCTGACCGTAGCAGTGATCAAGCTAGCTACTACTACTGGTCAGACTCGGTCGACATTGACTTCGAGCGCTGGTCGCAGGCCGTCAACGGATCGCTGAACCCGGGCCGGCAGGTCTTCAACGGCCATCCGGTCAACTACGTCAGTTGGTTGGGTGTGCCATCATTGCCGAAGCTTAATTGGGGATCGCCAGCCTTGGCCGAGGCGATGTTGACTGGGCCGGCATCGGTCACCGGCCGCTATTTGAATCAGCCGTTCAACATGGATGGCTGGCGGGTCGACGTCGCCCATATGACCGGCCGCTTCGCCACCGACGATTACTACCAGCTGGTGGCTCGGGCGATGCGGGCCACAGTTGACCAGTCTGCTGGCTTGCTGGTGGGGGAGCACTTCTATGATCTCTACAACGATTTGACCGGTGATGGCTGGATGTCGGTGATGAATTACGCCTCATTCATCAAACCGGTCTGGAGTTGGTTGGCGCCTCATGACAGTGCCCTGCGCTTCGCTGACTTGCCTCTACCAATCCCGCGTCGCACTGGTGGGTCGGTGGTGGCGACGATGCGCGACTTCGATGGCTCGGTTCCCTGGAAGGTCTTTTCGAGACAGTGGAACATGTTGGGCTCGCATGACACCGCTCGTATTGCCAGCATCATCGGCGATAGAGGGCTGACGGAAATCGCCGCAGTTTGGTTGATGACTTACCCAGGGATTCCAGCAATTTTCGCCGGTGACGAAGGTGGGGCGGTCGGCCTGTCCGGCGAGGCTTCACGCAGCACCATGCCATGGAATCAGATTGACGCCGGCGGGGGAGAGCGATGGCAACAAGATGTCTTTACTCGATATCAGCAATTGATCCGGCTACGGCGCTCCCAGGACGCCTTGCAAGACGGCAGCCTGCGCTGGGTGCTGGTGGCTGATGATGTTTTGGCTTACCTGCGCCAAACCGCCGATCAAAGCATTTTGGTGCTGCTGGCCAGGTCAGCCTGGCCTGGTGTGATTCTGCCGGGCTGGTTGTGCCCTTCAGGTCAACCGGAACTGCTGTATGGCGGCCAGCTAGTGGACACACCGGCCATTCAGGTTGATCGCCAGCACGTCACCATCGGCGCGACGTCGGGTCCGGCTGTCGCTGTGTGGCAGCTGTGATGTCAGTCGCTGTCGAGCGCCGTTTTCCCGTTCCGGTCAAGGCAGTACGATCGATCAGCCTGCTGTTCAATGAGACTACCGACATGAGCCTTTCGCATCGCTGAAAATGCCAGCTCTGGGGCACCAGCTGCAGTCGGTTCGGCTGAGCCCAAGTTCAGCAAAGTGTCATAATGTACATTATCGGCTTAGCAGTCAACCATGTGTGATAGCGCTGGGGCAGTAGCTGAGACAATCAGCTCAGCGGCCAAGAGGGGCCGAAAAGGTGCACGATTCAACCGTCCACGACGCAGGATCGCTGCGGGCGACTCCCAGACGGATCGCGACGCTGGCCGCGCAATGTTCACGGGTCGTCTGGTTCTATGCTGATGACTGTGACAGATGATTCATTGACAGCTGACCAAGTCATTCAACGTCTCCTTGAGCGTCTTGGCGCATCAAGGCGTCGGCAAACTGTTGACCACTGCCTCGCCGGAGATCCGACTGGCCAGGTGCATGGGGTTGCCACGACGATGCTGGCCAGCCTGCCGGTCCTGGAACGCGCCGCTCAATCTGGCATGGACCTGGTGATCAGCCATGAAGCCATCTTCTATGACCATCAAGATCAAGCTCGCGAGCGACTAGCAGCCGAGAGGGATCCGGTTTTCCGTGCCAAGGAAGAATTCATCAAGCAAAATGGCATGGTGGTATGGCATTTGCATGATATCATGCATGACTGTCGGCCTGATCTGGTCGATGCGGCCACCATTGAAGCGATGAATTGGCATGAGCCGGAATCGAGCGCCTATCCCCTGGTTTGCCCCATTCCGGTCCAGTCCCTGGCTTCCTTGGCTGATGCGGTCGCCAGGCAATTGGCGGCTAGCAGCGTCCGGTTCATCGGTGACCGACAGTTGCCGGTTCGCCGGGTCGGTCTGGCTTTGGGTTTTCGAGGCTTCGAGCCGATTCGGCAGTTGTTACTGCGCGATGACGTCGACGTTGTGCTAGCCGGCGAGATCCATGAATGGGA
>JAITVZ010000078.1 GCA_031285505.1 Propionibacteriaceae bacterium
CTTCTCCGGGCCGATCCCCGACGCCGAGCTCTACCTGCGGGCCATGGCCGCCTCGACCTTCGTGCCGATCATGCAATATCACTCGGAGTTCAACCACCACCGCCAGCCATCGCGGGATCGCACACCCTGGAACATCGCCGACCAAACCGGCGATCGGTCAGTGATTGACGAAGTCCGCCAGCTGGTCCAGCTGCGCGAACGTTTGATCCCTTACCTGGCCGATCAGGCTCACACGACGATTGCCACGGCTCGACCGCTGATGCGACCGCTCTATTTCGATCACCCGCGCGATCCGTTGGTCTGGGAGCACCCCATCCAATGGTCGCTTGGTGACGACCTACTGGTGGCGCCAGTGCTGGAAGCCGGTCGAACTAGCTGGCCGGTCTATCTGCCCGACGGGCAATGGGTCAACGTTTGGACCGGTGAGGCGGTTCAGTCGGGCTTGCTCGAGGTCGAAGCGCCCCGCCCGCGGATACCGGTCTTCGCCCGGCAGTCTGCCTGGGCTGAGCTGGAGGCGGTGTTTGAGGGTTAGTTGGGTCGCCGGGGTCTCCAGGGTCTAGTTGCGACGTCGGTGGCCAACTCGGGGTCCAGTTACGGACCAGCCATCACCCGTATTCGCCACGAAACTAGACCCGCAACGGCAATGCCACATCGGCCGGTGTCAGCCGCGCCTCGGGACGTCAGCGCCTCTGCCCCTCGGCGTCGGCCGCGCTGAGCACCACCCCCGGCCTGGTCAGATCAGCCATCGTCAAGGGGCGTCCCAGGCCGACCACCGTCCAGCAATGCGACTCGCCCGGCAGCAGCGTCACCAGCTCCAACGGGGCTTGCCCGCCGAATCGGTCGGCCTGCAGCAGCAGATCGCGCAGCACTGTCTCGGCGGTGATCGTCAGCCGACCACCGTCGGCGTCGGCGTCGACCACCAGTGAGTAGCTCGGTGCCACCCGAACCAGCTCCTTGTCCGGCCGAATCAACACCCGGCGACGCGACAGGTCGACATCGACCGGCACCGGCTGCGACCGGCCAAGGCGAACGTTGTCGGCGGCCACCGGGGTCAACGCCACCCGAGTGGCTGGCCGCCATCTAGCCGCTTCCGATTCGGCTGGCCCCGATTCCGCCGACACCATCAGAGATTGCCCGGATAGGCGCTTCGGATCAGGGGATGGTGTCAGGGCAGATCCCGGCTGTCCATCGGCCAAGGCGGTCGCATCGACCACATCCAAGACCAGCAGCTCGTCGTCAGCCAAGCCGCAATCGAAGACTTCTCCGCCCAAAGCATCGATCCGCGGGGATGGTTCCGGAGCCAGTTCAGGCGGCAGTGCCAACTGGAGGCTGGCGTGAGGCTTGACCCGGCAGACCAACGACGACCAGGCGCGCAGCAGCCCATCGAGGCTGACCCGGGCGATGCGCACCGTCGCCGCCCAGGGCTGATCGGTTTGGTTGAGCAGGGTCACCACCACTGCCGGGCGCTCCAGTGCCACCCCATCGACCAGCGAACCGGCCGGCATGGCGAACAACACACCCATTCGATCAGCAAAGGCCGACTTGATGGCGTGCCAGACGGGTTTGCGCACCCCGACCGAATCGACCGCCGCCCAAGAGGTCACTGGCCAACAGTCGTTCAACTGCCAGACGATGGCCCCGGCGCATCGCGGCCACAAGGATCGCCACCAATCGATGCCGAACCGCACCGCCCGGGCTTGCATCACCTGGGCGGCGTAGTGCCAACCAGCGAAATCAGTCGGCTCGGTGAAGCCATCGGTGATGGCCCGACGCAGCTTGTCGCCGCCCTCTTGGGATTTGTAGTGCCACATCAAGGTGTCGTCCCAGGGCTGAAGGTGGTCGACGCCAACCGCCTCACGCAAAGTGGCATAGGAGGCCGGGCCGCACCAACCGAATTCGGCGACGAAACGCGGCCGGCTCGACTGATAGTGCGAATAATCGATCTGGTTCCAAACGTCCCAGGAGTGGTGGCAGCCCCAATCGGGATCGTCAGGATGCAGCGGCTGACCGCTGGTGTCGGTCTCGCCGGGATTCTGCCCCGAGGCTGGCGATCCCGGCCAATAGGGCCGGTCATCACCGATCGCCGCCAGGACCTGCGGGATGGTCTGGTAGTAATACTTGGCGCCCCAGCCACGACCGGCCAGGGCCTGTTCCCAGCCCCAATCGACCCGGCCCCAGATGTTCTCGTTGCAACCGTTCCACAGGGCCAAACTGGGATGGCGCATCAGTCGGACGGCGTTGTCGCGGACCTCCGCCGCCACCTCGGCCTCGAACTCGGGCGTCTCCGGATAGGCGGCACACGCGAACAAGCAATCTTGCCAAACCAGCAGCCCCAGCTCATCGCAGAGGTCGTAGAAGTCGTCGCTCTCATAGATGCCGCCACCCCAAACGCGGATCAAGTTGGCGCCAGCGTCGACGGCGTCTTGGAGGCGGGCCCGATAGTCATCCTTGGTCACCCGGTGGATCAGCAAGTCGTCGGGGATCCAGTTGAAGCCACGAATGAACAGTGGCTGTCCGTTGAGTTGAATGGTGAAGCTGCGGCCAATGGCATCGTCAGCAGTCAACAACTCGACATCCCGGAAACCGATGCGGCCATGCCAAGCGTCCAGTTGGGGGATCGAACCGGCCCCACCACCGGACACTGACTGTGGATTCGAACCAGCCCCGGCGCGAAGCTGCCGTGCCATGGCGTAGCCGGTCTTGAATTCGTGGGGCACTCCCGGCAACCACAGGACCCCCGTGCCTGCCGGGTCTGGCGGATCAACCAACTCGCCTTGGTCCAGCGGCCACTGCTCCGGTTGGAACAAACCTAGACGCAGGTCGTAGAGGCAGAAGTCGGGAGCTTGCCAGGGAGCGATTGAATCTGGCTGGAAGGTGACACGGCCCTGGAGGAAACCTGTTTCGGGGTCGATAGCCTCGGCTCGGGATGGGTGTGACAGCATCGTGAATGTCGTGTTGCTGTTGCCCTGTTCGGGATGGGCCGCCAAAACCGGGTCATGGAACTGAAGACTGGCCATCAATTCGAGGCTGCCCGGGTCGACCCCCGGCGCCAGTTCGACCAGGTAGTCGATGTTCACCTCTGCTGGTGTGACGATCACCGTCGGCTGAGGCCCACCTTTGGCCGGGCCCTCTGGTCCTTGGGCACTGCCTGTGGCCAGCTCACCCGATCCCTCGGTGCCACCACCCAGCAGATCCTTGAGGCCAAGGGCGGTGTGCGCCGGCAGCAGCCGAGCATGCGGGCGAACCTCGGCCAGCCGCGCCCCCGTCCACAGCTCCAAACGGACATCGCGCCAGACTCCGGCGGTCACCACCGTCGGGCCCCAGTCCCAACCGAAGTTCGAGGCCATCTTCCGGGTGTAATTGAACGGCTCGTCGTAGGCGGCAGGATAGTCACCCCAAGCAGCGCGTCGACGAGCGGCGACGCTGTAAATGTCGCGGAAGGTGATGCTCAACCTGGTCGATCCATCCAAGTCTGAAGCCGCCAAACGCAGGCGATAGTGGCGATGCTGGTTATGGCTGGTCAGCAGCAACCGCCCGCCTTCCTCCTCCGCCTTGCGATCCATCAGATCCGGTCCCAACCCTGCACCCAAGCAGTCTCCGCTGGGAGACACCAGGCGCACCTCCGCCTCGGTGTCGAGCCCGTCGAAAACCAGATCGATCAGCTGGTCGAAATCACCGCCACACACAGCGGGCAAAGTCGTCTCATAGACCCAATCGAGGTGGCCGATCCAAGCCAGATCAGCCTCATTGACCCCCAGATAGGGATCGGGAATCAAGCCAGCCGCCAGCAGGTCGTCGTGGACACAACCCGGCACCGCCGCCGGTATCGTCACTTGCCTGGCGAAGTGGTCGCGCAATTCGAGCAACAACGATTGGGCGCCGGCGGTCAGCAGCAGCCGCCCACCGACACCGGGCAATCCCGCCGTCACGGCAGCGCCGATCGGCTCGCCACCATCGGCCGAGCCTTCGCCAACGACCAGTCCGGCATCCACCAGTGAGCTCAACAAGTCATCAGCCAGCAGGTCACCATCGCTACGCCCGTCCCCATCGGTCGCCCCGCCACCATCGGCCAACCAGGCCTCCACGGCTGATCCCAACAAATCATCGATAGCCCCCAGGTCGGCCGGACGCAAGGTCCAAGCCTGACCATCGACTGAAGACAGCGAAACATGTTTCATGGTTCCCCCAAACCGCGCTGACTGACTATGTCGCGACGAGATGCGCCGCTCACTCCTCTTCGATGAAATCCCGCCCGCCGAGGTGCTCGGCGAAGAAGTGGAAGGCGCGCATATCGTCTTCAGCTTGCCCACCCTCGTGGCCGTTGTGGCTCCAGACAGTCAGGGTCTTGGTCGGGCCGGCGTAGTTGTTGAACATGGCGAAGACGGTCGATGGGGGCACGATCGTGTCCATCAAACCGAGGCTGACATCAAGGGGCGCTTGAGCCAAACGGGCGAAGTTGACCCCATCGAAATAGGACAGGGTTTGGTAAACGGTGTTGGTGTCACGGCGATGAACCGACAGGTAATCGGTGATTTCGCGATAGGGGTAGGCATCGGTGATGTCGGTCGCCCGATGGAAATCACAGAGGAAGGGCACTCGCGGCGCACAGGCGGCGATGCCGCGATGCAGGCCAGCCACCGCCAGCGACAGGCCGCCGCCCTGCGAGCCACCAGTGATGCCGATCCGACCGGGATCGATCATGTCCAACTGCAAAACGGCATCGATCGCCAAGACACAGTCGGTCATCAACCGCCGGTAATAGTAGGTCTCCTTGTCGAGGATGCCCCGAGTCATCCAGCCGGCCACCGCCGCCCCGGTCGGCCCCGAATCGGAGGTGTCACCAAAGCCCCAACCAGCGCCTTGCCCGCGGGTGTCGACGTTGAACACGGCGTAACCAGCCTCCACCCAAGCAATGTTGTCGAAGGCGAAGCCACGACCACCGTTGTAACCCTGATAAATGACGATCACCGGCAAGCCATCAGTGACTCCCTTGGGATAGCGCAGCCAAGCGTTGATCGGATCGCCGTTGAAACCGGCGAACTGAACGTCACAGATTTCAACATGCTCGAAGGGGCTGTCGACTGGCTTGAGCTTGATCGGCCAGCTCTTCTCGCGGGCTTGATGGAGGGTGGCTCGCCAGAATGATTCGAAATCGACTGGCAGGCGAACGGCTCCCTTATATCGTTGCAATTCCTCAATCGGCTTATCGACCAGCATGTTCCCCTCCTACAGCTTCGCTGACCTCGTCCTCTATCACTATGGCATATTTCGGACCAGAAGTGTCAGCTTTCCAGCTGTTGCAAACGACGTTCTGGGTTCGGCGCGGCCTGGGCTAACAACTTGGTATAGTCCTCGCGCGGATGGAGAATCACCTCGTCGGCTGGACCATGCTCGATGATTCGGCCCTTATACATCACCATGATCTCGTCGGAGAAATGACGGGCGGTGGCCAGATCATGGGTGATGTAGAGAACGCCGAGGTTCTCTGAACGTTGCAAACCCGCCAACAGATTGAGCACTCCCAAGCGGATCGAGACATCGAGCATCGACACCGGCTCGTCAGCGATCAAGATGCGGGGCTCGGGCGCCAAAGCGCGGGCGATGGCGATCCGCTGGCGCTGGCCGCCACTGAGCTCATGGGGGTGCCGCCCGGCGAAATCCTCGCCCGGGGTCAGTCGGACCTTCTCCAGCAACGACAAAACCCGTTCATGGCGCTGGGCAGCGGTCAGCGCCGGGAAATGGAGCTGAATCGGCCGGGACAGGTGGTGCTCAATGGTGTGATAAGGGTTGAGCGAGGCGAAGGGGTCTTGAAAAACCATCTGGACCGACTTGCGGTAAGCCCGCAGCCCGGCGGCATGGCGCGGCGCCGGATGGCCATCAATCGTCAATGACCCAGCGCTTGGCCGCTCAATCTGGAGAATCAGCTTGGCGATGGTCGATTTACCGGAGCCGGATTGGCCAACCAGGGCGATGGTCTGGCCAGAATCCAGCTCGAAGGAAACGTCATCGACCGCCTTGAGCTGGCTGGTGCGCAGCCCATTGCGCAGACGATAGACCTTGCTGACATGGTCTAGCGACAAGGTGCTCATTTCGCCTCCTGCTGGCTGGCGTCCCGCAGCGGAGATTCGTTGCCTGCGGCGGTGGGGTCGGGTGTGGTGGATCGCAAGCCGATGGAGGGCGACGGGCCCGTAGCCTCTAAACGCTCATCCATCACCCCAGTGCGGATGAAGTCGCCCCGCTCGCCAGTCAGCGATGGGAATGACGACAACAGACGGCGGGTGTAGGGATCCTGGGGGCTGGTGTAGAGATCGTAGGCTCGGTTGACCTCGACGATCCGACCGGCTTTCATCACGGCGATCCGGTCAGAGATCTCCAGCAACAAGGGCAGATCGTGGGTGATGAAGATGACGGCGAAGCCGAATTCAGAGCGCAAGCGGGTGATCTCATCGAGAATCTCGCGCTGCACCACCACATCGAGGGCGGTGGTCGGCTCATCCATGATCAACACCTGCGGGTCGAGGGCCATGGCCATGGCGATCATCACCCGCTGGCGCATGCCGCCCGACAATTCATGGGGAAAAGAAGCCAGACGATTGCGATCCACTCCGACTCGCTCCAACAGCTCACCACAACGCTCCTTGCGCTGACGCCGGGTCATCAGGGGCCGGTGGGTCGAGAAGACATCGGCCAATTGGGCGCCGATTGAAATCACCGGGTTGAGCGAATTCATCGCTCCCTGGAAGACCATGGCGATCTTGTCCCAGCGGAAATCGCGCAGCTCCTGGCCGGAGATGGCCGACAGGTCGATGTCATAGCCCTCGCGGGAGTGAAAGGTGGCCGAGCCAGCGGTGATCAGGCCCGGCGGCCGCAACAAACGGGTGATGGCATAGGCCAGAGTCGATTTGCCACAACCCGACTCACCAGCCAGGCCGACGATCTCGCCGCGGCCCAGGGTCAGGTTGACATCGACCACCGCGTGCACCGGCTTCTCACCCAGGTAATCGACTGAAAAATCCTTGATGGTGATGACACTGTCCAGGCTCATCGCAGATTCTCCTCTTCCAAAGACTTGATCTGAGCTGGCGTCAATCCCCAACGCTTGCGCGCCGCCCGCGAATTGCTGCGCAGCTTCGGGTTGATGATCTCATCGACCGAGAAGTTGATCAGCGACAAGGACATGCCGATCAAGGCGATCATCAGGCCCGGCGGAATGAACCACCACCAGGCGCCCTGGGTCAGAGCCAACGCCTGATTGGCCTGCTGCAGGATCTTGCCCAGCGTGAACTCAGTGCCCGGCCCCAGGCCGAGGAAGGACAATCCGGCTTCGCCGAGGATGGCGAAGATGATGGCGAAGATTAGCTGGGAGGCCATCACCGGGATCAGATTGGGCAGGATCTCCACCACCAGGATGCGCCAGGTCTTCTCGCCGCTGATCTTGCTGGCCATGACGTAATCACGACCGCGCACCGACAAGGTGACCGAGCGCAGCACCCGGGCCGATCCGGCCCAAGAGGTGATGGTCAACACCAAGGCGATCAGGAAGACGTTACGGTGATCGGCTGGGATGTAGTTTGAGATGATGATCACCAGCGGCAGGCCGGGAATGACCAGCATGACGTTGGTGAACAAGGAGAAGGCGTTGTCGGCGAAACCGCCGACATAGGTGCCGAACACCCCGAAGAGGGTCGACAAGATGGTGGCCAACAGGCCGACGATCACCCCGATGATCAAGGAGCCGCGGGTGCCATAGGCGATCTGGGCCCAGATGTCTTGACCGGCCTGATTCGAGCCGAGCAGAAAACCATTCTGCCCGGGCCCCGACAGGCGGAAGGTCGAAATGGCATTGGGATCGCCGACCAGGAAGGGGGCGATGATGGCGTAGGCGACGAACACCCCGAGCATCGCCAAGCCAATAGTCAGCTTGGTCGAGCGGGAGGGCAGCAAGGACTTCAGGCCGGCCTTGCGCTCGAAAGTCCGCTCGACGGCGCCGGTCTCTTGGACCAGATCGGCGTCATGGGACTGCGGGGCGAATTCGGTTTGAGGAGCGCCTGGGCGGGCAGTGGCATCTGCGGTCAGGGTTACCCCGCCGGTGCGGGTCTCGGCCTCAATGCGGTCAAATGGATCGTTGACTGATTCGTCATGATTGTGGGACATTCTCTAACTCCCTACGCCGTGGTCGATCGGGTGCGCGGATCGATGATGCCCAACAGCAGGTCGACAACCAGATTGGCTGCCAGCACCGCCACCGAGATCACCAGGAAGCAACCCTGCATCAGTGGGTAGTCGTTATTGGCCACCGACGACCAGAGGGTATAACCGATTCCCGGATAGGAGAAGACCTGCTCGGTGACGATCGAACCGGCGACGACGAAGCCCAGCGAGATGGCGAAGCCGGACAGCGACGGCAAGATGGCGTTGCGGGCGGCATAAACCATTCGCACCCGGCGGGGGCTCAGGCCCTTGGCCTCGGCGGTCAGGATGTAATCCTCGCTCAGAGTCGACACCATCATGTTTCGCATACCCATCATCCAACCGGCCACCGACGACAGCACGATGGTGGTGGCGGGCAGAACCCCGTGATAGAGGGCTGAGGTGATGAACTCACCGTTGAAGCCGGGCATGATCGGTGGGAAGGCGAAGGTGTCATAGCCCCCGGCGAAGGGGAACCATTGGACGATGCGCGAGAACACCAGCAGCAGGATCAGTGCCATCCAGAAGTAAGGCATCGCCTGAAAGAAGGTGACGAAGGGGATCAGGTTGTCGAGAAAGGAGCCGCGCTTCCAGCCGGCGAACATGCCCAACAAGATGCCGACGGTGAAGGCGATGACCGTGGACAGGCCGATCAAGGTGATGGTCCACGGCAGGGCCTGGCCGAGGATCGATGACACCTGCGCCGGGTAGTTGGAGATCGACACACCGAGATCGCCGTGGGCCAGATTCTTCAAGTAGGCCCAGTATTGCTCCAGCAGGCTGCCTTGGCCGATGCCGCCCAGCTGAGTGGTGATGATCGCCTTGGTCTCTGGGGTGACCGGGATGCCGCCGGCGCTCATCTTCGAGATCAACAGATCGACCGGATTGCCCGGCATCCAGCGGGGAATGAAAAAGTTGAGGGTGATGGCCGCCCAGAAGGCCGCCGCATAGAACAACAGTTTCTGAATATAGAAGCGCATGGTCCCCCCATTGGGATGGTGGCTGATCGCCACAAGTTGAGGCTGGCGATGAGAGGTGGTCGGGGCAGGCCCGTTGTTGGACCCGCCCCGACCGATGGATCAATTGGTCAGCAGATCACCAACTGATCCAGGCGCGGGCTAGACCGGGCGCACCGTCCGCAACAAGATGCCGGTGCCCCAGTTGCCACCCCACGGCAGGGGGAAGACATAGAGGTTGCCCTCTTCCGGCCAACCAGTGGCGTGGCTGTTGTTGTATTCACACAGCGCCGAGTTGACATAGATCGGAATCATCGGCATCTCATCGATCAAATGCTGCTGGATGATGCCGTATTGCTCAGCTTTGACCGCGTCATCGTTGGTCGTGGCCAAGGTGGCGATGGCGTCGTCGACCTCGGTGTTGGAATAACGAGTGTTGTTGCTCTGCGTCGATTCCCCGACCTTGGCGGTGGCGCCGCTGGACAGGTAATAGTTGTAGAGGAAGTAGGGGTCAGAGCTGGCCTGCATGTTGACCGAGTTCAGGCTCAGTTGATAGGAGCCAGAGACCTCAGCCTGGGTCCAGGCGTTTTGGGCGATGTCCGAGACGATCAGCTCAATGCCAGCTTCGGCGAACTGACCGACCAGCAACTGAGCGATGGTGTTGTAATCGGTCCAACCGGAGACGTCGATGACAGTCATCGACAAGCGCTGCCCATCCTTGGCGTAGATGCCGTCATCCCCCAAAGCCCAACCGGCCGCTTCCAGCAGGCTCTTGGCCTTGGCCGGATCGGCCGTTTGGGGAGTCTCCAGCCAATCCTGGTTGGTGATCTGGGGCTCGTTGACGGTGTTGAGCAGCAGGGTCGGTGAAGCCGGGGTGCCGAAACCAGCGCCGGCCTGCTCATTGAGCTGGGTGCGATCCATGGCGTAATACATCGCCTGGCGCACCGCCGGGTCGGTTTGCGGGCCCGAGCAACCCAGATCGGGGTTCATGCAGGCGAACAGCGAGGTGGTGTTCAACGGCGTGTTCGAATAGGTGATGGCGCCATTCGAATCGGCGACGATGTCATCGAGGGTCGGCAAGAATGAGCCCATCCAGTCGACCTCGCCCTGTTGCAGGGCGGTGGTGGCGGCGTCGGCGTTGGCCAAGGTGACATAGCGCACCCACTCGATGGTCGGAGCCTCGTCACCAGTGCCCCAGTAATTGGGATTGCGCTGCAAGGTGATCGCCTGAGGGGTGTAGCCGTTATCGGCCAGCATGTATGGGCCGGTGCCGACTGGGTTCTCATTGGTGCCCGAGGTCGGGTCGTCGATGTCTTCCCACAAGGCCTTGGGCACAATCGCCTGGGTCGACACGATGGCGGCTTCCATGGTGAAGCCGACCTCATAGAAGTCCAACTCGACGGTGGTGTCATCGACCTTCTTGACGTCGTAACGCTGGGTACCGCCATTCATCGATGGCTCTGAGGCGTAGAGGTTGAGCGAGAAGGCGACGTCATCGGCGGTCATCGCCGTGCCGTCGGAGAACTTGACGCCCTCACGGATCTTGATCGTCAAGACCGTGCCGTCATCATTCCAGCTGTAGGACTGGCCGAGCAGAGGCACCGGATCAGAGACCTGAGCCTTGTTGAAATAGAAGAGCGATTCATAGATGGCGCCTTGGGTCGGCTGGAGGAAGGCGCCGGTGTTGTTGAAGGGGTTGAAGTTCGGCGCGGTGTAATTGCCGACCTGGCCGGAAAAAACGGTGATGGCCGAATCATCAGCCTTGGCCCCATCATCGGCACCGGTGGAGCTGCCGCCACCAGGGTTGTTCGAACAGCCGGTCAGCCCGAGGCTGGCCAACAGAGCCACCCCCACCAGGCTCAGGCCCATTTTACGGAAACGTGAAACTCCCATTTGAATCTCCTCATCAATGATCTGACTCGCCCACATGGCACCAATCGGTTGGACCGCAGCGACCTAGCTGCAATCTCGATCGGCGTCGATGCTCAATTTATCGACCACTGGTGGCACAAATCCGGGTCATCGCGCCAAACGGCATGAACTGTTATAAAACAGGGCGAAAGTTTCCCGCGGCCACCTACCGTCACTCCGATGGTGTGTCGGCAGTAGCGCTGGCGGGAAAGTGGCCCGGGTTGCACCTGAACAAGTCCAGTGGGCGGGGGATCTGTGGGGCAGTCAGATAGTCTCCCGCTACTGCTCGAACCTGCCGGACGCGCATGACCGGGACAGGTTTCGGCGCCTTGTCTGTCACGAACAAACGCGTGATTGCAGAGTACAGAACCCTGTTTTGTTCTTACGGACGCGCCAAGGAGACAGCCCTAATCGTGAGGCCATGCGGCCAGGTCAAGAACGCCGAAAACCCGTAACGTGCCGCAACTGGGCTTATAAGAGAAAGTGACTGCGCCGCCTCTCAAGGGTTAGCCATATCACTGCAGAGATTGTTGTCACCATGGGCGGTGGCTGTGGCCTGCTTCAAGGGTGCCGGGGAGTTGGCGCTGTCCTGGTGGCGATGCCTGGATGGCAGGGGTCGCGCCGATCTTGACGAGTTTTGGGTTGGAGAGGATGACTATGGGACAGGCGGGGTCGTGAGGGCAAAGGATGGCGGGTCAGGCTTGAGCAGCCGACCTTGGCTACTGGGTTTGACGTTGTGTTTGATGACCATCGCTGGCTGCGTTGGCCAGGTCGCTGCGCAACCAGCGGCGGCGGCCGCCCCCAGTGATCGAGCCATCGTCGTGGATTACCTCGGTGGACAAGACAAGATCGACACCTATCGTGACGAGTTGCGCCTTGACATCGTGGTGCAAGTGCCCCACGGGTCGGTTGATTACACCGCGCCCACCGGCTCCAGCTATACGCGGACCGGCCTGCGACTGAGCTACAACTACTATGCGACCTTCGACCCGGCCCAGACCGAACCCGCCTACATCAACACCTTGGACAGCGCTGCCGGGGCCGATCGCTGGGCCGACAATGTGGACCAGTATTACACGATCCATGAGGTCATCTCGTCCGGCGCTTCGGATTACTTGGTCATCTCCATCGAGGGCGACCTCAATATTCCAGACAATCTCAGTGGCAGCAACACCCCAGGCGGTTTGCCCGGCATCGTCCCGGTGTCCACCAGCCTGTACGACCGAACTGGCTTCGGGCCAGTCGAGGTGTTCAACTTTCCGGTGCGCTTCTACAGCGGCGTCGACCAATCGACGGATGTCACCGGCCCCCAGGTCCAGATGCTCTACGACGACAACTGGCAATTGTCGGTCAGTGGTCAGGTCTATTGGGGCACCGTCTTGGACTTCGGCTTGAAGACGGAGCGGCCCAACGCCACGAGCGCCCCAGGAATCCTGCCGGCCAACTCCTACGCCGTGCCGCTGCAGAACGCCGCCTTTGACACCGTTTCGCGCGGCCCGGCCTGCTCGATCAGCGACTCGTTCTGGTATGCCTGGGTGCACCAGGACGGTTCACTGATCGAGGTGATCAACAACGCCCCAGTCCATGTCACTGGTGTTTCGCCGGACCTGGGCTGGGCAACCAATAACATCAATCGGGATTACGCCACATACAATGCCGTCGACAAGGGGTCGCCCAAGCCGGGCGTCACCAACGCCGGGCAGCCAGAGCTGGTCGGTGGTGCGATGAAGGCCGATGGATCGATCGATTTCAACCTGGTCCATGAGTCCGATGACATCCGCAACCGCGGCTACTACCGCCTGCTGACCTGGCCAGAGTCGCACGACCCGGAGACGGTGGTGAGCACGTCGGCCCACGGCCCCTGCCTCAGCTATCAGCCGAGCGATCTGTTCGACCAGACCGGTCGAGTCACGCCGGCGGGAGAGTCCGCCCAGTTCACAGCCGCCACGACCTTCCACAAGTACCAGGTGCCGCTGCCGCCTGCCCCCAGCATCACCGAGCCGGTCGGCCGGATAACCGACCGTCGACCTGTCGTGCGAGGCACCGGCACCGCTGGCCACACCATCACTTTGACCGACGTGACCGATCCAGCCCAGCCACGCTTGCTGGCCGACGGCTACGGCGACGGAGCCTCCATCACCGTGGCCCCGGATGGGACCTGGGCATGGCCGCTGCCGGCCGACTTGGAAGACGGCGCCTATGTCTATCAGGCCGAGCAAACCGAGCATCAGTCCTCGTATTCGTTGACCTCTCCAGCAACTCAGACCACGTTCACCATCGACACCTCGGTTGACCCCGGCTCCTTCTCCTACGATGGCTCAACGTTCATTGTCGATCCGCCGGTCGACCCGACCGACAGTCATCAGACCGGGTGGATCCAAACCTCATCCGGCAGCGCCTATTACACCGGCACCTTGACCGCTGTCGACCAGCTCGGGCGGCCGCTGGACGGCCTGACCCTGACCGACATCGTCTTCGGTTCATCCAGCCCAGCGGTTGAGATCTCACCAAACGTGACCCACCTGGATGGGGGGCGTTACACAGTTCAGTTCTGGTCGGCTGTGGCCGATGCCAGCCCGACCGTTTCGGTCAGCTATCAAGGCCAGGCCATTGGCCAGCCACTGCCGATCCCTTTCAAAGCCGCTCCGCCTGTCAAACCACCGCCACCGACTGGGCTGACAGATAGTGCTGGGATGACAGTCGGCTGGCCGCTGGCGTTGGTGGCGCTGTTGTTTCTGGCCATCGGTCTGCCCACAGTCCTCAAACGCAAGATGTGACATTCAATGAATAATCACTGGCTGCTTCAAAAGCAAGACATTGTGGCTCTTCACAATTGGCGGTGTTGGAGACACCTGCACTGAGTCCATTGTCATCAGCAGCTGTCGCCATGCCTTGGCGAATGACATTAGGCAGCGGAATGCTTTTGAATCGCCGATGGTCGTTCCGGCTGTCTATGATCTCCAAGTGTCCCGACTTCGAGGACCAGACCCGTCTGATGCGACCGTCACCGTCTCGGGAAATTCACCCATTTTAGGCGTTTTCCAGCGATATCACCCTATTCCAGAGGAACCCCTACATCGGGCGTGCCTCGCAAATGGTGAGTTCAGTCCTAATGAGGGCGAGCCCGCATGGCCTTATGTGACGATTGGATGGCGATTGCACGCAATGGTCTGACTATCTTTAGGCTCATGCCACAATACGATATATAGTTTAATCAGATGAGTCGGTCGCAAGTCATTGAGGAGTACCATGCACTTTGCTGGAATCGACATCCCCACCGTTCTGATTCAGGCTCAAGCTGAAGGAGAGGTCGTCTTCTTCGTTGGTGCGGGTGTGTCGGCTGCTGCCCCGACTAACTTGCCACTATTCGGAAAGCTGACACAGACAATCGCTCACCTCAGTGCCCATCCAGAACCAAGTAACGGTGAGCTACGGAACCCTGATGTCTTCCTTGGAGAACTTGATCTGTCTGGCGTGGCCGTTCATCGTTTGGTTTCCCAGGAGATCAGTAAGGCTACTGAGCGCAACGCTAACCATGATGCTTTGGCGACTCTGGCGTCACGCTCAGACACCATAAGGATGGTGACCACGAACTACGACGACTTCCTTGGCCAGGCGCTAACCGCTCAGGCCCAGGAGGTGGATGCCTTCAAGGCTCCAGCGCTTCCTCTTGGAGATGATTTCGAAGGTCTTGTCTACCTTCATGGGCACCTCAGCCAAGACTCGAAGAAGCTGGTAGTAACCGATCAGGACTTCGGTGCGGCTTACATCACCCGACACTGGGCATCCGATTTTCTCCGCGAACTCTTTCGGAAGTACGTCGTCTGCTTCGTTGGCTACAGCCATAGTGATCACCTGATGGAGTACTTCGCGAGAGGCATGGGATCGGATTCGAAGCCACGGTATATATTCACCGAGCAGACGAGCGCCGAAGCCATGCGGCAGCGGGGCTTGATTCCCATCGCCTATCCGGACGGCCAACACGAACTACTGACTGAAGTGCTGACGCTTTGGTCGACGCACGCTTCTATGTCGTCAGTGACCAGGGCCAATCGTGTGCGGGGTTTCGCCGGTGTTGTTCCTCCGACTGGCCCAGACGATACTGACTTCCTTGTTGAGTCCCTCGGCGATCATCGGTTGGTTGACGAAGTCTGCGCCGTTGCGACATCGCTGGCGTGGTTCCAGTGGCTTGTCGCAAGGCCCATTTGCGAGCAGGTACTCGATCCACCGCCTAGCGTGGAAGGGAAGTGTGCTCACGCGCTCGCAAGTTGGTTCGCTGAGCGAGTCCTTGCGGATGAGGACATCTCGAAGGCTGCTCGGCAGTGGCTAAACAGGCATCCGATCAAACCTGGTGCCATTCTTCCCCTCGCTGTGGCCACGGAACTCTGGCAGAGCGGTAAGGCTGATCGAACCCTCCGGCATGCCTGGCTTGATTGGTGCCTTGACCAATCTGCCGCAAGCCCAGATATGTTCCGGTGGCTGAACAATGTATGGGGGCATGGAGCAAAACCGGATGAAGACGCACAATCGTCTGTGGAACTTGACGAGGCTCACGTCTGGTCCCTGTTTCGGTATCTGACGGATCAGTGGCTTGGACCTGTGCCGGGATTGACGGCTTTTCTGATTCGCTCTGCCGAGCTTCGAGTGGCAGGTGATGGCAGCTACACGTTTCTTGGCGGACTGTCCGCCCGATTTTCAACATTGTCTTCCAAACAACGGGAACGACTACTCTCATGGGTTCAGGATTTCGTTCATGGGGCGGAAGCTCGGGGTTTCGGGTGGTCTTGGCAGTTCGCTGGACCACGGCTAGCTGACGAACCTGATCGTCGCAGTATGGTGATGCGTGATGTAGCTGCCGAGCTGTTCTTCCTTGTTGCGCGGGCGATTCAGTCGGAGGCCATAGATTCTCCTAAGCGATCCGCGCTCCGAGCGCGACTCTGGCTTGGAGATCATTCACCACTTATTCGTCGCTTTGGGCTCTTGGGCCTGGAGAAGTGTGACCTAAACCCTAACGAGAAAGCCGACATCCTCGTAGAGGATGATCTCCTGGGCGACTACCGAACCGGCCCAGAGTTCTTCGATCTACTAAGCGCTATCGTTCCCAACATGAGCAGCAAGGCGTTAGCACGTCTGATTGCGGCTATTGAGATGCCCGCTGATCTGGACAAAAGCGGTGAGGTCCGCCATGCCTATGAGTTGCTGTCTCGGGTTGTGGTGTCCCGAAAGCGTCCAGCGAAGGCGGCGCTCGCCAAGGCGAGGGAGAATCTTGCTTTGACCGCTGCTCGTTATCCAGAGTGGGTGCCGCGGGACGACCCAGGGCGCGTGTTCGCTGAAGTGAAGACTGGCTCTTGGAGCGCCGAAGACTTGATGCCATGGACACCAGGTCAATTCCACCAGATGCTGAACCATGACCCCCGCCAGACTGCCGCTGATCTCTTTCAAAAGGTCCGGGATGGTAATCCCAGTTTTGACCACCACCGGCGAGCGGGTGATTGGTTTGGGCCTGACCAAATGCTTGTCGAAGTCGTCAAAGCGCAGCCCAGTGATGGGCTGGTCCTCTGGGAGGCTATTGGTGATGCTGAGGTCACCGTGGATGAGAGGCAAACGGCCAAGGGGCATGTGGTTCGAGGATTTGGCGAGGCCGAGCTAGATGAGCAGATGGTTGCGCGTGTGTTCGACTGCCTGAACCGCGAAGCTGAGGATCAGCCGTGGTCAGCTTTGGCGGACTTCCTCTCCCCCTGGGGTGCAGGTGAAACGTCTCGCGCATGGGCGACCGTCCCCTCAGCTCGACGGTTGGCGGCCCATGTTTTCGAACATGTGCGAAACGAGGGGTCCGACCTAAGTGGCGAAGCTGATCTGATGATCCTGGCGATCAACTCGTCGGTCGGCCAGTTGGCTTCTTTCTGGGTTCAGGCTGCGGTAGCGGACGCGGATGCCGGGACTTATCCGGGCGGCTTGCTGTCGAACGAAGTGTCCACGGCGGTAGAGCGGCTGATCAAAGAGTCTAGAGATGGTCGGCTGGCTTCCGCTCCTCTTCTGCGGTCTGTCCAGTTCTTCAATCAGGCTGACCCGGATTGGACGCGAGAGCAACTGTTCCCATTGATTGATCCAGCCAAAGGGTGGGAGCAAGTGGCTGAACTGTGGGAGCCTGTGTTTAGTGGCCACTGGGATGATGCGTTGCTGGAGACACCGCTGCGTAGCTGGCTGGTCGACTATGTCCGCAAGATTGAGCCCGGTGAGAAGAGTCGAGTACAGCCGCAGTTGATGTTGGCTCTCATCACCGTGCGCAGCACGATGTCCGTTGAGCAGCAACTTGAGTGGATGACCGAACTCTCCGCTGTTAAGTGGGTCAAGCGGCGTTTCGACTGGTTGACCACTGTTGGGTGGCAACTCGGTGAGCTAGACCATCAATCGCGGCATGGCGCCTGGAGTGCTTGGGGTAGGGAGTATGTCAGGCGACGGGTGAACAGCCAGCCGTTGCCGCTGGCGCCGGATGAAGTGGCGGCCTTGCTGCACTGGGCAGTTCATCTCGACAAAGATGACCTCGCCGAATGTGCGTCTCTTCTTATGAAAACCACCTGCGGCCTGCCGGTCGGTGACCATGGATTTTCTCCAGACCTGAAAGAAGCGGTGAAGCGTGAACCGATAATGTGGGCGCAGCTCGCTGGAGAGCTGCTGAAGACAACCACCACCCAGCCCGAGGCTCCGACTTGGCCTGGTCTGCGCCTCTTCATCGATGAAGTTGTTGAGGCGGCAGATGGCCTCGTCACAGATGCTGATCTGATGACCATCCGCTCTGAGGCTCATCGCCTCGGGGTTGGGGGTGTTCTCGAATGAGTAGCCTCAGCGCTTCGAGAAAGATCAGGCACCTCACCTTCACTGAGTTTTGGTGACTCTTCAAGACAAGTTGACTCTCTCGCAGTGTCATCCGGTCGGCGACGGGCCTAGCCCGTATGATTGGTGGCAACTACGGACCAGAGGAGGCGAGATGGTTGATGATCCCCGGTTCACGATGCCTCTGTACACGCTTCCACTAGCGGCTTCCCATCTGGCGATGCCCGCCAGCACTCTTGGTTCCTGGGCGCGGAAATCCAATCTGTTGACGATGGTGCCGGGTGAGGGTCGCGAGCCACGGTTGCCGTTCATTGGGCTTGTCGAGGCACAGCTATACCGAGAGCTACGTAAGGCGAAGCTGTCGATGCAGGCGATCACTGCTGGTATGGCAGTGGTTCGCCGGGAGTTGGGTGACCGGATGCTGGAGCGTGGGGTTCTAGCTACGGATGGTCGAGAGATCCTGATGAACCTTGGTGGGCAGGAGCGTGCTGAGTGGGAGCGAGCCCGGGATCGCCAAGGTGGCCTCCCCGAGGTGATTGAGATCGGGCTGAAACCGATCATCTACATGGGTGATGATCTGCCGGGTCGCCTGCGACTGACTGCTTACGGCGACACACCCGTGATCGCTGATCCGTTGTACTCCTTTGGCCAGCCGATTGTTGAGACATCAGGGGCTCGTGTCGAGGACGTTCTCAGCCTGTTCAAGGCCGGTGAGAAGCTGTCAATCGTCGCAGACGAAATGGGACTGGGAGAGGATGATGTCGAGTCAATCGTCCGAACTCACCTCACCCTCGCGGCCTAGAATCCTGGTCGATCACAGTCTGGGGCGGAAAGCTGTCCCAGAGTTTTTTCGTGGCGAGGGGTTCGACACAACGACGATCTTTGACTTCTTTGGCCGCACCGATGTTCCCGACACTGAGTGGATCAAGGTTGCGGGTGAACAGGACATAGTGGTGGCTTGCAAAGACGCTCGGATTCGCTACCGCCCTGCGGAGCGCCAAGCAGTCATGGACGCAAGGCTTCGGATGCTTTGCCTGACGAGCGGGAACATGACCACATTTGATCAGGTGGAGTGTTTTCGCAGCAACCTGTCTGCCATTGAGCGGTGGTGGAATACTCCAGGGCCATGGATTCTAGCCGTCCGGCGTGCTGGGGTGGAATCATTGTCCTTGGACAGCAACGCAGGAGCCGAAGTATGACCGCATTCCTCTGTCGTTGGCCATTGAATAGGCGGCCATTTTTGGCAGCCGATGCAGCGCCCTCACATCGGCAACCACTCTGTGCTAAGGGCGCAAACGTGTTGCCCGACTGTCGCATGGGGCCACCCACCGCGTCAGCCACCGCGGTCACTGTCGCCATGCCCCAGAAATCACCAAATGCTGTTGTTTGCCGACCAGGCGGGCTAATCTAGCTACAGTGGTAGCGACAAGATAGTGTTCCGCACTGGAGATTGGTTGCGTGTAGGGCTGGGCACCGGGTGTGGTGGATCGCAAGGCGAAGGCGGGAGGCGGGCTGGACGCCCGTCGACCGACGACAACGCAGCGAGGCGCCGCATCCAGTCTCAGACCAGCAACGAAATTCCAGTGCGGGGCACCGAATGATGGAGACAACGATGCCCCTGACTATTGGATCACGGTCGTGGCGACTGGCCCAGGCCGCCGGGCTGCTGGATTTCGCTTTGCACTCAATCGACCCGCGCGGCGGCTTCGGCTGGCTGGATGAGGTCGGCCATCTCGACCCCAATCACCCCCGAGAGCTGTGGATCAGCTGCCGCATGACCCACGTCATGGCCATTGGCCAGCTACTGGGCCACGCCGGATGCGCCGACGGCCTCGACCACGGCATGGCGGCTTTGGCCGGGCTGTTCCATGACGATGAGAACGGCGGCTGGTTCAGCGCGGTCGACGCCAGTGGGGCGCCGATTGACACCGACAAAGCCGCTTATCCCCATGCCTTCGTCATCCTGGCAGCCGCCTCAGCGCTGGCCGCCGGCCATCCGGGCGGGCGCCAACTGCTCGATCAGGCTTTGCGTGTCTCACAACAACACTTCTGGGACGAAGTCGCTGGGCGGGTGGTCGAGCAATGGGATTGGCGCTTCACCCAGGTGGACCCATATCGCGGTGTTAACGCCAACATGCACAGCGTCGAGGCCTATCTAGCCGCTGCCGACGCCCTGGAATTGACCGGTGATCAGGCGGCTGCCGGGCTGTGGCGTGGTCGGGCTCGGCGGATCATCGACGCCTTGATCATCGGCAATGCCGCCACCAACACCTGGCGGATACCCGAACATTTCGACGCCGAATGGCAACCCCTGCTCGAATACAACCGCGACCGCCCCGACGACCCCTTCCGCCCCTATGGGGCGACCGTCGGCCACGGGCTGGAATGGGCCCGCCTCTGCCTCCAAGCTGACCCGACCAATGGCCCCGGCCGCCCCGACTACCGCCAGGCGGCCCTAGCGCTCTACCAGCGGGCCATCGCCGACGGCTGGTGCGTCGATGGGGCGGACGGCTTCGTTTACACCACCGATTGGCAAGGCCAACCAGTGGTACGCCAGCGGATGCACTGGGTGCTGGCCGAGGCGATCGGCGCCAGCGGCGCCCTGCGCCAAGCCGGATTGATCAGCGACGGATCACTGCCGATGCCGGTCAGCAATCCCGGCCAGGAGTCGGCCATCACCACTGACCAAGAGCCGGTCGATCCCGACGATGGCCGGGCCAAGGATGACTCACTGCCTGCTGATGGTGGAGCCAATGTCTCTTCCGTATCCACTGACGACCCAAACACTGATTCGCGGCCACCCTATCCACCAATGACCCAGCCTGGGGCCAACGGCACAGCCGACCTGGACCGCTGGTGGCACTACGCCGATCACTATCTGATCGACCACGAGCGCGGCTCCTGGCACCATGAACTCAACCCGAACAACCAACCAGCGGCGACCGTTTGGCAGGGCAAGCCCGATGTCTATCACGCCCTGCAGGCCTGCCTGTTGGAGGATCTGCCCCGCCAACAAGGCATCGTGACCGCCATCGCCCGGCGACGAGCGTCAGCTTTGGCCTGAAGCGAGCTGAGATCTGGTGACGATGTGCTCGGGCGGGCAAGCCCAAGTGATCTGCTCGCTGGGCAACTACGCCGGGCCAGTGGCCGCGTGGTCGGCCCACAAGCCATCGCCGCACTGTCCTCGCTGCCCCCGACATCGCCTTCCTAGGTGCCGACACTTAGCAACAAGTCTGACGAGCCCTGTTGATCGTCTGACAATTTCGGTTGCTCGCCCGGTCCGACCAAGGCCACGCCCTCACCCTCAAGAGACGCCAACCATGGTCTACCAGAGCATAGCTCAGACCTGCCCGGCCCACGCCCCTTTGTTGTGGGTCTTTGAAGCGGTTGACCTATGATCCAGCCACGGGCCTAGTCTGCCTCAAGTGGGGTGCTCGCACCGGTGCGGACAGGCCGCTTCTGTGAGGGAATGTTTCATTGATGGTGGGCTGGAGCTGGCCTTCTTCGTTTGGCTAGGGGGTGACCGTCGTTGGGCTCATCGACTATGTGGAGTTGATGGCTGCAACCGGAAGGGTTCTAGCCGCATGGTTGATAGCATCAAACCCCAACCAATAATATGGTGATTTCAACGTATTCTCTGCTATCGTGAACTTTAAGTGGATGCGCCTTCTAGGAGTCATCGTGAAGGTTCTCCGATAACTTATGTTTTGGATTGGAGCGGTGGTCATGGCTGGTGATGAGATTCTGTCGAGTCCTGCTCGGTTGCGGGAGCGAGCCGCTGAGGTTCGCAGGCATGGTGAGACTTTTCAGGGCGTGATTGATGGCATGCAGGCGTTGATCAATGACTTGCAGGTCGAGTGGAAGGGTCGGGCGAGCGAGGGATTCGCTCAGCAGTTCGACATGTTGAGGCCGTCCTTCAATGACATGAAGCAGTTGATTGATGATCTTGGTGGCCAGTTGCTTGGCTCGGCTGATGCGATTGAGCAGCTGGACGATGATATCGCCCGAAAGTTCAGCCGCTAGAGGGGGGCAGCTCCGCGGATTTGGTGTCTTTTCTGTCGTTTCTTTGGCGCGCCTTGGGCACCATGTTCGTGCCTTGTGCATGGGTGGCTGCCTCGCATTAGTGTTCGTCTTAGTCTTTTGTCCTCCGTTCCAGGCTGTGGTTTGGGCGGAGGACTTGCACATTGATGTTGACGCGGTCGGAGGTCATGCCAGCGAGGCACCCATGTCGGACGGTTTTAGTGCGGATTTGTTCACTGTTGAGGCCGATGGTGTTTCGGATACGTTGATTGAGCGGGAGGCCGCCGAACGCGAAGCGCTTGAGTCGGGATTGTTTGGCACGATTGACACTGGTGAAGCAGCCAGCGCCAAGGCGGGACTTTTAGATGACGGCGAGGGGCTGTTCTTGGAGCCTGTGGCGCATGACAGCACGGGTGCTGGTTCAGGGGTTGTACAGACTGGCTGGTGGGTGTGGCTGGTGGTGTTCGGTGCGTGTGGCGTTGTCGGCTTCTTGTTGGCTTTGGGCTGGGCATCACGACAGCGGACCGGGGTGAGCAGTGTTCGTTAGCGTGACGTATGAGACGGCGTCCGGTCGGCATGATGTGCGTATTGATGCTGAACAGTGCGTCGGTCAGGGTTTCGCGGTGCTGGTGCGATCCGGCAAAGTGTCTGCCGTGGCGACACCTGATTTCTTCCGGTCGCGGTTGAACGAGCGTCTGGTGAGCGGGTATCGGACGTTCGCGGACCAGCGTGTGCTCAATGGTGATGTGTTGTCAATCGTGGAATAGAGCAGCGGGAGGACGTTGTGGACTGTGGGGTGATGCGGGAGATCCGTAATAGCGAGCTGGTGGTGTCCAAACAATCCCGAGGCTTCCTCACCTTCCATGCGAGGGGGCTGGCAGACTGTGTCTTACATGAGCAGGACGATGGTGTGGTTTTGGAGTTCGATACTACTGGCCTGGATTCCGCGCAGGTGATTGTGGACCGGTCGGTCGAGGACAAGCTTAGGTTTCTGGTGAACAGTGCCGGGTTGGAGAGCCTCGATGAGGAGTATCAGTTCTCCATGGCGTTCGACAATGTGATGGTTGATCTGAATTTGATGCCGCATGTGTTGGTCAGGGACGCGAAAGGTGAGGGCGGTCTGCCTTTTCTGACGCGCTACAAGGCGTTGGTCGGTTCTGTGTTGGAACCACGGTTTGGCCAACTTGACTATCTTCAAGGTGGGGAGGTTCTTTACCAGAAGCATTTCCTGTTGGCTGACATCGCTTCGATGGACACGGTTCAAGCAGTGCGAGAGCGTCTGCTGTCTGAATATGCGGAACTCGCTGATCAGTCTGCGCAGAATATGCGGCTGGTGTCCAAACGCCGCGTGCTCGCGAGCAGGATTGCGATCGCTGTGTTAGGAGTTTTGTTGGCCGCCGCTGTGGCGGTCGTGTCGTGGTCTGTTTTCTGGACGGTGCCATATCAGGATGCTGTGATCAAAGCGAACACGACCTATGTCACCGGTGATTTCATCGCGGCTCAAGAAGCGTTGCAGGATTATCCGCTTTCTAGCCTGTCGGCTGATAGTAGGTATCTGTTAGCGCGAGCCTATGTGTCGACTGAAGCGTTGACCGACGATCAGAAGGACAACATCCTGATCGGGTTGACACCCAAGACTGACCTAATGGTGTTCGATTATTGGATTCATGTGGGTCGCATGGAGTTCGATGAGGCTATTGATACTGCTCAAAGACTAAATGACGAAGAGTTGCTGCTGTTCGCTTACATGAAGTATGAGGCGGTGGTTCGCGCCGACACGGCGATGCCTGGCGAGGAGAAGACGACTGTGCTGAATGAGTTGAGCGCACAGATTGATCAACTGCAACAAGCTCGGCAAGCCGTCGTCGATGAAGAATCGACCGGGCGATGAGGGCCAACTGATGAGGGCCTTGGTGGTTTTCGATGATACGCGGTGTGTCGAACTGTCTGCCGATGTCACGCCCCAGGAACTGCCTCACCGGTGGCTCGCGTTTGACGGCCTGGTCCCAAGTGTTCCCGTCGCCACGCAACTAGGCTGCGCACCAAATAGCTCGATAGATCTCAGTGGCGGGGTCAGCTTGCTGCTGGCGGATGGCGAGTCCAAGTATTATTCGTTGTTCAACATCGATCCGTTGCGGGTGGGCGTATCGACCCACAACCATATCGTCACACCATTCGATGACGGATGCTTCACGGTCTCGGTAGATCGTCTGACCCTCTTGTCTGGTGATCGCGTGTATCTGAATGGTAGGAGGCTCGGACTCGGGGAGCACCCAGTGACAATCGGGGACTGTGTGTGGCTCGGATCGACGCGCTTGGTGTTCCATAACCGTTACGTGGAGTTGTCTGGGCCAGGAACACAGTCGCGGTTGAATCTGGCCACGGCTGTCCCTGCTCTGGGCTGTGTCAAGTTTTGTGGACAGTATCTTGTTTTCTAAGCGGCTAGGGATTCCTGGCCGGTATCTGGTTGTTGTTTGTGGTTGGTCATGGCTTGGGCTGGAGTGATGTAGCCGAG
>JAITVZ010000120.1 GCA_031285505.1 Propionibacteriaceae bacterium
GATGCCGGCGGCGTCGATTGCCAGGGCTCTAGCGACAAATCAAAGCTGAACGGGGCAGCTGGCTCGGCCGGCGGCAGCGGCGCAAATGGGTCGGCTACGGGTGTGGCAACCGGCTGCGCTGGCGGGGTCGGGGCAGCTCCCGGCACTGCCGGGGGCAAATCAGCGGGCTCGGACTGCGGCGCGGGTGGGGTCGGGATGTCCGAGGCGACCGATGGGGTCGGGGTAGTCCCTTTCGCCGGGGCAACAGCATCGACCGAAACTGAGGCTGCAGCCGTCGCGAACACAGCGGGACTGACGTCGGCGACATCAGCAGCAACCGCTGCAGTCGGGGCAGCATCGGCGGCATCATCAGCAGCCGGCGGCACGAACGCGGTTGAAGGCTGATCGGTTGAACTTGAAGCCGAAGCGGGCTCAGTCATGGTTTCCTCTCGTTGAATGCGGCCATCACATCAACAAGACACATCTTAAAACGCGGCGGTGACAGTTTTCGGAACTATTGGCCGTAACCGGGGTGACTTCCTGAAATACCCCGGCCCCTCCCCTGCCTCCAGAAAGGCTCGGCCAGTACAGCGCAGACATGTGCCCGTGCACCCGGAGCACATGTCAACCATGGCCTAACAGGGTCTTTTCATAAGGCTGATGGAGCAGATTGCCCAACAGCGGTGAAACAAGTTTCGTTGCAGGTGCAACAAGTTTCATTGCTGAGGTATAGTCCTGCGCTTGCCGCTGAACTGGGTCAGATCGATGGCGATGATCGCCAAGTAGCCCGGCACCTGATCAGCCAGCTCAACTGATCGCCCCGGAGCGAACTTCTCGACCAGCAAGCCCAGGCCACGCCTGGCCTCGATCGGATCATCGACCACCCTAGCCCGGCCATAAGCGATGACGCAGTCATACCAGACCCCGACATCACAGACCTTGGGACCGTCCTGGCCGAAGGTGGCGTGGCGCAGCTCAACCTCGACGCAGACCGACTGCTCTGGTCGGTGGCGGATCGCCTCAATCTTGCGTCCTTGGCGAGCGCCATGCAGATAGCAGGTGACCTGACCATTGTCGTCGGCCGCGCAGGCATAACTGACTGGCACCACGTAGACACCCTCATCATCGACCAGCCCGATATGGGCCACCTCAGCAGCGTTCAACACCGCCACGATTTCTGCATGATCCTTGATGGCCCGATCGGCCCGTCGCATCTCCATAAAGCCACGATAGCCGATCAAACAATAGTGAAAGCCGTTTGCTTGCCTTCAGCGCCGTGGTAAGTGATCCGGGCGACGGGGGGCTGGCGTGGAGTGCAAGGCCCAGCCGACTCCTCAGCGTCGTGGCGGCGCGGTCGACTCGCGCAGCACCAGACTGGTGGCCAGGTCGATGCGCTGCTCTGATGGCCAAATCGCCCGATAAGCGATGTCGATCAACACCCGAGTGGCCTCACGAGCCATCTCCGTCAAGGGTTGGCGAATGGTTGTCAGCGGCGGCGACACCCACTGGCACAGAGGCACATCATCGAAGCCGATCACCGAGATGTCGTTGGGCACACTCAGCCCGGCTTGCTTGATGGCCTGGTAGACACCATAGGCCTGCTGATCTGATCCGGCGAAAATGGCAGTCGGCGGTCGATGCAGTTGCAGCAACTGCCCGGCGCCAGCCAGGCCGCCCTCCATCTGGAAGTTGCCAGTGACCACCAACTTGTCGTCGGGGGCGATGCCGGCCTCCTCCAGGGCGGCACGATAACCGGCCAAGCGCTCCTGGGAGCAAGCCAGACTGCGATCACCAGTGACGATACCGATGCGACGATGGCCCAAGCTGATCAGGTGCTCGGTGGCGGCCCTGCCCCCTTCAAAATTGGTAGCGCCGATCACCGGCACATCCTGCTCGGGCACACCGATCGGATCGACGAAGACATAGGGGATCGACAGCTTCTTCAACTCCAGATCGACACCGGTTTGCAGGCGGGAGACCACCAACACCAGGCCGTCGGAATGGCGCTGGGCCAGTGATGTCAGCCAGTGGCGGTTGCCCATGACTCGCCCGTGAGTCGGCGTCACCACCAGGCCAACACCGGCGCGAGCCGCCTCTTCCTGGGCTCCCACCAGAATCTGGGTGGCCCAGAGGGTGTCGATGCCACGCAGCACGATATCGATCAGGCCCGCTTGATGCTTGCCGCCAGTGCCCCGGCGACGGTAGCCCTGCTCTTCGAGAATCGCCAAAATGGCGTCGCGGCGCTCCGGTGACACCCCGGTGCGACCATTCAGCACCTTGGAAACCGTCGCCAGAGACACCCCGGCTGAAGCGGCAATGTCCGACAATGTCAATCGTGGTTCCCCCATCAGGACCTCCGTCAATTCCAAGAAACAATGGCCAACGTTGCGAAAGTTTCCGAGCGAGTATCGCTGTTTTTCCTAGACTATCGCGATAATGACTAAACCAGCCATAGAGTTGCCTGCATTGGCATCCCACCGGCGAATCCGAGGTTCCGCTGACAGCTGCTTCGGGTCGGGGAAACCTCAAAGCACCGCCTGCTTGAGGGCTCATCGTGGAACGCCAGCCATCGAACACCGGCCCAAGCGAAATGAGGCGACATGAACACATCGGATCGGGTGGCAGCTCTGATCGACCAGCTGACCATTCCAGAAAAGATCGCCCAGCTCTACGGCGTTTGGTTGGGGGCCAATGAGGGCGGTGTCGTCGCCCCGGATATGGACACCCAAGCCGACTCCGCGCCAGAGTTCGCAGACTTCGCCCGCGACGGCCTCTCCCAGCTGACCAGAGTCTTTGGCACCAAGCCAGTGCTGCCAGCCAAGGGGCTGGCCACCCTGATCGGTTACCAGCAGTGGATCCGCGATCACACGCGGGTGCCCATCGGCATCCTGGCCCACGAGGAATGCCTGACCGGGCTAGCCGCCTGGACCGCCACCACCTATCCGACACCGATCGCCTGGGCGGCCAGCTTCAATCCAGAGCTGACCAGGGCGATGGGCGCGGCCATCGGGACTAGCATGTCGCGGGTCGGCGTCCACCAAGGCTTGGCGCCAGTGCTCGACGTTGTCCGCGACGCCCGGTGGGGCCGGGTCGAGGAAACGATGGGCGAGGACCCCTATGTCATCGCCACCCTGGGCGCTGGCTACATCGAGGGCCTGCAATCGACGGGCATCATCGCCACCGCCAAGCACTTCGTCGGCTATTCGAACTCGCGCGCCGGGCGCAACCTCGCCCCGGTTCACATCGGACCGCGTGAATTAGCCGATGTCTTCCTCTTCCCCTTCGAAGTGGCTGTCCGCGACGCCAAAGTCGGCTCGGTGATGCCGGCCTATGTCGATCTCGACGGTGTGCCGGTCCATGGCGACTACCAGCTACTGACCCAGCGCCTGCGGCGACAGTGGGGCTTCACCGGCACCGTTGTCTCGGATTACTTCGGGGTGGCCTTCCTGCTCAAGGAGCACGGGGTCGCCGCCGACCTGGCGGACGCCGCCGCCCAGGCTCTGCTGGCCGGCATGGATGTCGAACTGCCAACTGGCGACGCTTTCCGGACTCCGGAATTCGCCCAAGCCTGCGCCGACAATGCAGCGCTGTCCGACGCGCTCGACACCGCCGTGGCCCGGGTGCTGACCCAGAAGGAGGCGCTCGGTTTGCTGGACATTGACGCCGAGATCAGCCGCCTGGAGGCCCTGCTGGCCGATGCGCCGGCGACCCTCGATCCGCCAGAGCATCGGGCCATCGCCCAAGAGTTGGCCGAACAATCGATCATCTTGCTGAGCAACGATGGCGTCTTGCCACTGGCGCCGCGCCCCGGAGCCAAGATCGCCGTCATCGGCCCGAACGCCGACCGTTCCTCAGCTTTGTTTGGCTGTTACTCATTCGTCAATCATGTGTTGATGCACAATCCCGGAGTTGATTCGAAAATCGCCGCCCCAACCATCCTCGACGGCTTGCGGGCCGAATTCCCCGAAGCAGAAATCAATTACGCCCAGGGTTGCCCGGTCCGCCCCGACCCGGAGCAACCCGGAGCCCCGGAAGAGCAGCGGGCAGGCTTCGCGGCGGCGCTGGATTTGGCTGGCCAAGCGGACTTGGTGATCGCGGTGATGGGCGATCAGGCTGGTTTATTCGGCAAGGGCACCTCGGGCGAAGGGTGCGACGTTGACTCACTCGATTTGCCCGGCGTGCAGGGCGAGTTGCTCGACGCCTTGCTAGCTGTCGGTACCCCGCTGGTGCTACTGACCATCACCGGTCGGCCCTATGCCATCGGCCAATTCACTGATCGGGCCGCCGCCAGCATCCAAGCATTTTTCCCCGGTGAGGCCGGGGCCGGGGCGGTCGCTGGCGTCTTGTCCGGCCGAATCAACCCATCGGGGCATTTGCCGCTGTCAGTGCCCCGTTCTTTGGGTGTTTTGCCCTATTCCTACCTTCACCCGAAGCTGGGCGACGGCTCCGGGGTGTCATCGATCGACACGACACCGCAATTCTCCTTCGGGCATGGACTGAGCTACACCAGCTTCAGCATCGAGGACTTCGTCACCCCGGCGACCGCGCCGACCCAAGGCTTCATCGATGTCAGTCTGCGGGTGCGCAACAACGGTGATCGAGCCGGTGCCTGCCTGATCCAGTTGTACGGACATGATACGGTGGCATGCGTCACTCGGCCGATGCGCCAGCTGATCGCCTACACCCGAGTCGAGCTGGCCGCCGGTCAAACCAAGACCGTCGAGCTGACGGTGCCAGCAGCCCGCTTCGCCTTCCATGATCGGGCAATGTGCCAGGTGGTCGAGCCCGGCGCTGTGGAGCTGTGGTGCGGCTGGGATTGCGATCATCCGGCCACCGACGTGGTCACCGTCGAGTTGACCGGCAAGACCACCGTGGTCGACCCCGATTCGACTCGCTTGGTGGGGGTGCGGATCGGTTCCTAGGTGTTCCATCAGCACCGGGCAATGCTGACAAGCTTCCTGAGCATCGAGGGCTAACTGCTGCGTGGCATGGATGATGTTCCTGCCCCGGATAGCTTTTCGGGCCTTGATGGCTGGCCACCGGCCTCACTCGCTGCTGCGGGCGAATCGGCGCTTGATCGACATTCATCGTCGCTACGTCGCCGCCGCATCAACAGCGAAGCACAGGCGATCTGGAAACTTTCCAGCGACCTTAGGATTATGCATGCTAAGTGTTATTTTCGCCCCTTAAAAAGCATATGATTCTGGCATCCATCTGTGACAAAGGAGCCAGTTGAATATGTCCACCATGCATCTGCCCAAACCCTTGGCCGCCTGTGCGGCTCTCGGGCTGGTCGTCGGCAGCGTCGCCATGTCGCCGTCTGCCCAGGCTGACCCCTACTACTCAACTCACACACCGACTTCCACCGGAACCGCTTATCATGACTTCACCGTGCCGCTGAGCCTGGTGCCCGGCGGCAAGTGCGACGTCTCGGCCACCGGCGGCCTGGAGCTCTACGGCAACATCGGGCCATCCGGCACCTGGGCGGCCAGCGCCATGGGGGCCTCCGGTGACAACTGCGCCACCTCCCTCGGGCCACTCGATCCCGGACTGTATTACTACGAATACGTCGCCACCTTGGAGGATCGAACCAAGCAAGCCTTTTCGCTCACGCCTGACGACCCCGACCCTGAGGTCTTGTCGCACCCCACCTGGAACACCCTGTTTGTGCCCGGTGACTCGGTCGACTGGATGGCCGATGTCTCAGGCGGTGGAGAAGTTGTCAGTCCATATTACCCAGGCCCGAGCCTGCGCACCCAAACGTGGACGCCACCCGGGTATGACGCCGACCGGGCCACACCCTACCCAGTCCTCTATCTGCTGCCCAAATCAGAAGAAACCTGGCGTGACTGGCAAGACCTGGGTCGCCTGCCCCAAATTCTCGACAATCTCTATGCGGCTGGTGCTTTAGCTGACATGGTGGTGGTGATGCTTGGTTCCGAGACCAGTGATGACACCGATCTCTTAATGAGCTTCTCGCAGCGCGATTTCAACATCTCAACCGAAGCTGCCGGCCAAGCCATCGCTGGCATCGGCGACGGCGCCAATCAAGCCCTGACCAAGGCCATCGCCGATCCAACCGCCTTCAGCGCCATTGGTTCGCTGTCCGGTTACCTCGGCGATGTCGCCATCGACGCGGCCACAGCCACTGCCCTCAATGACACGGCTGATCTGATCCGCTTCTACTCTGGCAATGCGCTCGACCCGCATTACAACGACACCTTCGACGCCACCCAGGCCTTGGCCGCAGCCGGTGTCGAATATCAGTCGGACGGCGTCACCCCAGGCAGTGGCGGGGTTTGGGAGACCTGGCGGTTGAACCTGCGTGACTTCGCCGCCCGCCTTTTCCAGGAAACGCCCGTCGACCCGGCCATGAGCGAGGGCAACTATGCGCTCGACAAGGCCTACGTGGCCCCGGCGGTCGGCAGCATCACCACCCCAGTCATCGATGAGCACGGCATCGTCACCTTTGAAACCGGCACCCAATGGGCCGACGCCAAAGACGTGGTGCTGTGGGCTGACTGGGCGCCCAACGGCGCCTGGTTCCGCATCCCCCTGACCAAGGTCGGCGACCGTTGGCGCGGCTCGATCGGCCCGCTGGATGGCTTCTACTACTGGCGCTATGAGGTCGATGCGGTCAATTATCCCGATCCCGAAGACAAGACCCCAGGTAAGGTCAACATGGAGTCACAGCTCTGGGTCGACCCGGGCGACCGCACGCCCCTGCTGGCCCCAGCGCCAGAGAATCAGACCGGAACGGTCGATGTCATCGAATACGACTCGCCGACCTTCGATATAGCACAGCACCTCAAGGTCTGGACGCCGGTCGACTATGATCCGGAACGCACCGTTCCCTATCCAGTGGTCTACCTTTACCACGGCTTCGGCCAGAACTACGCCTCCTGGACCGAGCAGGGCCGGGCGGCCCAGATCCTCGACAACCTCTACGCCGCCGGTGACTTGACACCGATGGTGGTGGTCATGGCTGAATACCCGTCTATCTTCGGCGCGGGCTCGATCTTCGCTGACGACCTGTTCACATCGATCATCCCGTTGGTGGAGTCGCGCTACAACGTCAGCGACCAGCCGGGCATGCGCGCCTTGGCCGGGCTGTCGATGGGCGGCATGGGCACCACTCAGGTGATGACCGGCGAGGCCAGCGATCAGTTCGCTTACTATGGCATCTTCTCAGGGGCCTTCGGCGGCGGCACATTCTCCGATGAGCTGCTGACGAGCATGAAAGAATCCACCAAGCTGGTCGAATACTTCGTCGGTGACGCCGACTACATCGCCGGCGTGGTCGAAGCCGGGCAGGAGCAGGCCAAGCTGCTGAACGACGCCGGCGTCGATGCGCTCAGCTTGGTAGTGCCCGGGCCGCATGGGTTTGACGTCTGGTGGCAGGGTTGGAGCGATTTCGCGCCACGTTTGTTCAAGGACTCGGTGGCTGTGAGCAGCACCGCCTCCACCGATGACCTGGGAACAGCCGAAGTCGGCTACACCACGGTTGACCCGGCGGTCATCACGATCAGCAACGCCGGGGTGACCACCAGCAGCAATGGCACCATCGCCCTGAGTGGGCCTAACGCCGACGCCTTCGTTTTGTCGGCCAGCGAAATCGGCGTGTTGAAGGGCGGTCAGTCCATCGATGTCAACGTCACACCAGTGACCGGGTTGGCCGTCGGCGTCTACCAAGCGACCGTCACGGTGACAGTCGGCGATGCCGTCAGCACCCACGATCTGCGCTTCGAAGTCAAGGCCGCTCCCGTCAAGCCACCGACCAACTCCGGCAGCACACCCGAGCCAACGACACCAACCAAACCGGCCGAGCCGACCAAACCAGGCCCCAAGGCCGACACCGGCGGGTTGGCCGTTGACCGATCACCCAGTCCATTGGCGCTCGGGCTGCTGGGCCTGGGCCTGGTGGCAGGCGTCGGTCTGCTCGTGTCGCGTCGAGTGACTGATCGCTGATCGGGCCGTGGGCCAGTCAGAATTCGACTGAGCTCAGGCTAGTCAAACCTTGAAGGGGGTAGGGCCGGGAGACTGGCCTTACCCCCTTCGTTGACTGGGCCAAATCACTTGACTACCCTCATGCTGGCGGACGCCACCGCCAGCTTGGCCACTGATGATGTCGGGTTCTGTTAGACCGGCGTTGACATGGAACCCTGGTTGACTTGCGGTGCGGTGATGAGTGGGCTCGGCTACCCATCACCGGTGCGGCACCATCGGCGCAGGTCAACCGTGGTCTAACAGAACCTAATGTCAACATGGTCAAGGTGGCCGCAGCCCCGAGGAATCAGGCCAGTCGACCCCATCCCGTGAGCCTGATCGCGGTTGAAGCTTGGACGCACGCTAAATTGGCCTCATGACCGAAATCACTCACATTCCAGCCAGCGAAGATCGAGTCGCCCACCAGGCCGCCAACATCGCTTACTGGGACGAGGCCGCCCAGGCCCATCGAGCCAGCTACCAATCGGATGCCTGGATCAAACAGCCGGGGCAGATCGGCGATTCAGCACCGGCAACCGACCGGCCATTGCTGGCGCCCTTTCTGCCAGGCGGCACAGTCGAAGGGCTGGATCTGTTGCACCTTCAATGCCACATCGGAACTGACTCAATCGCCTGGGCCAAGCTCGGCGCTCAGGTGACAGCGGTCGATCGGTCGGCCGAAGCACTGCAAGTGGGACAGGAGCTGGCCCGCCTGGGCGGTGTCAATGTCGAATTCATCGAGTCGTCAATTGAAGAGGCCGCGGTCCCGCTGGAAGGACGCCAATTCGACATTGTCTACACATCGGTCGGAGTGTTGCCTTGGTTGCCCGAGCTGGGCGAGTGGGGGCGTTTGATCGCCCAGACGCTGCGCCCCGGCGGCATTTTCTACATCCGAGAGGGTCACCCGATGGCCTTCGCCCTGGACGACCATGCGCCAGCCGGCGAGTTGCGCCTGGGTTATCCCTACTTCAATGCCGCGCCGATCATCGATGATTGCGAAGTCGATTACTCCGGCGCCAAAGTGGAACACGGCCTGACCTATTGCTGGAATCACTCCCTGTCAGAGATCATGGGTGCCTTGTGGTCAGCTGGCCTGACGATCATCGACTTCCAGGAGCGGCTCAGTCTTGATTGGAAGTTGCTGCCCTGGATGGAGCAGACCCCTGCCGGCAAAGAGGTTTTGCCTGAGGAGCTCCAAAGCTATTGCCCCCTCGAATTCGTGCTGGTGGCTCGCAAGTAGACGGCTGAGAGCCTTCCTCCATCGGCCCTAGCGGTGGTGTGAATACGACTGTGGCCCATCTCCAACCTTGCGACACCTATCACGCTATAATTCCAAGGCTACCGGGCTAACCGCATGGCGCAGCCAGCAGACCCGCCTCATCTAGGGTGGCATCGGAGCGAAAAACTCCCCTCGTCTCAGGCCCATCCCTCGCGCAACCCACGCGACCTGCCATCTTCAAGCGGCCCGGCGGTGGCGTGAACCTGACGGGGGAACCCGTGATAATCACGGTTGAAGACATAGGGTCGGCCATCTGGGTCTTCGAAGAGCTGCTCCGGCTCGAAGGCCATCCCCAGTGTGGCGGTGGCGATGGTCGCCTCGGTGTGGAGCGGCAGGTGATCGAACAGATCGGTGACCAATTGCCAGCCGGGCATGGCGGCTGACCCGTCCAGCTGACCGTCGGTTCCCGTCGACTCCACCACCTCCGGCCGTGTCACTGGCTGATCGTGGATCACCGCATCGGCTTCCTGATCGGCCGATCGGGCGCCGTTGAAGTAGTGGTTGCCGCCGAACCAGACCGGCAGATGCCCGTAGTAGCGGTCATGATGCGGGTTGCTGGATCCCATGCCGACATAACCTTCGAACTGGGAACGCCAGCTGGCCTCGTCGGGATAACCCGAATAGGGGAAGGTGCCGACCTGGAAGTTGTTGTCGTCCCAAGGAACGCGGTGCCCCTTGCTGAAATCCTCGAACTCCTGCTTGATCGAGTCGAGCTCGGCGTTGCCGACGAAGACGTTGTTGTAGAAGCGCACATCGCCGTGGAGGAAGGACATGAAACCGGCCACCTGCGTGCCGTGGGGCACGTGATACGGCGTGTAGCGCGGCGACGGCAGCTGCCCCATGCCATTGTCAGTGCCGGTGCCGATGGCCGCCAGCGAGCCGGCGATCAAGTTGTGAATCACCGCCACCCCCTGGGTGCAGAGCTTCAGCGAACGATCGGACAGGAGGAAGTTATTGTCGATCAGCGTCGGGCCGTGGGAGACCTCGACGAAGATGTCTTCGCCGATGACACCAGCCAAACCGGAACGGGCGACGGCCTCGTCCGACTCGCTCAGTCCGACTAGGCGCTCGGCGATCGGGAAGGGCAGGCAATTGTCGTGAAACAGATTGGCCGTCACCCGGGTGCCCTGGGCCTGCCAATCGAGCCACAGGCCGCGGGTGCAGTGGTGGAAGTGGTTGCGGCGGATCTGCACGTCGATGGCGGCGTGCAGCTTGATGCCGCCGATCTCGGCTCCGGCCAGGTTCTGTTTGTTGTTGATGTGGTGGATGTGGTTGTCCTCGATCACCGAGAAGACCGCGCCAAGGTGGCCGACGATGCCGGTCTGCCCGCAATCGTGAATGTGGCAGCGCCGCACCAGATGGGAGCCGATGTGCTCCTTGTCCCAACCTTCATAAGATGCCTGGCAGATGGCGTCGCGCTCCGTTTGAGTGCCGTCCTTGAACTTCTTGTGCAACCACTTGTTGTCGTTGTTCGGCTGGAGGTATTTGCCCAACGAGATGCCTGAGCACTTCGACTCGTAGAGCTCGCAATCCTCGATGATCCAACCCTTCGACCAGTGCGGCCCGACCATGCCGTCCTGATAGGCGGTCGGTGGGGCCCACTGGGTGGCCGCCTGACGCACCGTGAAGCCCTGAAGACTGATATAGCCGATGCCGTTCTCGGCCGGCATGAAACAGTTGCGGCGCACGGCGATCTCGACGCATTCCTGGTTGGGGTCGAGATCACCGAAGTTGGCGGAGAAGTCGATGGCGTCGCCGGCCTGGTTCGGCGCGGCGTACCAGATGAGGGTGGATTCTTCGGGAGCCCAGGCCAGCGGGGATTTCACCGGCTGGGCCAACAGGGCGGGATCGGTCACTTCATACATGGAACGGTGGTTGAGATAGACGTCACCGGTGTGGGCGATCATGGTGGCGACGAACCAGTCACCGCTGACCAAGGTGGTGTAGGGGTTGTAGTCGCCGAACACGCCGATCGGCACGCTGGCCCGCCAGACATTGGCTTCACCCCGCACCCAACCGCCCAGACGCTCCGCACCACTGATGATGGCCCCCAGCGGCTCAACCGAGCGATACTCGATCCGGGCGTCCGGGCGGCCGGCGTGGCGGGGTTGCACCTGCTCGCGGTATTCACCGGGGCAGACCAGAACCTGATCGCCGGGCTGGGCGATGTCGGCCGCCTGCTGAATCGTCGGGAAGGGGTGGGCTTCGGTGCCGTCACCGTTGCGGGCGGCGCTGGCATCAACGTAGATGATCATGGGGAGTCCTTGGTGTCGATGAGACCACGCTTCGTCGCCGTCTCATCTGTCCAAGCTAGCCGCTGACAGGCACAGCGGTGCCCATTGGAGGGGCGGTGGCGGTTGCTGATGCGAAAGTTACGCGGATCAAGACCGCCGTCGCGACCGGGCCGAGAGCCGTTTGATCACCCAGGGGACGCAGCCGGTGGTTGGCGACGCAGCGCCGAAGCCCATCACCCACTCAGTCGACCAGTAAAATGCCTAAACATGGCCCTACCTCTAGACCATCGCTGGCACCACGACGCTCGCTGGCGACTGGTCGTCTCGGTGCTGACGGGAGCCATCGGTGGCGGCCTGATCAGCTTTGCCCTCGGCCCAGTGCAGGCAGTTCTGCTCGGCTGGGCCATCACCGCCGCGAGCTACTGCCTGATCACCTGGTTGTCAGTTGGGCGGATGACCCCAGAGCAGACGGCCAGCCATGCCACCCGCGAAGCGCCTCGGCTAATGAACATCCACATCTTGTTGGTTTGTGCCGCTGTCGCCTCCTTGGCCGGCATCATCGTGCTGATCACCCACCCGTCTGGTTCGCGCAACCTCGACGCCGCCGTCACATTGCTGGTGGTGTTGGCTTCCTGGGCCGTGATCCACACCCTCCACGCCCTGCGTTACGCCCGTCAGTATTACTCCAGCGGCGGCGGCATCGACTTCCACGGTGACGATTCACCGTCAGATGATGGCTCCCCAGCCTATGTTGACTTCGCCTACCTGGCCTTCACCATCGGCATGAGTTTCGCCGTCTCCGACCCCGATCTGACCAGCCGGGACATGCGCCGCATCGCCCTGGGACACTCCCTGCTGGCTTACCTCTTCGGCACCGTCTTCGTCGCCGCCCTGGTCAACATTCTGGCCAGCCTCGGGGTGTGAAAGGCGCGTGGCCCGCGGTCCTGGGGTAAGAAGACCGAGTGGTCTGGCTCAAAGGGCGCCGACGGTGGAACTGCGGAGCGGGGCAGTTCCACCGACGATGCATTACACCTAAGCCCAGGTGGTCTCACGCGAGGCCAGCCCCGATTGATCGGATGATTCCGCCATGGCCACCCCTAGACTGGCCCCATGCCCGGAGGGAACCAATCACAACTCAATCTGCCCGCCATCACCGAGATCAGCGACTGCCTCGCCGCTGGAGGCATCCCACTGCCCGGCTATTCGCCCGGTGAGCCCCTGATCATCAGCCCACTCGGCCGTGGTGAGTCCTACCAGGCTTACCTGATCGATCTGCCCGATCCGCTAGTGCTGCGACTGCCATACCGCGATCAGTCAGTCATGCCTCGCCCGATGAGCGCCGAGTTTGCCGCCCTGGAACTGGTGCCGGCCACCATTGGCAGTCATGGCCTGGCTATGTCCGACCACGCCGACAACCCATTGGGGCACCCCTACATCCTGACCACTTTCGCCCCCGGTGCGACCAAATCGGTCGACGATTGGACAGAGGGCGACTTCGCCAGGCTGGCCAATCAGCTGGCCCTGTTTCACCGTGGCTTCTCCACCAGACACGGGCTGGTGACGCAGCCGCTGACCGGCCCGATCAGCATCCTCGGTGAGTTTGAGGAAGCCTGGTCATGGTGGCTGTCACACCATCGCGACATCACCGGCCTGCCCCAACCCAGTGGCTTGTTCGCCGCCACCTCGGCATTCCTCCGGAAACGTGAGCCACAGTTCGCGGCGCTACGGCAGTTCTGCCTGATCCACTCCGATCTGATCGCCCCCAACGTCATCTTCAACGGTGACGACATGCGCTTCATCGACTGGGAATGGGCCGAGTTCGGCGACCCAGCCAAGGATCTGGCTTTGATCGGCGGCACCGTCCACGGCGACCACTGGTACGTTCCGATGACGCCCACGCAGGTCGAGGATCTGGTGAGCCACTACGCCGCCGGCGCCCAGCTGCCCGACGACCCGGCCTTCAGCGCCGAAGCCCTGCTGGCCCGTCGCGACGCCTGGGAAGTCATGGAACGTTTCACCGGCGGACTGCACTACCTGCTCAAAACCAGCGAGGATCCCGAGTCGCACTACAGTGATGGCGCGGCCACAGTCTGGGGGTCACTGGCTGAACGACTGCGCGACGCCTAGGCTCACACGCTGGAAACTGGGAGTGCGTCGGGATGGGACTGGGGATGGTCGCAAGTCATCCCTATCGCGAGCCTGTCTCCTGGTGGTTGCTGTCACTGAGGAGTCAATCGGCGCATGGCCGAGGTGCCTCATGTCAGATTCCCCGCGAAATGGGTTCGATCTGCCACAGAGTGCTAATCGGCAGTGCCCAGCGGCCAGGGCCAAAGCTGACCGGCCTCTCCCCGGTGTAAAGCACCACTCCAGCATGCAGGTCGTCACCGATCCGCTTGCCAAGGTGGTCGATGCCACGGAAATCGGCAGCCGTCACCGTCGCCGACGCCTTGATCTCGATGGCGACCACGCGGTTACGACGGTCTTCCAAGATAATATCCACCTCAACACCATCGCGTGTCCGATAGTGGTACATGCTGGCGCGCACATCCGCCCAGGTCAGTTGGCGGGCGATCTCCATGGCGACAAACCCCTCCAACAAGCCCCCCGCCAAGGCCGATCCCAAAGCGGTCAGAGCCGTCGCATCTTGGTCGAGCAGATTGGCGGCCACGCCTGAATCCACCAGAGCCACCTTGGTCTGCGACGTCGCTCGTGCATCGACCTTGCGCGACCAGGACGGTATGCGCTTGACCAAGAAGACTTCCTCAAACAAACTCAGGTAGCGATCCACCGTAGAACGGGGCAATCCCAAATCATTGGCCAGGCTGTTTGGCACAAGGAGTTGCCCGGATCGCGCGGCCACCATTTTCAGCAAGGCGCGAAGTTGGGGACGGCGCTCAATCTCAGACAGTTGCATGACATCCCGATTGATCAAAGTGTCCACGTAATTGTCGAGAAAGACTCTTCGTCGCCCAACACTGCGCGACACGGCTTCTGGAAAACCACCCCGCGTCAGACGGTCGAAGTAGTCAGCCCTGGAGAAACTCGACCGCTGGGCCGGTAGGTCAGGCTGCCCGAACACCCAGTCGACGAACCCATCACTTTCGCCATCAATTTCACCTTGAGAGAAAGGCCACAGTTCGACTGTTTCCATGCGCCCAGGCAATGCGTCTGGCAAGCCACGTAATCCCAAGACTCGGGCCGACCCAGTCAAGAGGAATTGCCCGGGCTGCGGATTCAGATCTACCACCTGCTTGATGGGCAGGAACAAGCGCGGATCGCGCTGAATCTCATCAATCACAAGCAAGTGGTCAGACCGGACGAAGGACACCGGATCGGTGACGGCCGTCTCCCACAAGACTGGATCGTCCAAGGTGCGGTAATCGGCGGCATACCCTTGGGAGACCTGACGTGCCAGTGTCGACTTGCCCACTTGCCGTGCGCCATTAATCAAGACCACCCTGGTATCAGCCAAAGCCTCCTGCACAATCTTATGAGCATGCCGATGCAGGATCCCCTCTACGGCCTTCGGTGCTATGCTCACCTGGCCATCATCTCACAAACATGCTTCATAAGTTCAGTGTGTGCGCGATCTGCCATGTAGTGTGTGCGCGATCTGCCGCTGATGACGATGCTCCAGTGGTCGTGCTCAACCGTCCAGGCGTCGACATCGGCCTGTGGCAAGTCGCGGCAGCCAATCCTCGACTCGCTCTGGCCTTGAGAGTGAGGGTCGATCATCACGGCGGTCAGAGCCCCCGTATCGTTCAAGCCGGTCATGCCCAGGCGGACGTGGATGTAAACCAGCTCATCACGATACTTCTGCGCGGCGACTTCGGGGTCAGCGACAAACTCGGCGATGAACGGTCCCGCCTGCAGGCAGGTCGCCACTTTCCAGTTCAGGCCGCAAACCTCATCATTGGTATTGGGGGTGGCCGGCACGAGCCGGCTGGCCACGGCCGTCAATATCACCAAGGCCAGCACCAGCGGTTATGATATTACAGTGCTAATAGTCCATTTCATGGCTTCGAACTAGACTGTTTCTGCGTATTTGATAGCGCTCTTCGGACGAACATCGTTTGAGTGTCTGGCGGCTTGGGGTGGTGCCGGTGCCAGCCATGATGGCGGCATTCAGTCTCCGGTTTGGACCGCGAATAACGCCTTCTCCAACAGGGCGTCGCCACCTGGCTCACCAACCGGTTGGAGCTGCTCTTGCGGAACCTGGAGGGTTGAGGCGCTGATTGGTGCGGCTTGAGTGGTGCGGGTGGACGAAACCGGTGACTTGTTCGCTCGCGCTTTGATGACCGACCCGATGCCCGGCGTCGGCGATCACTCGACTCCCCCACCTACATCGCCGCCAGCTTCATGATCAAGCATGCCTCGCTTTCCTGGTGGTGGCCGGCACGAGCCGCATGGTCAAGCCGTCGGGAAACTGTCCCTGGTCTCTGAAACCATGGAGAAAGAAGGGGGCGTAACTATGAAATCTCCGAGAATTAACCAGGGTTGTGTCGTGATCGCCAACGATGTCGAAACCCAGGGGGGCTCACAGGTCGCAGGCGGTAAGGAATCTGCGAGGCTGATTTGCGCCGATTGCTTTCGGCACGACACCAAGAAGCAGGTACGGGAACCTCTGGAGTTGGCCATGATTATCCTGGCACTACCGCTAATGCTGGTGGCGATACTCATATCACCAGCGGCATCGGATCTCTGGAAAACAGGCTCGTGGCTTCAGATCAAAGATCCATGGGGCTCAATCGGTATCGTGGCAACCCTGACAGTCGCTCTGGCGGTGGCACAGGTGGGCCTGAACAAGTCTGCGGATAGGCACTTCAGACGAGTCGTCACGGGAAAGCAAGAAGTGCGACAAGAAGAGTGGGTTCGCGGGCGCAGCCTGAGACTGTTGTCGGCCCTTGCTCTGGCTATTAGCCTCACGCTTTTCATCCCATCGGCTTTGGTCACAGCCAGTCAGGTTCTCCTCTGGATGAATTATCCAGATCGACGAAGCGTCTCTCCGGTCGTTGTCATTCTCATCAATGTGATGCTCTGGGGAGTGATCGCTTTCGGGATGGCCCAGGCGTGGCGACAGTTCCGACTGCATAGCAGCGTTGACGACTGGCTTGACGCCACCAGCCGGCAGTCACTCCAAACGAAGCTCCTGATCGATCAGGCCAAGCGGCGCCGAGCCAGCACACCCACCATCGTCTTGACGCTCGTCCTGATCCTCTGGGCTGCAGCGGGACTGGTCTTCTGCATTCTAATCAGCGGAGAGTACTGGCAAACATGGACCCTCACCTGGGCGGCCACGTTGGTGCTCTCTCTGGCCGTGCTGTACTTCGTCATCCGTCGAGGCTGGCGATATGCCCTGCGCCCAGATCGCGGCATGGCGGTCGTGGATCTGTTGGTCGCAATGCTTCCCCTCTTGTTGGGCTTCTTTCTGTGGATAGAGATACTCGCCCTCCTATGGCTGTCCTCGGCTTGGGGAACAGCGGTCGATGGCCAAAGTTGGCTGACTGAAGAGCGTGATGGTGTGGCAACGGCACTGTTCGTCGGCATCATGTTGGCGGGTGTGCTGCTCTTGCTGGTGTGGGTGATCGGCCTTCTGGGGGCGGCCCGAGTCGGCCCAGCCAGGGGTCTGGCCCAGCCGGTAGTCGATGCCTACATGAAGGTGGGCGGCAACACGCCATGGAGTCGACAAGACCGGGCTGATAAAACAGGTGGCTTGGGTCCAATGCCACCATGTCCGCCCCGGACGATCGCAGAACATCGTTCAGGCCGTTGGGCCAGTCGAGCCTGGCTTATCGCCTGCTTCGCCTTCGGTTTCAGCAGCGGAGCGTTGTTGTTAGCGCACGAGGTAATGTCTGGGAATGGGCCCTGGTGGTGGCTTCTGGCGGCGGGTGTTGCCGCCTTGTTGCCGCCGATTTGTGCCCTCATGTCTGTCCTTGATCCTCAGCGTCCGTCGGCGGTGGTGTCGGTGGTGCCATGGCTGGCTGTTCTGATCCTGCCAGCGATTGGAATCAGCATCCTGCTGGTGAAGACACATCATCCGGTCCTGTTCGGCCTGGTCATGGTCTTGTGGTTGGCCGGCATCATTGCCTTGTGGAGGGCGTTTGGGCCACCGTGGCCAGACCGCGACAAGAAGCATAAGTCATCATCAATGATCGGATTCCACCTGGCAACCATCGCACGCCTGGCGCGATCCGCAGCCGATCCCGATGCCCCTGCGTCTAGACAACGGCGGACGTGCAAGGAACCCGCATGCCGCAATTACAGCGGTGTCGACCTGTTCCGGTCGGACAACTCAGCCGTCATCATCCACGTACCACACGCCGGTCTGGCTTGGCCGAATGATGGCCTGCCCAGACCCCGCCGGCGAATCCTGGAGACGGAAAGGAGGCTGATGGCCGATCTGGCCGTGGACCGCATCGCTGACCGGGCCAATCAGCTCCTCGCTATTGGCAGCCACCCACAAGCCAACCGTTTCGCCAACCCCTGGTCCCGCTTGGCGATGGATCCAGAGCGGTTCGATGACGACACTGAAGAGATGAACAAAGTTGGTATGGGTGTCATCTATACCCATACTCACGATGGCAAGCCGCTTTATGACAAAGACCTGAACCCTGCCCAAATCGAATTACGCAAACATTATTGGTATCACCCTTACGGCCAGGCCTTCGCCGCTCTGACGAACGAGGTTCTAAACAAGCATGACCGATGCCTGATCATTGATCTGCATTCCTACTCGACCAAGCCCCTGCCTTGTGAACAACATGCGGATCACGATCGGCCAGAGGTGTGCCTCGGCTACGAGCCCTGCCATGACCCCGGTGTCGACTGGATTGAGCCGATCTGGAGAGAGGCAGGCTTCGAGACCGCCCTCAATGAACCATACTCAGGCTCGTACGTGCCCACGGGCTTATGGCAAGAGGATGCCCGGGTGTCATCGCTGATGGTGGAGGTCCGCAAGGACGCCTACTTGAAGGGTGATGCGACGACGGCGACCGTCGTGCCAGACCGGGTCGAAGCGATCGCCCAGGTGATCGCTGAAGTGATCCGGCGCTGGTCACGGCTCGACCCGATCGCCCATCCTCGAACCGCAGCACCAACCGCCATGAGTGCCGAAGCGGCCGTGGCCGGGTGCCGAACCCTGTTGAGCCGACTCGCCTGTCGGATGCGAGGCAAGAATAGGATCCCGCGGGTTGACAGCGCCGACCAGCTCGCGTCATGACCGGCCCGTGGTGAAATAGCCTTCAATAGTCCAACCAGGCGTATCAACAGTGGCAAGCACCCAGTTAACTAATGTATTGCTTGAGCTGCTCGTAGAACCCTTCGTGCGTCCCGGCCAAGAGAATCGGGACAATCTTGTCTTCGTCAACAATTAGGTAGGCGACTCGATAGGTAGTTTTCTGGTAGCGGAAACCCATGGTCCACACGCCAGTCAAATCAGCGTTCTTGCGGTCGCCTGAATAGGGGTCAGCAGCAATCACGTCGTAGATGAGGTCAGCGAACCTCTGCTTCAACACACGGTCTTGGAGTTTCTTGAGGTAGCGCAGAACGGGCCTCGATGGGACAACTTGGTAGATGCTGCCTGCGGCGTCACTGGATAGCGGCATCGAATGCCTCACGGCTCATCGGTGCATTGGCCAGAGTCTCGGTGACCAGGCGGGTCAGAGCGGCGGGAAGCTTGGCTTTGGTTGCCTCAAACTCATCGACCAGTCGCGAACCGGTCAGGCCTTGGTCAACCAGGTTGCGAAGAATCGCAGTGTCAATGTCCTGTGGCTCAGCTGGTTCCTGAAAGCGATAAAAGATGCCGTCATCCCTCAACTCAGGCCGAGTCTTGACGCCGACCGGAATACCAAAGTCCTTGGGGACCGTCAGTGTGAGAGAGTTTCCCTGTTTGCGCACTGCCGTGAGCATGATGCCTCCAACCGATCAAGTAATTACAGTGTAAGTGAATTCCGGAAGCGTTGCAAGGTCAACACCACCTCCCGAATCCAGTGCTTCTGGGATCGCCGGCAGATTGCGTCAATGCAGTGCCATGTAGTGCGTGCGCGATCTGCCAGGCATCACGTGCGCGATCTGCCGCTACTATTTCATCTCAATGGAGCCGTACCAGTATTGCCCACCGATACCTTGTTGCTCCATAATGCTCCGGCCATAACTCAAAGATCTTGACTGGCCAAACCCCGGACCAAGGAACTCAACCATCTAGCGTGCTGCACCGGAGATTGGTTGTGGGCAGGGGTGGGCCCAGCAAGGAATTTCCGGCGCGGGACAATAGCCTGGTCACAGCCGCTGATCGCTCCCCCTCCCCACTAAACTGAACCCACCCCACCTGAAGGAGCCATCATGCCCCAACTGCGTTCTCGCACCACCACTCACGGTCGCCTGATGGCCGGCGCCCGTGCCCTTTGGCGGGCCACCGGTATGGAGGAGTCCGATTTCGGCAAGCCGATCATCGCCGTTGCCAACTCCTTCACCCAATTCGTGCCCGGGCACGTCCACTTGAAGGACATCGGCCAGCTGGTCTGCCAATCGATCGCCGAAGCCGGTGGGGTCGGTCGTGAGTTCAACACCATCGCCATTGACGACGGCATCGCCATGGGGCACGCTGGCATGCTCTATTCGTTGCCCAGCCGCGAATTGATCGCTGACTCGGTCGAATACATGGTCAATGCCCACGCCGCCGACGCCCTGGTCTGCATCTCCAACTGCGACAAAATCACACCAGGGATGCTCTTGGCCGCCTTGCGCTTGAACATTCCAACAGTCTTCGTCTCTGGTGGGCCGATGGAGTCAGGACGGGCAGTACTCACCGATGGCGACGACGAAACCTCACTCGACCTAATCGACGCCATGATCGACGCGGTTGATGACCATTTCTCAGACGAGCAAATCGAGCGGATCGAGCGGGCTGCTTGCCCGACCTGTGGCTCGTGCTCGGGCATGTTCACCGCCAACTCAATGAACTGCCTGGTTGAGGCGCTCGGCCTCGGGTTGCCGGGCAACGGCTCAACCCTGGCCACCTCCGACCGCCGCCGCGACCTGTTCGTCGCCGCCGGTGATCTGATTGTCGATCTCTGCCGCCGCTGGTATGCCCAGGACGACGCCTCGGTGTTGCCGAAATCCATCGCCAGTCGCGAGGCCTTCCTCAATGCCATGACCATGGACGTGGCCATGGGTGGCTCGACCAACACCGTGCTCCACCTGCTGGCCGCTGCCCAGGAGGCCGGCGTGGACTTCGATCTGAACGACATCGACCAGTTGTCACGGCAGACCCCCTGCCTGGCCAAGGTGGCGCCCAATTCGCACCGCTATTACATGGAGGATGTCCACCGCGCTGGCGGCATTCCGGCGATTCTCGGTGAGCTGGATCGTGGTGGGCTGTTGCAGCGCCAAGTTCATGCCGTACACTCGCCGGATCTGGATAGCTGGCTGGCCGCTTGGGACATCCGTGACCATAGGGCCAGCCGCCCACTGCGCCCCGAAGCCAGAGAGCTGTTCGCCGCCGCCCCCGGCCGCCGCCGCACCACCGAGCCTTTTTCATCGACCGCTCGTTGGAAGAGCCTCGACACTGACGCCGTGGATGGCTGCATCCGCGATATTGCCCATGCCTACACTGCTGACGGCGGCCTGGCCATTCTCCGCGGCAACATCGCCCCCGATGGCTGTGTCGTCAAAACCGCTGGCGTGCCTGCCGAGCAGTGGGAGTTCTCCGGCCCGGCCAAGGTGTCAGAATCACAGGAGGCTGCCGTCGAAGCCATCCTCGGCGGGCGCATCCAGCCGGGCGATGTGGTCATCGTCCGCTACGAAGGGCCACAAGGTGGCCCGGGCATGCAGGAGATGCTCTATCCGACCAGCTATTTGAAAGGCGTCGGGCTTGGGCCGCAGTGCGCCCTGATCACCGATGGTCGCTTCTCCGGCGGATCATCCGGCCTGTCGATCGGCCACGTCTCGCCGGAAGCGGCTGAAGGCGGCCCGATCGGCCTGGTGCGCGACGGCGACATCGTCAGCATTTCGATCCCCAAGCGGTCAATCACCCTGGAGGTCGACGACACCGAATTGGCCAAGCGTCGGGTCGAGCAGGACGAAGCCGGTTGGGCGCCACGCCAGCGGACTCGACCGATCAGCAACGCCTTGAAGATCTATGCCTCCTTGGCTCAATCAGCTGACAAAGGTGGGGCGCGGCGGTCGCTGTGAGGGCGGCCAGGCAGTCGTTGGAGTGTGTTGCTCTGTCATGACACAGGCAAGGAGGGGCGCATGAGCACCACATTCACCATGAGGCTTGGCGAGGGACAGAAAACGCTTATCTCGCAGTACGCCGCCATCCATGGCCAAAGCATGGCTGAGTTCGTGCTCAACTCCGCACTAGATGTCATCGAGGACGCCACTGACATCCGCGATTGGAAAGCCGCCAAAGAGGCATTCGACAAGAATCCCGTGACTCACAGCAACGCCGGCATTATGCGTGAGTTTGGGGTCCAATAAGCTGGGAGTTGGTCTACTCCGATCAGGCCCGCAAACAATTGAAGAAACTCGATGCTCTGGTGAGAAATATCATCCTGTCGTGGATGAACAAGCACATCGCCGGATGCGATAATCCTCGAGCCCACGGTAAGGGGTTGACTGCCAATCGCTCTAATCAGTGGCGTTACCGCATCGGAAATTACCGCCTGCTCTGTGATATTCAAGACGATCGCCTGGTGGTGCTTGCCTTAAACGTCAAGCACCGAAGCCAGGTTTAGCCGAAGCAGCCGCGCTTGGGCAGTGCCCGAACAGCGCCTGGCGCCGACTACGACTTGAGATGAGCGATCAGGATCAGGTTGTCATCAGCGTTGCCGCCCTTGGGGTTGAGCACGCAGGTGATGATGATCAGTCGCCCAGGATCATCGGTCCACAACGACGCTTCGTTGGGGATGTCCCCCTTGAGCATCTGCATCGACGACTCGTAGACATACTCAACACCGTTGAGCTTGATCGTGTCGCCGACGGTCAAGGTGACGTTGCCGTGATCCTGCAGCTTGTTGCCGGGGGCAGTGCCACCTTGAATGGCGTGGGTCACCGCATAAACAGTGCCATCAGCGGCATGGGCCAAGTCGACGCCACGGTTGCGAATGACGAAAGCGTTGGTGAAGTTCGGCGGGTTCATCACGCCATTGACCTCGTTGATCGAACCGAGGGGCACATCCAGGTTGATCGACGGAATGACGAAACCATCGCCACCGTCGTCTGCCACCATGGCCGCCTCCTGCAAGAAGGCAGAGTTGGTGGCGATCGGATCCTCCGGCAAAACCGCCTTGCCCTCCATGTCCTTGAAAGAGCCAGCCGGCGGCGCTCCGATGGAGCCACCCATGAAGTAATAGACACCCATGCCGATTCCGGCGACGATCAGGACGATTGCCACGATCAACGGGATGATTGACCGCTTGCGCGGCGGCTCCTGCGTTTCCGTTGCTTGTGAACTAGTATTGTCATCGGACTCGGGGTAGGCGATGAAAGCTTGATCATCATCTTGGCTTGACATTGTCCTCCTCAATTCATGCCAGAGATTGAGTGATCAGTCTAGCACCGGGTATAAAAGATAGCTATTTAGAGGCAGTGGGCCAGCTCCCAGCCTCGTTCACTGGCTTGCCGGCAGCAGTTGGCCGATGTGCTCCAAGCGGCGCACGCCAGTGTGTTGCGGCCCAAGGTCGCCAACCGAAGTCTCGCCGGTGAACACCACCGCCGCCTCCAAGCCGGCGCTCAAGGCCATTGCGATGTCGGTGCTGAGCCGATCGCCGGTCATGATGACGTCGCCCGGAGCCACATTGAGGCCATTGAGACCGGCCTCAGCCATCAAAGCCGATGGCTTGCCCATCGTTGCCAGGCAGCTGACACCAGTGCAAGCCTCAATCGCCGCGGTGATAGCGGCGGCGTCCGGCTGGCCGCGACCACCGGGGAAGGGGCAATAGCGGTCGGGGTTGGTTGAGATGAGAATGGCTCGCCGCTCCCGCCACAAGGCATCAAAGGCCACCTGGAGTTTCGCGTAGGTGAAGCCCCGGTCGTAAGAGGCGATGACGATGTCAATGGCTGATGGGTCATCACTCAGGGTGAAACCGGCGGCTTCCAGTGAATCGATCAGCGGTTGCTCCCCAATCGGATAGAGCGTCGCTGCCCGATGGTAGCGCTGCAACCACCAGATTGTCGTGGTCAACGAGGTGACGATATCTTCAGTCGGCGTCGCGATGCCCAAGGCGGTCAGCTTGGCGGCATACTGCTGCGGTGTCTTGGTCGGATTGTTCGACAGAAAACGGACCGTCTTGCCAGCGGCGCGAATGGCAGCGATGGTCACAGCGGCGCCCGGGAGCAGCTCATCGCCTAGATAGATGGTGCCGTCGAGGTCGAACAGGTAGACCTCGTACCAGCGTTCAACTGGCTGATCCAGCACCGCACGATCCGTCATCAATCCCCCTTCTGTTCAAAGTCGCCCAGGCACCCCGGAAGCCCGCTTGCCCGGTAGGTTCTGGCGACGCTTCGACTCAGTTGAAGGAATCGCCGCAGGAACAGGTGCCGACGGCGTTCGGGTTGTCGATGGTGAAACCCTGCTTGGAGATGGTGTCCGAGAAGTCGATGGTCACCCCCATCAGGTAAGGAGCGCTCTTGTCATCGACAACGACCTCGAAACCATCGAAGCTGGTGGCGACGTCACCGTCGAAGCGTTGATCATCGAAAAAGAGCTGATAGCGCAATCCGGCACAGCCTCCCGGCTGGACCGCCACCCGTAAAGCCAGTCCCGGCTGCTCGGCGCTCAACAAGGCAGCCACTTTGGTCTCGGCAGCCGGAGTCAGATTGATGGCAGTAGCGACGGTTGTGCTCATGGAGCCAGTTTAGCCCGCCAGCCAACCAGTCGCGCTCGCAGGTTGAGCCAGATTAAGTAGACAAATCGACATTACTGACATTTGACCGCTCAGGCCAGAGCCCGCCAGCTGGTGACCAAGGCCGCCGCATCTTCGGCTGAGTTGACGGCATAGCCCGCCTCCCAGCCGTAACTGCGCAATTCACGGGTGCTCGGCTCGATCACGTCGGCGGTCATAACGGCCGGCAGGGCGCGCTCGCCTGCCCAGGTTGATAGTTGGGCCAAATCAGCCTGATTGAGCCGCTGGTGACTCAAGTCGGCACCGACCCAAATCAGCAATGTCGCCCCAACTAAAACCGAGCGCGCCGACCGCAGATCGAGCGACGTCTGCCCCTGCCCCGAGCCGATGGCCCCCTGGTGGCTGTGCTGATGTGGCGCTGGGGTACGTCCGCCCCGCTCCAAAGCGATGGCTTGGCGGAGTTGTTCAGGCAGGTAACTGACATTGGCGCTCGCCCCAATCGACTGCCAGCCGGCCAACAACCAATCGCGTCGTCGCTCGACGCTGGGCTGAAAGGCGCTGCGCTCCGGGTCATCAGTCGACCGATCAACCAACAGCAAGACGGACATGACGGCAGTTTATGCAAACGATGATCAGACACCCCCGGGCGTCTGATCACTGGGACGAACAATCCCCCCGGTTCAGCAATCCCCGCCTCAATTGCACCCCAAGGATTCCGGCCTACCGATGACCTCCCTGGCCTCGCTCTCTGCGACTGCCTCGTTGTCTGAAAAATGCGCGTCCTGCGGTGTCAAACTGCCTCGCGCCCTCTTTGCCAGAGTGGTGGCGAGCCGGCTGTTATCTGGAGGGATTATTGTTATGCCTGTTTCGCCGGGTTGGTGGTCAGCCGGGATTCGGGAGGTTGTGTCTGACCATCAGCGACACCGCATGGGTCGAAGGGGCCAAAAAAGCGACCCTAGACCAGAGAAAGCGCATAGGGGCAAGACGATCGCTCCCGACCCCGCGGCGGCAGTTAGCCCCATCCGGTAGTCTGGTGGGGTCTCGCCAGCCTTATTGGACAGGGCCGCTGGCGGGTGATCCAGAAAGCAGACCAGCGTGAAACTCTTCAAGCCATACGACTCTCCGGCCAAGCCGAACCAAGCCCCAAGCAAGGGCGGCGACGCCAATTCGGGCCAGGCCAGCAGTCGAGGCCAAGCGAAGGGCACGAACAGCGGCAAAGCCAGCAGCTCCGCTGATCAACCCAAGGCCAGCAGCAACCCGCGAGGTCAGGCCAAATCGGGCCAGCCCAAACCGGTTCAAGCCGCGGCTCAAGCCGGCAGCACCACCGTGCTGACTTCCCCTGCCCCGTCGAATGCGCCGGTCAAAAAACAGGTGCCAACCCCGACCAGGCGAGCCGCCGAACAGGCCCGCCGTGACCGGATCACCCCGACCATCACCAAGAAGCAGGCCAAAGCTCGCGATCGCGACGCCCGCTTCAAGGCCCGTGATGACGCCATGGCCAAGACCAACGCCCTGCCCTACAACACCTTGATTCGCGATTGGGTCGATTCGCGCTTCAACCTGGCGGAGTTCGCTCTGCCTGGCATGCTGGTGCTGTTCATCATCACTATTGCCAGCTCTTACTTCTGGCCGCCACTGGCCTTGGTCGCTCCTTACGCCCTCTGGGTGGTCATTGCTGCGGTGGTCATCGATGTCGTCATCATGTGGATCGGTTTGCGCCGACAATTGAAGCTCCATTTCCCCAAGGAGCCGCTCAAGGGCAAGCTCAGTTATGCCTTGTCGCGGATGATGCTGATGCGCCGCTCTCGAGTGCCGGAGCCGCGCCTCAAACGCAGTGACAAGTTCATCTGGCCACCGGCCCACGGGTCACACTGATGTGGGCCTGGTCGACCGACGCGACGATCACCGATCCGGCCTTGTCGGCCGAGCTCCGCGCCGGTTTCGCCAGTGAAGAAGCGGCCGAGGTCTGGCTGCGCGATTGTTACTTGGACCTGACCGATGCCGGGGTCAGCACTGTCACCTTGACCCATGACGGTGTGCCGGTGTTCACCATGGAGTTGGCCGCCGAAGACTGATTGACCGAGGGCCAAGCAGTCGTCTTCGCGTGGCTCTGCTCGGCCAAACCCGACCTGAATAGAACTCCTAGTGTGATGAGGCATTTCACCATTGGCTCCGCGTGGATGGTGGTGACGTTGACGCCGATGCTGTACGGACAACTCACGGATCAAGTCATTCTGGTCTGACGGAGCCTTTCCCAACATCAATAGTGCATGGTGATGCCGCGACGCAGGGCCACTCTGATCACCAGCCGGCAACACAGCCAACCCAAAACGATGTAGATGATGGCATTGATCAGCAGCCAGAAAACCTCCGCTGGCACAATCCCTAGACCGGCGATAGCTGCCTTGCCCAGACCAATCGAAGCAGTCAATGGCAAGCCGGCAGCCAGCCACTGTAGGGGTCCAGGCAAATCTGTGACCGGAACAACCGCCCCGGTGCAGAGCAGCAAAAGGAAGGTCAAAACACTGACCAACCCAGACACTTTGGACCACAAAAGCGTCAATGCCGAAAGCAAAAGGGCAAATCCGAAAGTGCTGGCAATTCCCACCAAGGCAATCGGCAATATCTCCCATGAAAAGCCCAAAGGCAGTCTGAATAAAACCACAATTATGCCCATGGTCAATATGGCCAGTACCAAGTTGATTGTCACCCAGGAAACTGACTTCACCATCATCAAACGAGGCAGGCTATGTGGCCGGACCATCAATTGCTCCAGGGTGCCACGCTGCTTTTCTGAATTCGTGGCGATTGGTGCCTCGGATATGACACCTGATGCGACAATCCATAAGAAGTATCCGTACCAGCCGCTGGGCCGACTAGTCGCTGGACTCATCCAGACAAACACCGCGAACATCACGATCATCACTGCGGTTTGCGAAACAAACGACGGCCAGTAGGCCCGACACTCGATCAGATAGCGTCGCAGCTCTCCAGCAATCAATCGCAGCCAGGAAAGCCTGGAATGAGACACCTGCACATGATTGCCCGGTCGCATGGCAACAACTGTTTCAGTCATGATGCCCGCCCCAACCCTGACTCAGCAACACTCGACAGTTTAGGCTCATGAAATTGTTTCTGGAGCAGTCGTTCCAGATCATCATCATGGGTCTTGATGAGTTCAATCGCCTCAAGTGAGCCGAACCTTTGCAACTGTTCAATGATCGCCGGCAGATCGCCGGGGTGCGCCAACACTGCCAGGCCCCGCTCTTCGAGGGGCTGATCAAAGCCGTCCACGCCGGACATCAAATTGGCCACGGCAGATCGGCCCAGGTTGGAATCCACAAATTGAACAATCGCCGATGATTCACCGAATGTCTCACGAAAGGCGGGCAGCGATCCGCCGAAAACTATCCGGCCATCGCCCAGCAGCGCAATCTCATCCGCCATCGTTTCAACGACATCTGATTGATGACTGGTCAACAGACAGGCGGTGCCCTCTTCAGCGCATAATTGACGGACAAATGCCATCACTTGCACCTTGGCCTCAACGTCCAAACCAAGGGTCGGCTCATCAAGGAATAAAAACCGAGGCATGGAAGTCAAAGCCGCGACGACTGCCAGTTTTTGTCGCATCCCCAATGACCACAAGGCTGACTGCTTGCCCAAGTCATCCATCAATCCCAAACGATCCAAATAAGGCAGACACCTAGTCCGGACCGTGCGGCGCGAGCAACCCGACAAAGACCCCAGATAGTAAAGATTATCCCAGCCATTCATGAACCCATAAGTGTTATCCACACCCTCAAAGACCACACCAACCTGGCGACAAAAGCCTTGGCCCAGTCGATCAATCGACTCGCCATCCAAGCTGACGGCACCCTTATCGGGAGTCAGCAGACCGAGCATGATCTTGATCAAAGTGGTCTTACCCGAACCATTGGGCCCTAGCAAGGCGCTGACCACGCCGGCGCGCAAACTTAAATCAACATCCTTGATCACCAAGTGAGTACCGAACGATTTGACTAGACCCCGGCCCTCGAGTGTTCCCTCCCCTGTTTTGATGATCTCACCTCAGCCTTCAAACAACCGCCGCCGCTCGACGGCCAGATCGGGATGATCGGTGATGATGCCGTCGACGCCACGGGCCAGCATCCGATCGATGTCGTCGACAGCGTCAACCGTCCAGACATTCACCTCCAGCAAGGAGTTGTGAGACTCGGCCAACAGATCAGAGACTGCGTCGACATAGGCGAAGGGCGGGTGCAGGGCCGTCGCCCACAGCTGATGGGCATAGTTCCATGGCTCGAAGAGGATGTCGGAGAAGAGCACGCCGGTGTTGATCAAGGAGCCACCCTGTCGGATCCGGGCCAGGGTCATGTGATTGAAGCTGGAGATGGCGACGCGATACTCCCAGTCGCGTTGATCGATGATCGCCAAGACCCGTTCGGCCAGACCGACCCGGGGAATGGCTCCCTCTTTGATCTCGATGTTGATGGTCAGCGACGAATCGGCCAGGGCAGTGAAAACCTCCTCCAAAGTCGGAATGGTCACCTTGGCGAAGCCAGATCGGCCGGCCGAGGCGTCAAGCGACTTCAGTTGGTCGAGGCTCATCGCCGCCACTTCACCCTGCCCGTCGGTGGTGCGGTCGACCTTGTGGTCATGGATGACCACAACCTCGCCGTCACTGGTCAGTTGGACATCCAATTCGATGGCGTCAGCGCCCAGATCACGGGCTAATTCAAAAGCCGGAATGGTGTTCTCTGGAGCCTTGGCGCTTGCTCCCCGATGGGCGATGATTTTGGTCACCTTGCCTGGCCTTTCTTGCAGCGGGCACTCCCCTGTGCTCGCCTGCAACTATATACCGTAATAGATCGTTGCCGGCTGTCGGCTGATGATCAACCCCGATCCCTGTGCGCCAAAAGCCAGCTTGACAAGGGTTATCACCTTGGATTCCCGTCACAGAGCTAGCAGTCGCCGTATCGGTTGAAACGATCGGCATCACTGCGCCGACGCCCCACCCCGTGTCCCGCACCGGAAATTGGGTGTGTGTAGAGGCGACCCACCCCTCGACCTCAATGCCTTTGCCGCGCCGGGTAATATGCATACTTTTGGAGGTCTAACTAGTGATTCAGCGGGTGAGTGTGCCATGCCAGCTGTGACCGCCGCCATCCGCCAGACCTTCTCATCGCTGCGCTTCTTCAACTACCGCCTGTGGTTCTGCGGCGCGCTGATCTCCAACATGGGGGCTTGGATCCAGCGAGTCGGCCAGGATTGGCTGGTGCTGCGTGAGCTGACCGACAACTCCGGCATCGCCGTCGGCATCGTCACCGCCCTGCAATTCCTGCCAGTCCTGTTTCTGTCGGCCTGGGCCGGGGTTTTGGCCGACCGCTTGCCACGGCGCAAACTGCTGATCGCCACCCAATCCGGCCAGGCATTGCTGGCCTTCGGTTTGGGAGCGATCGTCCTTACCGGCCAGGCTCAAATCTGGCATGTCTACGCCTTCGCTTTCCTGCTCGGCTGTGTCACCGCCATCGACGCGCCAGTGCGGCAGACTTTCGTCGCCGAGATGGTGCCCATCCGCTCTCTACCCAACGCCATCGGCCTGAACTCGGCCTCATTCAACTCTTCGCGCCTAGTTGGCCCGGCGCTGGCCGGTGTGCTCATCCAGGTGTTCGGCACCGGCTACGCCTTCATGATCAACGGCATCACCTTCATCGCCACCATTGCCGCTCTGGCCCTGATGCGTCGCGCCAAGCTCCAGGTCATCCCTTCTGCCAAGAAAGAGAAGGGGCAGATTCGTCAGGCGGTCCGTTATATCCGCCGCCGCCCGGAGATCTGGCTGATCCTGGTGATCATCGGCGTAGTCTCCTGCCTGGGCTTCAACTCGCAGCTGACCATCGGCATGATGGCCACCCAGGTGTTCGACAAGCAGGCTGGCGAGTTCGGTTTGCTGTCATCGATCTTCGGCGTCGGCGCCTTGATCGGCGCTTTGATGGCCGCTCGCCGCACCCACCCCCGGCTGCGGCTGATCATCGGCGCCGCCATTGGTTTCGGCTTGTCATCAATCGTTTCAGCAGTGATGCCGACCTATCTGACCTTCGGCCTGTCGGGCATCTTCGTCGGCCTGTTCACTCTGACCCTGCTGACCGCCGCCAACGCCACCGTTCAGCTGAGCACCCAACCGGCGATGCGCGGGCGGGTCATCTCGCTTTACATGCTGGTCAATCAGGGAGCCACCCCGATCGGCTCGCCGATCATCGGCGCCGTGGCTGAGCAGGTCGGCACCCGCTGGGCGATCGGCTTAGGCGGGGTGGCCGCCTTGGTGGTGGCTGGGGTGGTGATCATCTGGCTGCGGCGCCATTGGCATCTGACCGCCCACTTGGAGGGCTTCCCACCGCATCTGGTGGTGTCGGGTCCCCACGAACAGACGCCGAACTAGACAGGCGAGTGGACCGTACAAGCTCAGCTTGGACGGGATCTGCGACCAGCTGTGCGGAATCGCACCTAGACCAGTCGCCCGGCTGGGCCGCCCGCCTGCGCCACCAGGAAGGCCGGCGGATGGTGACCGACCCGCGCAAAGGCGGCGCTGATGGCGGCTTGAGTCTTAGCCAACTGACCTTGATAGACCAAAGCGATGGCCGATCCACCGAAACCGCCACCGGTCATCCGCGCCCCCAACGCCCCGGCCTCCAAAGCCGTCAGGACAATCAAATCCAACTCCGGACAGGAAATCTGGTAGTCGTCGCGCATCGAGGCGTGGGAATCGACGAACAGATGGCCCAACTCGACGAAATCCCCGGCTCGCATCGCTTGAGCGGCCAAACGGACCCGTTCGATCTCCGTGACGATGTGGCGCACCCGGCGTTGCAAACGATCATTGCCCAGACGAGCCATGGCGGCCGGCAATTCGGCCGGGCTGATCTGGCGCAGGCTGTCCAGCCCGAGCCGGCGGCAAGCCAGCTCGCAATCGGCTCGACGGGCGCCATAGCCGCCATCGGCATTGGAATGCTCGACCTTCGAATCAATGATCAACAAGGCCAAACCGGACGCCTCCAGGGCGAAAGGCACCTGATCGATCGATTGGTCGGCGCAATCAAGCAGCAGGGCATGGCCGGCCTGCGCCCGGATGCTGGCCGCCTGGTCCATGCCACCGGTCGGCGCCAAAGCGATGGTGTTCTCGGCCGACTGGCAAGCCAGCGCCAAGCGGGTGCGACCAGCGTCATCCGCCAACCAATCCGCCCCGGCCAGATCAACCAAAGCGGCGCCGATCGCCCCTTCGATGGCCGCCGAACTGCTCAAACCGGCACCGAGCGGCACGTCAGAAGCGAAAGCCACATCCAAACCTGGCAAAGCCAAACCGGCAGCTTGAAGCGCCCAGGCCACACCCAGGGGATAGCGCGACCAGTCGGCCGGTTGACCCGGGGCGATCTTGTCCAAGTTGATCGGCTCGGCTGGGTCCATGCCGACCGACACGGCTGCGAACTGCTGATCGGTGCGCTGCCGGGCCACCGCATAGGTGCGCTGCGGCAAGGCGATCGGCAAAACCAGGCCATCGTTGTAATCAGTGTGCTCGCCGATCAGATTGACCCGGCCCGGCGCTTGCCAAACACCGTCAGGTTCCCCGCCGAAATGCGCTGCGAAGAGGCTCTTGGCTTGTTCGAGGGCCGACATCTGGACTCCTTTATCCGCTTGCTTCTCCGGATTATCCGCCACGCCGGTCGATCACGGCGAATCAGCAAGCGCAAGCTTATGCTAATGCCAGTGGCCCGGCGGCAGCACCAAATCGCGTCAGGGCCGCCCCAACCAATGGAGGGAACATCATGTGGGTCTGCCCGGATTGCGGTCGATCATTCGCCCGCCGCGATCAGCATCATTTCTGCGGTGAGATCGCCAGCATCGATGATTACATCGCCGACCAGGACCCGGCCACCCAGCCGATCCTGGCCAAGGTGCGCCAGACCATCCGTCAGGCCGCGCCGCAGGCCAGCGAGCGAATCGCTTGGAAAATGGCGACCTTTTGGCAGGGGGTCAATCTGATCCACTTCGCCGCTGCCAAACACCACCTTGGCATCTACCCCGGCGCCCTGGCAGATATCCCCTTCTCTGAACGCTGGGCCAAGTTCACCTCCTCCAAAGGGGCGATTCAGATGCCCTACGACCAGGTGGACTATGCCCTGATCACCGATCTGACCCTCTGGCGGGTCGAGCGCGCAGCCGGGCAGACAAAGAAACCCGGGAAACGCCAAGACGACTGACCATCCCGATAGACTGATGGCATGACACAGGGAAAAAGCCTGGCCGTGGCAAAGATGCGGGCCGCATTCGTCAACCCCACCGCCATCGCCATCTTTGAGGACTACTGGGACCAATTGGCTGGCGGCGCTTCCGGGTTGATCCCCGAGGCCAGCATCGCACCGCTGAGCAACCCCGATCGCCTCAGTGCCGACCCGCTGGCCGATCCCAGTGCCGAAGACATCGCCGCCTTGGCCAAGACTGCCATCGTCCGCCTAAACGGTGGCTTGGGCACATCAATGGGCCTGAACAAGGCCAAGACCCTCCTGCCGGTGCGCCCGGGCCTGACCTTTCTCGACATCATCGCTCGCCAAGTGCTGTTCGCCCGCCGCCGTTTCGGTGTGCGCCTGCCGCTGATCTTCTTACACTCGTTCAACACCCAGCGCGACTGCTTGGCCGCCCTCCAGGACTACCCCGATCTGCCGGTCGACGACCTGCCCTTGGACATGATGCAATCCGAAGAGCCAAAACTGCGCCGAGACAACCTGTCGCCGGTCGAGTGGCCGGCCAAACCACAGCTGGAGTGGTGCCCGCCGGGGCACGGTGATCTCTACCCGACCCTGCTCGATTCGGGCATGCTCGACGCCCTGATCGCCGCCGGTTTCGAATATCTGTCGATCGCCAATTCCGACAACCTCGGTGCTGGCCCGTCAGCCAGCTTGGCCGGCTGGTTCTCCCGCAGTGGAGCACCCTTCGCCACCGAGATCACCCCACGCACACCGATGGACCTGAAGGGTGGCCATATCGCCATCCGCCGCAGCGATGGGCGTCTGATTCTTCGCGAATCCGCTCAGACTCCAGCCGATGAGATGCAGTTCTTCACCGACCCCAGCATCCACCCCTATGCCCACTGCAACAATCTCTGGATCGCCCTCAAGCCCTTACGCGCCAAGCTGGAGGAGACCGGCGGCGTGCTCGGCCTGCCCCTGATCCGCAACGGCAAGACCGTCGATCCCCGTGACCCGGCCAGCACAGCAGTCTGGCAAGTCGAGTCGGCCATGGGCGCCGCCATTGAGTCGTTCGAAGGGGCCAAGGCGGTGGTCGTGCCTCGATCGCGCTTCCTGCCGGTCAAGTCAACCAATGAGCTGACCTTGCTCCGCTCGGATGTCTTCTCTTTCGGCGACGATTACATCCCGTCCACCGATGTCACTCCGTTGCCGGTGGTGTCGCTGCCGTCGGCCTACCAAGCGATCAACCGCTACGACGCCCGACTGCCCCACCCGCTGGGGTTGCGCCGGGCCGGTCATCTCACCGTCCAGGGCGATTGGCGCTTCGGCGATCGGGTCGAGGTGATCGGCGATGTCACCCTCGGTCCATCCGGTGGGGTCATCGGCGACGACGTCGAGCTGCGGGCCGCCAATTGCCCATCGGCCAGTTAAGCATCATGACCGTCTGATCAACACAGTCGACAGCATCGGTGAGCCCCAGCTAATCAATGTGGGCGCGAGCACTGGGCATTGACCGGCCACTGGCAGTCCCACTGCCCGCACTATCGTGCGACGCCAAGCAGCACCAGTGAAGCCTCGCATGAAGTGCCTTGCCGCCATCCAGCGCCAACGGTCACAGGCGGCTGTCTGGCCTATCAGCCCAAAGTCGTCAATCGGTGATGATCTGTCATCCAAAGGCTGATCTTTGCCTATATTGGCGATACCGAGTTGACCCCTGATTGTGGCTGATCTAGATTCTCATCAAGGGATATAAAACGAGGGAATTTCGCTGAACAGCCAATATCGACGCAGGTCGATGGGCGCTCATTCAACCCCCCAACGCGGAAGTGACGACTGCAACGGGCTGCTCGGTCACCAAAGCCAGATGGGAGCCAGTTGGTCAGCCACATATTCAACGCCCTTCCCGGCTACCCGGGGAACATTCGACTGAGAGACGTGTCATCGAGGCCCATCCTGGCACGAGAATGGATCCCCGGGAGGCCCTGGGACTTTGGTTTGACTGTCCGCCCGACCCCAATGACGTGGTCGGGCGCCGCATCTCCATCCACTTGGCAGCACTGCCAACATCCCTGCGCCGCAACACTGTCCTAACGATAATTCAGGCTCATCATCATCCATGGCATGGGATCTGAAGCCCGCTTGGTGTGGTGGTTTGTTGCGGGTCGGGGTGGGGCGATTGTGACGTTCTCAACCAGAGGCGCGATGACTGCCGCGGGGTCAGGCCTTAAGCTGGACCCATGCCTGATCAGACCCCAGCCGCCATCCACCGCCGAGCCCGCCAGCGCCGTCGCCGCTGGATTCTGCGCTTGCTGATCGCGGCCTTTGGCCTACTGGTCATCTTCTCAGCCAGTGATCAGGCCAGCGCCGACCCGGCCGCCCCGACTGACCCGGCCGCCCCTGCCGCCACGGTCAGCGTCGAGCCAATCGACGCCTCGATCGCCCCGGATGATGTGCTGGCCGATTGGACCACCAGCGCCGCCAGCGCCTCGAGCGATCCAGAAGCTGTCGACGCTGATTCAACCGCCGAGCCGGCCAGCGACTCTTCGACCAGTGCCGCCACCAACGCAGCGGCCAATACCGACGCCTCAGCCACTCCAACCGGCGGCGCCGATGCCGACAACAAGGCCGGCAACACCGACTTGCTCTGGGGCATCGGCGGAGCGATGGTGGTCATTTTGATCTTCATCGGCTGGCGGGTGATCGTCTCGATTCGCGGCTGAGACTCTCAACCAGTCAGGCTGATGGTGATGCCATAACCCTCAACCTTTCGGCTCAGCCGGTAGACTGGCCGGACCTGTGCAGGATCACCAGCGGAAGGGAGCCACCCCATGGGAATCTTTTCCTCGGCCGAAAAGAAGCTCGACGGCGCCATCGCCGGCATCTTCACCCGCGTCTTCAAAGGCGACGTCCAACCGGTGGAAATCACCAACGCCATCTGCCGCGAGCTCGACAATCAGGCCCAGATACTCTCAGCTGAGAAGCGGCTGGTGCCCAATGAGTTCCTTATTTCATTGTCGCCATCGGATTACGCCCGCTTCGTGCCCTATTCCAAAACCCTGACCGCTGAAATCACCGCCGATGTCCGCGACTATGCCACCGATCGCAGCTACATCTTCAATGGGCCGATCCTCATCCAATTCGACGAGCGCCCCGACCTGCCGGTTGGTCGCCTGGAGGTGGCCGCCTCAACCGTGGCCGATGTCCGCGAAGCCCATCCGGGCATCGCCACCGGCTCGGCCCAATTGGTGCTGGAGGTCAACGGGGTGCGCCATCCGCTGACTGCCCCCGGCTTCACCGTCGGCCGCTCCGATCAAGCCGACCTGCGGATCAACGATCCGGGCATCTCCCGAATCCATGCCCGCTTCGAGGTCACCGGCTCCGGGCCTGACACCCAGGTCAAGATCGTCGATCTCCACTCGACCAACGGCCTGATGGTCGACGGCCGCAAGACCACCGCCGCGGCGATCGGCGACGGTTCGCGGATCAACATCGGCAAGACCCAGATGCTGGTCTACGCCCCGGCGGGCCAGTGAGTTGGCTGCTTTCACCGTCCTGGTTCTCAAGATCGCCTTCCTGGCGATCTTGTGGCTGCTGATCATCGTCATCGCGGCGGTGATCAACTCCGACATGGTCGGTCGCCGCTCGCGCAACCAGCGCAACGACGACGTCGATGTCGAGCCGGCGCCCAGCGCCAAGGAGCAGCGGGCGGCCCGCAAGGCCAGCAAACGGCACAAGGAGCCCTGGGTGCTGGCGATCGACTCCGGCAAGCATGCCGGTGACCGGCTGCAATTGGTGCCGGAAGTCCACATCGGCCGATCAGACGCCTGCGAATTGATGCTCGACGATGACTACGTCTCCTCGATGCACGCCCAGCTAAACCATCGCAGTGACGGCGCATGGGTGCTGCGCGACCTCGGATCGACCAACGGCACCTACGTCAACGGCGAACGGGTCGTCGAGCCGACAGTTGTCGGGGTCAACGACACCATCCGCATCGGCGATGTCCAGATGAGACTGGAGTACTGATGCAATTGCGCTTGGTGCCATTGGCTCACAGTGAGATCGGTTTGGTCCGCCGCTCCAATCAGGACTCCGGCTACGTCACAGCCAATATTTTGCTGGTGGCTGACGGCATGGGGGGAGCCGCCGCCGGCGATCTGGCTTCGGCCGTGGTGGCCACCGACCTGTCCCACAACCTTGACGCCAGCGCCAAGGGCCAAGCCGCCCTCGACTCTTGGAAGACCGCCATCACCGCCGCCAACCAGGACCTGTCCGGCCTGATCATGGCCGCGCCCCAATTGGACGGCATGGGCACAACGGTTTGCGGCGGCATCTTCGACGGCCAGGAGTTGAACATCGCCCACATCGGCGACTCACGCGGCTACCGGCTGCAAGACGGCCAACTCCAGCGCTTGACCCATGATCATTCCTACGTCCAGACACTGATTGATGAGGGGCGCCTCGACGAGGCCGGCGCTCTGACCCACCCGCATCGTTCAATCATCATGCGGGTGGTCAATGGTCAACCGGTGATCGAGCCGGACTACCAGTCAATCAGCTTGGCCGCCGGCGACCGCCTGATGTTCTGCTCCGACGGCTTGTGCGGCTTGGTTCCCGACGCCGAGATCGCCATGGCCATCCAGGCCCCTCGTTTAGCTGAGGCCATGACCGCCCTGATCGCCTTGGCCCATGCCGCCGGCGGCTCGGACAACATCACCATCGTTTTAGCCGACGTCATCGACGCCGACGACCCCAACGCCCTGCTCGACGCCACCAATGACGCTGATCCAGCCCTGACCGATGCGGCCGACCCAGCCCTGACCGACGCTTTGACTGACACCCTGACCGACGCCCTGCCATCGCCGCTCGTCGACCCAGGGGCCACCTTGATCACTGCGCGCCAGACTGGCGTCCAGACGGATTACGTCAAGGAAGGCCTGATCGGCGCGGCCAACGATCCACAGATCGAGCTGCTGCTCGACGCCCTGCATAACCCGGCCGAAGCCCCAGCCACTTGGACCACCCCCTTGACCAGCGGTCGGGCCAAAGCCCACGCCAAGCGCGGCAACGCCTTGCGCCAATCAGTCGAACGACGCGAACGCGAGCGCTACGCCCCAGTGGCTCGTCGCTCACACAAGCTGATGTGGCTGATCATCGCTCTGGTGCTGCTGGCCCTCGGCGGTGGGGCCTGGGGAGCTTATGCCTATGTCTCCGGCCAGTACTATGTCGGCGCCGCGGACGGCCATGTCGCCATCTACCGCGGCCTGCCCGGCAGTGTCGCCGGTTTCGACACCGCACGCCTTTTCGAGCAAACGGACATCGACTTGGAGGACCTGCCAATCGCTTGGCGCGATCAGGTCGAAGCGGTCATCACCGTGCCGGGTGGCAGCCTCGACCGGGTCCACGACACCATCAGCGAGTTGGAGCGCAAGTCGGCGCAGTGCATCAGCCGCAGGGCGGGGCGTGATCCGAGCGAGCCAGTCCCGGCGGACGGTTGCTGACGTGGATTCCGAGACGATCAGTTACCGTCGGCGGAGCCTGGCCCAATTGGCTTTGACCCTGCTGGGCCAGTCGATCGGCTTCGCCGGTTACCTCTTGACCGGTCTGTTCCGCGACAACGCCCTGCCCAGTGATTGGTTGACCGTCGCCATCGTTTGGTACGGCTTGGGCCTCGCCCTCAACCTGCTCACCCGTCTGGCTCTCCCCTATGTCGATCCGGTGCTGCTGCCCCTGGCTTTGACGCTCAGTGGCCTCGGCTTGGCCATGCTCCATCGCCTGGATCTGGCTGCCAAACCCGCCTCCTGGTCGATGCTCGATTTGCAGTTCATCGCCATGGTCGTCGGCCTGCTGGCGCTGGCGGTGATCGTCGTGCTGATCAAGGATCCGCGCCGACTACGCGGTTATCCGATGATCCTGTCCTTGGCCGGGCTGATCCTGTTGATTCTGCCGTTGATCCCGGGCCTGGGCATGGCCCGCAATGGCTCGCGGATCTGGATCCACTTGGGCCCGATCTCCTTCCAACCAGCCGAGATCGCCAAGATCGTCTTAGCGGCCAGCTTCGCCGCCTATCTGGCCTCGCGCCAGGTGGTGCTGGCCTCGGCCGGGCGGCGGATCGTCGGCCTGGAGCTGCCTCGCTTGCGCGATTTCCTGCCGATCCTGCTGCTCTGGCTGGTCGCCTTGGCCATCATGGTCTTCGAGAATGACTTCGGCACCGCCCTGCTCTTCTTCGGCATGTTCGTCATGATGATCTATGTCACCGCCGGCAAGATCTCCTGGGTGATCATCGGTCTATTGGCCTTCGCGGCCGCAGCCGTGCTGGCAGCCCGTTTCACCGGGCACGTCCAAACCCGGGTCGATTATTGGCTGCATCCCTTCGACCAGCCTGATAACGCCTATCAGATCATTCAAGCTCAGTTCGCCTTGTCACATGGTGGCTTGTTCGGCTCGGGTTGGGGTTTGGGCCAGCCGCAGGTGACGATTTACGCGGCTTCGGACATGATCTCCGCGGCCATCGGCGAGGAGATCGGTGTCGTCGGCCTGATCGGCGTCATCGCTCTATATGGCTTGCTGGTCTTCCGCGGCTTGAAAACTGCCCTGATCAGCGCCGACGCCTTCCCCAAGCTGTTCGCCGCCGGTCTCAGCTTCGGCTTGATGCTCCAGGTCTTCACCATCATCGGCGGTGTCACCCGCTTGCTGCCCTTGACCGGTTTGACCACGCCCTTCCTGTCGCAGGGCGGATCGTCGATGGTGGCCAATTGGATTTTGGTGGCCGCCCTGTTGATCATCTCCAACCAGGCCCGCCGCCCCCGCCAGCTCGACCCTGAGGCCGGGCAGCTGGCAGCACTGACCGACGAAGCCACTCAGGTGATCAGTGCCTCCGAATTGGCCAAGGTCGGCCGCGGTCGCATCCGTCGGGTGGCGGCCCGCCCCGACGGCCAAGTCCGCCTCGACGCCCATGGTCTGGCCCCGCTGCCGATCCCGCCCGACCCTTTGGCGGCCACCGATTGGGCTGGCTCAGAGCCGACAACGGTCTTGGCCGACCCGACCCCTTCGCCCAGCCCGGGCCGATCGGCCGATGGGGAGGCGACCTTGGAGGTCACCCAAGCTTTCGACCCCTTCGGCCCGGCCACCTCGGTGCCACCGACCCAGTCCGCAGGGTCCACGCCACCGCGCCCCGGGTCAATACAACCGGAGTCAGCCGAACCACAGTCAGCCGCCGGACCAGGGTTCGCCACAGCAGTTCAGATGCCGGCAACAGCAGCGACACCAGCCCCCAGGCCGCCGGCACCAACCCCCGCGCCAGTAGCGCCGCCAAGTCAGGCTCCAGCGCCTGTGCGCAATCCGGCAGCACCGGCGGCCTCCAGACCCCCAGCCCCACCGACAGCGGATGCCGCCAGCTATCGGCCCCGCCCGACGGACGCCTTCGATGACGACGATGACCTTTTCGGAAGGGGCAGCGATTGAACCGCCATATCCGCCAAGTCGGCGTCGTCTGCGCTTTGCTGGTCTTCGCCCTGATCGGCAACCTGACCTACTTGAACCTGACCCAGACTGAACGCTTGGAGAACAACCCCTACAACGTCCGGGCGCGCGACGCCGACGCCAACATCCACCGTGGCCAGATTCTGGCGGGAGACCTGGTCATCGCCGAATCCGCGCCGTCGACCGACTCATCGGTCTACCGCTACCAGCGGGTCTACGCCAACGGCCCGCTCTATGCCCCGGTGACCGGCTTCTACTCCTATATCTATGCCACCAGCCGGATCGAGAACTCCTTCAACGCCTATCTGGTCGGCGACGACTCATCGCAATGGCTGCAGCAGCTGATCGACCTGGCCTCGGGGCGACAAGCCGAAGGCTCGTCGGTGGTCACCACCATCGATCCGACCCTGCAGGAGGCCGCTGGCGCCGCCCTGTCCGGCTTCGAGGGGGCGATCGTGGCGATGGACCCTCATTCCGGAGCGATCAAGGCCTTGGTCACCTCGCCCAGTTATGATCCCAATCTCTTGGCCAGCCATGACGCGGCCGCCCAACAAGCCTCATGGACCGCATTGAACGATGACCCCAGCCGCCCGATGGCCGATCGAGCCAGCCGCGAGACCTATCCGCCGGGATCGACCTTCAAGCTGGTGGTGGCGGCCACGGCCCTGGAAGCTGGCTTGCGCCCGGACACCATGGTCGAAACTCCGGAGAGACTGCAATACCCGGGATCGTCGCTCTACCTCAACAATTCGACCAATTGTGGCGACGGTGAGGTGACTTTGACCCGAGCCCTGGAGATGTCTTGCAACACCGCCTTCGCCGGTTTGGCTGTTCAACTGGGCGATCAAGCCATCGAGCGCCAGGCCGAGCGCTTCGGTTTCAATCAGACCCATCTGCCGGAGCTGGGCGGCGTGGCCAGCAATTTCCCCCAGCCGGCTGACGACGCTGAGCTGATGCGCGCCGGCATCGGCCAGGGCAGTGTCACCGCCAGCCCCTTACAGATGGCGATGGTCGCCTCCACCTTCCTCAACAACGGTTACCAGGCCGAGCCTTACATCGTCGAGGAGGTCCGGGCGCCCGATTTGACCGTCTCTTGGCGCCACCAGGTCGAGCAAAACGCCGTGGTCTCGGCCAGCACCGCCCAATCAATGAAAGACATGATGGTATCGGTGGTCGAGAATGGCTTGGGCAGCCCGGCCAAGATCCCGGGAGTGACCGTCGGCGGCAAATCCGGCACCGCTCAGACTGACCCGTCCAACCCCAATTACGCCTGGTTCGTCGCCTTTTCGCTCGACCCCGACCTGGTGGTGTCGGTCTTCTTGCAGCGCTCCGAGTCAACCTCGGCCGACCTCTGGGGCTCCGGCGACGCCGCGCCGGTCGCCAAGGCCGTCCTGGAAGCCGGCCGTCAGTGATATCTTCGCGGCTGGCGTTCAGCTTATTCTCAGCTAGTCGCGGCAGAATAGTCAGTGTGGGCTCGTGTGCCCAGGCGCCACAGCCCGGCGGCGATTAGCCCCGGCCAGGTACGGTGACTGGCACAAATTCCACGGGAAAGGACTGCAATGACCGACTCTCTGATCGGTGGCCGATACGTCTTGGGCCCGCTGCTTGGTCGCGGCGGAATGGCTGAGGTGCGCCGGGCCCATGATGTCCGTCTCGACCGTGATGTCGCCATCAAACGTCTCAAGCCTGATCTGGCCGGCGACCCGATCTTCCTGGAGCGTTTCCGCCGTGAAGCCCATGCCGCCGCCGGCTTGAACCACCCGAACATCGTCTCAGTGTTCGACACCGGTGAGTCGATCGATCCAGCCGATGGCCAGGCCATCCCCTATATCGTCATGGAGCTGGTTGTCGGCCACACCTTGCGCGAGATCCTCCACGATGGCCGCAAGATCCAGCCGACCAAGGCCCTGCAGATCACCGCCTCAATTCTCGACGCCCTGGACTACTCTCACCGCCACGGCATCATCCACCGCGACATCAAGCCCGCCAATGTCATGCTGACCGACACCGGCCAGGTCAAGGTGATGGATTTCGGCATCGCCCGAGCGGTCTCCGACACCGCCGCCTCGATGACCCAGACCGCCTCGGTCATCGGCACTCCGCAGTATCTCTCGCCGGAGCAGATCCGCGGCGACGCCATCGATCGACGCTCCGACATCTACGCCACCGGCTGCCTGCTCTATGAGCTGTTGACCGGCAACCCGCCCTTCCAAGGTGATTCGCCAGTGTCGCTGGCCTATCAGCATGTCCGGGCCACGCCAGTGCCCCCATCGCAGGTCGATCCGCTGATCTCCACCGAGATGGACGCAGTCGTGCTCAAGGCCTTGGCCAAGAATCCCGACGACCGCTACCAAACCGCCCATGAGATGGAAGAGGACATCCAACGCCTGCTCCACGGGCAGCACGTTTTGGCCGTGGCGCCACCGGCATTGATCGATGACGACGCCACTTCAGTGATGACACCGACCGGCGACCGCACCCAGGTGTTGACAACCGGGGTGGCGCCAGTGCCCGGTCGACCGGCCCGAGCCGCCGAGCCGCTGGCCGAGGAAGCCGAAGACGATCGCAGCCGACTGGGCAAAATCATCGGCATCGTCTTGGGCATCATTTTGGCCATCGCCTTGATCACCACCGGCTTGGTGCTCTGGTTCAACCGCGACCAGCAACCAGGCGACGGCGCCTCGACCCCGACGATGTTCGCCGTGCCGGCGGTCACCACCATGCAGCAGGAGAACGCCGAAAAGATCCTGACCACGGCTGGATTCAAGACCAAGGTGACCCAATATCACGGCGCTGACGATGAAACTGTCGGCACGGTCACCGAGCAGGATCCGAAGCACGGCGAGTTGGTCCGCCTCGGCACGACCATCACCCTCCAAGTCAACATCGGCCCGGAGGAGCGCCAAGTGCCCGACGTCAAAGATCGCAGCACTGCCGACGCCTCAGCCCTCTTGAACGAGGCCGGCTTCAAGAATCTCCAAGTGGCCGACGCCAGCCTGGATGAATCTGCCGGCAAGACCGCCGGCACAGTCATCCGCACTGAGCCGGTGGCCGGTGCGACCATCAAGGAGACCGATCCGATCACCATCTATGTCGCCACCGGCAACGTCAAGATGCCCGACTTGTCCGGCATGGGGCTGGACCAGGCGCAGAGCACCCTGGCTCAGGCGGGCTTCACCAATGTCGTCCTGAAATCGATCGAGGTCAGTGACGCCAACCATGTCGGCAGCTACACCGTCGATCATCCAGCCGGTGAGGCGGTCACCTTTTCGACCCAGATCACCTTGACGGTGGCCGACTTGATGCCGAACGTCGCCAACCTGACCTATGGCTCGACGCGCAACAACCTGGCCGCTTGGGGACTCAACCCGATCGACGCCGGAGACCAGCAGACCAAGTGCAGCGGCGACACCCAGAAGATCAGCGATCAGGACCCGGCCTTCAACTCCCAGGTGACCGTCGGTCAAGACGTCACCTTGTTCTGCGACAACCCTGATCCGACCAGCACGACCAGCGCCAGCAGCTCCAGTAGTGCGACCACTGGCGCCACCGGCACTGGCCAGTAGTGTCCCGCACCCGATCCCGGCCCAGAAACTAATCTCCGGTGCGGGAGCCAATGAAGCGGTTGCAGGCAAAAAGTCGTCCGACAGCGTAGGCTGACCCAAGAACAGTCGTCAGAAAGGTGGAGGGGAAGTGCCCGAGTCCAGAGTCCGTCCAGAGGCCGCCGCTAAAAAGAAGATGCGCCGACTCGAGCAGGTCGCCGAAATCCAGCAAGAAAAGTCCAAGGTGGCCCGCCCCGGTGAGCGCCGTTGGGTGGTGCCGTGCATGTTGACCGCCTTGCTGCTTGGGGTCATCTGGATCGTCGTCTCGTCGATCGCTGGAACATCGATCCCCTTCATGGCCGCCTTGGCCTCGTGGAACATTGTCGTCGGCATCGTCTTGATCGCCGCCGCCTTTGTCTTGATGACTTTCTGGAAGTAGCCGCGCCGTCGGCGGTCGACATCGTGCTCCAGACCAAGCGAAAGTCCGTTGATTACAGCCTCCAGCGCCGCCGCACCCTGGAGGAGTTGAGCAGCGCCTTGCGCACCATGGTCAGCCATGAAGCCCTTGACGCCGACCCGATGCTGATCCGGGCCGCTTTGCACCATGGCCGCCTGACCGACCGTCGCTGCCCGGTGGCCAACTGTGGTCGCCTGCTCGAGCTGAACTACGTCTTCGGCGATCAGCTCGGCCAATACTCCGGGCGGATCAAATCCGAGGATGAATTGGCCGAAATGGAGGGTGACTTCGGCGAATTCACCGTCTATGTGGTCGAGGTCTGCCCCGAATGTGGCTGGAACCATGTCGTTGAGGCTTATCTGCTCGGCGATGGGCGCACCCGCAAACCGCCGCGGCGCCAACCGACCATCGAAGACATCTATGGCTGAAACGGCCCCAGCGCCCAAGCAAGCAGCCAGCCGACCGGCCGAGCCAAACGATGGTCGGCCACGGGTCGGCGCCTTGTCGGCCTTTCTGACCGGCGGGCGTCATTCAGCCAATGGTGGCCAAATGCTGCTGACCCAGGTGGCCGACGCCTTCAGCAGACGCCAGCCGACCGGCCAGCGACTGCCCCTGATCACCGCCGCCTGGATCTACCTGTTGGCCGGCTTGAGTTGGTTGGCCTTGATGGTCCGCCAGCTGCCCTGCCGCTACATCACCGGCGCCACCCAGCCCGACAGCTTCGGTTGGATGTGCTATTCCGATCTGACCTCGCTCTATCTCAGCCGCGGCCAAGCCACCGGTGCCCTGCCCTACGCCGCCGCTGCTTGGGAATATCCGGTGCTGACCGGCTATTTCGCCGCCCTGGCCAATTCCTTGACCCGCTTGTTCGGCGGCTTGCCGGAACAAGGCATCACCGGTCAGCAGATGGTCGACAACCTCAACATTTACCTGGCGATCTCGGCGGTCGGCTTGTTCGCCTGCCTGCTCTGGCTGATCCATTCCCAGCTGTGCTTCGCCCCCGATCGCCCCTGGATCGCGGCCTTCACCGCCCTGGCGCCAGCCATCTGGACCACTGGCCTGATCAATTGGGACCTGCTGACCGTCGCCCTGACTGCCGCTGGGCTGTTGGCCTGGTGCCGCGGCCGACCGGGCATGGCCGGCCTCTGGCTCGGCCTCGGTGTGGCGGCCAAGCTCTATCCGATTGTCATCATCGGTGCCTTGATCGTCGTCTGGTGGCGGCGCGACACCCGGCGCGATCTCAAGGCGATCCTCGACTGGTGGAAGATGCTCGGCATGGCGCTGCTGGTCTGGATCGTCGTCAATCTGCCGGTGATCATCAGCCAATTCAAGGGTTGGTCACTGTTCTACACCATGAATTCGACCCGCGGTGCTGACCTGGGATCGATCTGGCAGGCCTTGGAGATGGCCGGTGTCGGGCTGGGCGACGCTCGTTGGTGGTCACGCTTGGCGATGGTCGTCGCCTATCTGGCCTTGGCCCTGCTGATCTTCTTCGCCAAGCGCCGCCCCCACCCCCTGCAGATCGCCTATTTGGCGGTGGCGATCATGCTGGTCGGCAACCTGGTCTACTCGCCGCAATATGTCCTATGGGCGCTGCCCTTGTTGGTGTTGGTTCGGCCCAAGGCCCTCGACCTGGGCGTTTTCTGCGTCACCGAGACTATCTATTTCGCAGTCATCTGGCTCTACCTGCGCAGCAATGATCTGACCCTCGGCCTGGGATCGACCCCCTGGGTCTATGTCGGAGCCATCTTCCTGCGAGTGGCTGGCAGTCTCTTCCTGATGAGTCGGGTAGCCGCCGATATGGCGCGTGGGCGGATCGAACCGTTCAGCCAGCCCAATCAGACCAGCCCGGCAATTTCAATTGCTATGGCCCCCGCCGAGGGCCAGCCGGCCAACAGTGATCGATCGGCCTTACCTGCCCCCACCACCGCAGCCTCCAGACTTGACCGGCTGCAGGCCACACCAGCTGGTTGAGGCCGTGCCTACCCGCTGGCGCCTACTGACCCGATCGCCAACCGGTCGCCTGGCTTTCCACGGTTGGTTGACGTCAAGGCTATTGTTGCTGATCAGCGCCTTACTGGTCGCCTGGACCAGTGGGACACCCCTGCCCCTGGTCTTCAGCCGCTGGGACGTTGCCCAATTCGCGGCCATCGCCAGTGATGGTTACACCGAATTGACCCAAGCGGCCTTCTTTCCGGGACTGCCGGCGCTGATGGCGGCTGGCGGGATGATCGGCCTGCCGGCCTGGCTGACCGGCACTCTGTTGGCCTTGGTTGCCTCGGGCGCGGCCGCATGGGCGCTGTATCGACTGGCTGGCGGCGGCGGCGCCGGCGCCTTGGCGGTCTGGGGCTGGTCGCTGGCGCCGATGGCCGTCTTCAGCTTCGCCGCCTATTCCGAAGCTCCCTTCTGCGCCGGCGCCTTTTGGGCTTGGGAATTGGCCCGACGCGGCCGTTGGGGCTGGGCTGGGCTCTGGGCGAGCGTGGCCATGGCCTTCCGTGTGTCCGGGCTGTTTTTGCTAGTCGGCCTGGGGATCATGGCGCTGATGCAGGCCTGGCACGACCGCCGACACAGCCTGGGCCGGGCCATTGGCCTGCGGGCCGTCGGCCTGATCGGCCCGCTGGCGGTGCTGGCAGCCTATGTCGTTTTTCTCAAGCTGCGTTTCGGCTCGTGGCTGGTCTGGTTCGAGGCCCAGCGACAGGGTTGGGGTCGAGCCTTCCACTGGCCCTGGCAAGCCATCATCAACACTGCCCGGGCCGCCGGCATCGGCGCCGCCGGCGATGACAACTCAGTGATGTTCCTTGCTGAGCTGCTCGTTTATCTGATCGGCGCCCTGTTGCTGATCTGGTTGATGAGGCGGGCCTGGCGCCGCTGGCGAGCAGGCGGGAGTCAGACCTTGCGCCGAGTGGCATCTGGCCCGACCGGTCCGCGTCAGGCCTACACCAGCTCGCATGTCTTAGGCGATCTGAGAGGCTCGTCGCCATCTGGCTCCGACGAGCCTAGCTACCCCTTGGCGGCAGCGGGCTTGGTTGGCTCGAGCTGGCTGGCGCTGAGCTGCCAGGTGTGGCTGATGTCATTGTCACGATCGCTGCTGATCTGGTTCCCCGGCTTCGTCGCTGGGGCGGTTTGGTTGACCGAGGCGTCTTCGCCACAACAGCAACGCTGGCACCGGGTCATGGCCGCTGCCATTCTGCTGGCATCCACCCTGCTGATGCTCTGGTGGGCCAATCGATTCTTCCGAGGCATGTGGGCCTCCTGAGCGGCCCAGCACAACCGCCATCTCTCCAGGCACATTCTGGATCAGAAGATGGCGATCGGGCGACCGATTCGCGACGACTACCCGGTGCCCGATCTCCCACTCCAAGTCGTTGCAAGCTTCGCTGGGCCCTTTTCCAGCCCATTCTCGGTAAAACGACACGCCGATAAGGTCATTACCAATGCAACAATTGGCAACAAATCAGGGGATTTTGGCAGATTCCAAGAAAGGCCTGCCGGGACATCAATCAGGCCATTCTGATTGATTCAAGACCAGCCTCAAAAGTAATTCCCATTGCCTATAGTTACAACCATGTAGGCAGGGTTTGCATTGATCCTTGTCAGAACGTTATTCATCTGGCATGAACCAACAAGCATTCTTTAGTCTGCTTTTGGGATTGTCGACATTTTCAGCAACATTGTCGCCTTGTTGGCCAGAGTCATTGTTTCTGAGAGCACTGACGCCAGGCTGCGCTCAATCCATGGATATCGATCCGTCATGAGTTTATGTGCGAAAGGTTTACTCATAGCTGTCTTCTAGTCTAAACTGGATGACAGGAAGTGTTTGATACACTCCAAACCCCCTGGGGCCGGGCACTGGTGGCGTGATTCGGCCAACGCATGTATCAAGAGAACACGGAGAATCGATAGTGGACATCAATGATGAAAGAGTCATGTTAAGTGCGAGTGAAAAGAATCGCGCGCGTGGCCAAGAAGCACTCAAGGCGTCAAGCGTCCTGCAGAACATCCAAAATCTGAAGCAGTCCGCGGCCATTTCACAACAGAACCTGGATGACGCTGTTGTCCAAGCCCGAGCCGATGGTTACTCTTGGGTCGCCATCGCCGCCGGTCTGGGGGTCTCACCCCAAGGCGCCCGCCAGAAGTATCTGCGGATCACTCCCTAGGCGGCTCGGCTCCACCGACGGTGTTCGACTGATACTGGACGCCGAGGCCGGCGTCGACACTGCCTTCCCACAGTCCAAGCAAACAGAAAGCGGGAGTCCCTTTGGGGGCTCCCGCTTTCTGGCATATATCCGGGCGCTGGCTGCCAGCCCTGCCCAACAGCTGCGACCATGTGCGTGACCAGCAGTCGGGCCCAATCTTCTATTCACCCGGCCAACAATGACCAAGGGTCAGCCGCCGGCGTGACGCCGGATCCAAAGACCCACCCACCAAACGCCTGAGGCGCCACCGGTCAAAGACCAGTGACGCCCCCTGGCGTTCAAACTCAGACCTCAGCCTTGCGGCATGCCGGCGAACTGGGCCTGATAAAGGTCGTAATAAGCCCCCTTCTTGGCCAAGAGGGTCTCATGGTTGCCCTGCTCGACGATGTCGCCGTGCTCCATCACCAAGATGGTGTCAGCGTCGCGAATCGTCGACAAGCGGTGAGCGATGACGAAAGACGTCCGCCCTTGGCGCAAAGCGCCCATCGCCCGTTGGACCAGCACCTCGGTGCGGGTGTCGACTGACGAAGTCGCCTCGTCGAGGATCAAAATCGACGGGTCGGCCAGGAAGGCCCGGGCGATGGTCAGCAACTGCTTCTCACCCGCTGAGACGTTCGATCCCTCATCGTCGATCACCGTGTCATAGCCCTGCGGCAATGACCGGACGAAACGATCGACATAGGTGGCCTTGGACGCCTTCATGATGTCTTCCTCGGTGGCATCGGGGCGGCCATAGGCGATGTTGTCGTGGATCGAGCCATTGAACAGCCAGGTGTCTTGCAAGACCATACCGACCTCGTGGCGCAGATCGGCGCGCGGCACGGTGCTGGTGTCGACATCATCCAAGGTGATGACGCCGGCGTCGATGTCATAGAAGCGCATCAGCAGGTTGACCAGAGTGGTCTTGCCAGCACCGGTGGGCCCGACAATGGCGATGGTCTGGCCTGGCTGGGCCGTCAACGACAGGTCGGTGATCAAGGGCTTGCCCGGCTCATAGGAGAAGGCCACATGATCGAAGACCACCTTGCCTTGAATCGGGTCCGGCAGTTTGGCCGTGCCATCCGGGGTCTGCTCCGGCTCATCGAGCACCTCGAAGACCCGCTCGGCCGAAGCCACGCCGGACTGCAACAGGTTCATCATCGAGGCGATCTGGTTGATCGGCTGGGTGAACTGGCGCGAATACTGGATGAAGGCCTGAACGCTGCCCAGGGTGATCGACCCGCCGGCCACCATCAAGCCACCGCAGACGGCGATGACAACGTAACCCAGGTTGGAGACGAAGCCCATGATCGGCATGATGATGCCCGACAGGAACTGAGCGCCGAAGGCCGAGTGGTAAAGCTGGTCGTTGGACTCATTGAAACTGGCTTCGACCTCACGGTGACGCCCGAAGACCTTGACCAAGGCATGGCCGGTGTAAGCCTCCTCGACCTTGGCGTTGAGCTCACCGGTGTGGGCCCACATGGCCGAGAATTTGCGCTGTGAGCGTTTGGCGATCTGGGTGACGGCGATGATCGACACCGGGATGGTGACGACCGCCACCAGGGTCAGGATCGGCGAAACGGTCAGCATCATGCCCAACACCGCCAGGACCATCAGCAGCGACTGGACGATCTGCTGCAGGGTTTGTTGCAGCGACTGGGAGATGTTGTCGATATCGTTGGTCACCCGCGACAGCAGCTCCCCACGCGGCAGACGGTCGAAGTAGGACAAGGGCAAGGTGTCGAGCTTGCCGGCCACCTCCTGGCGCATCAATGCGACCGTGGTTTGAACGATCTTGTTGAGCATCATGCCCATGACGATCATCAACAGCGCCGAGGCGACATAGAAGCCGATCGTCATGAAGACGAGCAAACCGAGATCATGGAAATTGATGCCCTGACCGGGGGTGTAATCGATGCTCGACAGCATCTGTTGCACCTGGTCGGGGATACTCGGGCCGGTGCCGGCCGGCATGTCCTTCATCGCGTCGAGCAATTTGCTGATGTCGGCCTTGGTCATGTTGTCCGGGTCACAGCCGATCTGGGCGCAGATCGTCGGCAGCTGGGCGGCGAACTTCGGATCGGCCAGTTGATCGCCGACCATCCTTCCCATGACACCGGACATGATAGTGTCGGTTGCCCGGCCCAGTAGCTTTGGAGCATAGACATTCAGACCGACACCGATGGCGCCGAGCACGAAGATGAAGACCAGCTTGATCCGGTGCGGTTTGAGATAACCAAGCAGCCGCTTCAGGCTGGGCCAGAAATTGACCGCCTTCTCAGCCGGGGCGTGACCGCCCATCATGCCGTGGCCGCCGCCATGCCGGGTTGGCCCGTTGGCTGGGCGAGCATTCGATTTGCGCGGACTCATGCCAGAGCCTCCTCTTGTGACATCTGCGACTCAACGATCTCTTGATAGGTCTGACAGGTTTTGAGCAATTCCTCATGACGCCCGATACCGACGATCTGGCCGTCATCGAGGACGACGATCTGGTCGGCATGGCGAATGGTCGACACCCGCTGGGCGACGATCATGACTGCGGCTTCCTTGGTGTATTCGCCGAGGGCGGCGCGCACCCGGGCGTCAGTGGCGACGTCGAGGGCTGAGAAGGAGTCATCGAAGACGTAGATGTCTGGCTGGCGGATCAAGGCTCGGGCGATGGCCAAGCGTTGGCGCTGACCACCAGAGACATTGGTGCCACCCTGAGCCATCGGCTCCTCCAACTTGCCGGGCATCTCTTCAACGAAATCGGCCGCTTGGGCCACTCTCAGGGCCCGCCACAACTCATCGTCACTGGCTTTGGGGTTGCCGTAGCGCAGATTCGAAGCGATGGTGCCGGTGAACATGTAGGGCTTCTGTGGCACCAGACCGATCTTCGACCACAAGGTGTCTTCATCGATCTGGCGAATGTCGACCCCGTCGATCATCACCGTGCCGGTGGTGGCGTCATAGAGGCGCGGCACCAGATTGACCAAAGTGGTCTTGCCAGAGCCAGTCGAGCCGATGACGGCCGTGGTCGTGCCGGCGCTCATCGTGAAGCTGATGCCGGAGATGACCGGCTCAGCCGCCCCGGAATAGCGGAAGGCGACATCGTCGAAACGCACCGAGCCATGATCGGGCAACTCGGTGACGCCATGGGCTGGCGGCACGACCGTCGACTGCTGCTGCAAGACCTCCATGATCCGCTTGGCGCAGACCGCCGCCCGCGGCGCCATGACGATCATCATCGTGGCCATCATCACCGACATCAGGATCTGCATCAGGTAGGTGATGAAGGCGGTCAATGAGCCGATCTCCATCGTGCCGGCGTCGATTTGTTGGGCTCCGAACCAGATGACCGCCACGGAGGACAGATTGAGGATGAAGAAGACCAGCGGGAACATCGTCATCATCAAACGGCCGACGCGCACGCCAGTGTCCATCAACTCGCTGTTGGCCTTGCCGAAACGCTTGGCCTCCAAGGGCTCACGGACGAAGGCTCGCACCACCCGGATGCCGGAGATGTGCTCGCGCAGCACCCGGTTGACGTTGTCGATCTTGACCTGCATCGAAGCGAACAGGGGCCCCATCCGCGAGATGACCAGCCCGGCCACCACCGCCAAGGCCACCACCGCCGCCAGGACGATCCAACTCAACTCCCAGCTGGTGCGCAGGGCCATGACCACGCCGCCGACCATCATGATCGGCGCGCCGAGGATCATTGTGCAGCTCATCAACACCAACATTTGGACC
>JAITVZ010000170.1 GCA_031285505.1 Propionibacteriaceae bacterium
CCAAACCGACGTGTTTGACAGCGGGTTTCAGCTCAGCCTTCGCCAGGGCCACTTCGTCATGGATCAACCCTCGTAAATCATGACTGACTTGGGCTAATAGTGAGTCATATTCGTTGGCAGTGGCTGGCATGCTTCCTCCTAGTCGCAACCAGGTTACCAGTCGATTGTCCGTCGATGGGTTGTTGGGCGGTCAACTGGTCGCAGCTGGCAGGTTGGGGCGAGTCACATTGACATCGACATCGATCCACCAGCAGCCGTAGCGGGGCTATTAGTCTGCGCCGCTCTGGATTTGACCGTTGCCCGCCAGCAGCTGATGGTATACGGCAGGCGCAGCGGCTCTGGCACCCGGGCATGTGTGTCATAAAGCTCACCGACAGCATCGCCCAGGGCATGCAGGTCATTGCTATCCAAGCGATCGGCTCCCGGGGCCGCAGTGGCGGTGGCCACCAACTGGGAGCGAGTGCAGGTTTGCCACAAGCGCCAGGAGCGCTGCTCACTGGGATAGAACAGGCTCGATTGGTGTAAATGGTCGACGCTGCTGACGCCTCGATCGGCCGCCATTGCCCGTGGCAGTGCTTGGCCGATGATGTTTTTCAATCGGCGAATCATCGGCACGGAATCGTCCAAGCGAATGAAGACCAGGCCGACTTGGCCGTCGGGGCGAAGGACTCTGGCCCACTCGGCCAGAGTCGGGCGGGGGTCCATGGTGTGGAAGCTCTGGATGGCGATGACTCGATCGAAGCAGGTCGGCTCGAATGGCAAGGCCTCGCCGTGAGCAGCCACCACTCGGATCATCGGTCGCCGGTAACGCAGCGGTTTCAGAGAGTCGAGGTCATCATCGACCACAGTCACGTGGTAATCGTTGTCGGTCAGGTCCAGCACATAGGGCGTCGATTCCACTGTGGCGACAGTGGAACTGGTCGCCCCCAGCAGCCAATTGAGGGCAGCGGCGGGTAGCGAAGAAGACGAGGCCATGCCCGTACTGTACTGAACAATGCCTGCCATGACTATTGTCACGCGCTGATTCAAGGCTGACCTCTGGCCTGACCGGAGCCCACCAGAAGGTTATCCACAGCAACGATCGATTGTGACAGATTCATGGCGCCTGGGCCAATAGTAATGATGTGTCAGAAAAAAAACCGTTGGTCAACCTCGTCAGTTCCGATGCCGTCCTGATCAATCGCGTGCGTGCTAACGCCGCTGCCGTGGGCGTCTCGCTGGCGGTGGTCATCGACCCCGTGGAGATCAGGCGGATTTGGTACGAATCTGCCACCGTGCTGATTGGCGCAGACCAGTCGGCGCCGCTGGTCGCCTGGGCCTTGCCCAAGCGGCCGCGGTGCTTCTTGCTGGGGCAGGTCGAACAGGCAGCGCAATTGTGTGCCAGCTCGGCGCCCCTGGGTGCCTGCGTCATCACTTTGCCGGAAGGCGGCAATTGGCTCACTCGCGTGATTGATGCCGATCAGACAGAGCAAGGGGAGGCTCAGGTGGTGCGTCTGTCGGCCTGCGTCGGTGGGCTGGGTTCGTCGACTGTGGCCGCTGGCTTGGCGTTAGCTGCAGCCCAACGTGGCTTGCGCGTGGCGCTGGTTGATGATGATCCCTATGGCGGTGGACTCGACTTGGTCCTCGGGGCTGAGCAGCACCCTGGCTGGCGCTGGGACAAGTTGGCGGCGGCAAGCGGTCAATTGGCGGATGTGTCAGCCCAACTGGTGGCCACTGATGGTGTTCATCTGCTGTCTTACGGGCGGGTTGACCCTAAGCCAATTGACGGTGAAGCCAAGGCATCGGTCCTTGATGGCTTGGTGCGCACCATGGAGTTGGTGATCATCGATCAAGGGCGATGGCGACCCGAAGCAGGGGAGCTTGGGGCTAAGCAGCTGATTCTGAGCTCGCTGACGATGCGGTCCAGTGCTGCTCTGATGGCAGCACTGGCGCAGCCAGGCAGCCGATCCGCTGGCGTGCTGGTGCGCCGGTTGGGCAGTGGCAGTGTCACTGGACTGGCGCAGCTGATCGGGCGGCAGCCCGTGGCCACGGTGCCAACTGTTCGCGATTTGCCGACATTGGCCGACAGGGGTGTGCCGCCAATCATGGTTAGACGGTGGCGACGTTTGTGTAACAGTTTGCTCGATTGGAGCTTGACGGATGGCCAATTGGCTTGGCGCCCACCCGTTGGGCCGGTTGACCAGGAGGTGAGTCGCCGTGGTGTCCGTTGATACTGTGCAGCTGGTCAAGCAGGACTTGGCGGCCCGCGGTGATCAAGCGTCGGCCGTGGCGATCGCCGCCTCGTTGCAGCGCAATGGTCTGATCGTCTCGGACGCTGCCATCGCCGGGCTGGTGCAGGCAATCAGTCAGGATGCACAAGGCATGGGACCACTTGAGCCGTTGATGGCGGTGCCTGGTTTGACCGACATTCTGGTCAATGGCGCCGATCAGGTGGTCATCGACAGCGGCCAGGGTCTGATCGACACCGGCATTCACTTCGCCGATGACGACGCCGTGCGACAGTTGGCCAGTCGATTGGCTGCCTCCGTGGGTCGGCGCCTGGATGATGGTTCGCCATTTGTTGATGCCCGCTTGGCCAATGGGGTGCGTTTCCATGCAGTTCTGGCTGGCATAGCCACACCCGGAACCTGCTTGTCCTTACGAATTCCGGCCCGTCGGACCATCAGCTTCGAGCAGTGGGAAGGCTCCGGCGGCATTGACGCCTTTGCTGGGCGCGTGTTGCGCCGGGTCATCGAAAAGAAGGTGGCTTTTTTGATCACCGGAGGCACAGGTTCAGGCAAGACGACTTTGTTGGGAGCCATGCTCGGTCTAGTGCCGGAAGCTGAGCGTTTGGTGATTGTCGAAGACTCTCGCGAACTTCAGCCTGACCATCCTCATGTTGTCAGTCTGGAGAGCCGCCCGGCTAACGCTGAAGGAGTCGGCATGGTGTCAATGGCTGACCTGGTGCGCCAAGGACTGCGGATGCGACCCGATCGTTTGGTGGTCGGAGAGGTGCGTGGCATCGAGCTGCGGGACTTGTTGCAAGCGCTAAATACTGGTCATGAAGGCGGATGTGGCACCATCCACGCCAATAGCACAGTCGATTTACCCGCTCGGTTGGAGGCATTGGGCGCATTGGCGGGTCTGGGTAGAGCGGCGATGGCGGCGCAGACGTTGGCGGCCATCAAGCTGGTCATCCATGTGACCCGCCAAGATGGCAGTCGCCAAGTCAGCCAGCTTGCCCTGATTGAGCCTGATGGTCAAGGAGGCATGGGCACCCAATTGGCTTGGCGCCGCGATGGGTCCGAAACCATCAAAGGGGAAGCATTGGCGAGTCTGATGGACCTGCTGGCATGACCGGGGCGATGGCGATGGGGGCGCTGGCCCTGGGTTTGGCCTGTTGGCTATTGGTGCCGGGGACCGGCTCGGGTCGCGCCTCGCCTGCCCGGGGCAAAGTCCGTCGTGGACTTGCCCATAAGTCGTGGCTTGGTTTGATTCTGTTGCCAATCATCTTGGCGGGAGTGATCTTTGAGCAATTGGTGATTGTTGCCGGGTTGGTCGAGGTCGTGTCAGTGCTGATGATTCTGGCTCAGCGGGCCCGAGGCAGTCGGCAAATGACAAAGAACCGGCAGCTTGTAGCTCGATCCAGCGAAGTCCTAGCCAATTTGATGTCAGTCGGTCATGTCCCCAGTCGGGCGGCTCAATTGGCTGCTGATCAATGTCTGCCTCTCAAACCGGTGGCAGCGGCCATCGATATCGGCATCGCTCCGGGCGACGCCTTTGTCGAAGTTGGCCAGTTGCCGGGCTATGAGCAGTTCTTGACGATTGGACGGGCCTGGCAAGTGTCGGCCCGCTCGGGCGCCTCCTTGGTCGCCACTTTGGAAAGTGTCAACCAATCCGCGGTTGAGCACAGTGAGTTGCAAGATGTGGCCACCACTGAGGCTTCAGCTTCGCTGGCTACCGGTCGAATGCTGGCCGTCCTGCCGTTGTTGGGATTGGCCATGGCGCTGATGATTGGCGGTGACCCCTTGGGCTTCTTCACTGGGTCGATCGCTGGTCGTCTTTGTTTGTTGTCGGGCCTAGGCCTGATTGGCTTGGGTTTGATCTGGACCGATCGTTTGATCGATCAGGCAACTGGAGGCCGACAAATCGTGGCGAAGTCTGAATCCAGGTGATGTTTCATGTCTAGTTATTGGTGCCTAGCGGCAGGTTTGTTGGGTTTGGCCACCTGGTTGACCGGTCGTAGTGTTCCCAGACGTTGGGTCAACCGAACGGCCATCGGTGGGGTTGATGCGCGGTTGCCAGGCTGGGCCAGGCCGGTGCCAGGGGCAATGCCGGCGCGTCAAAGGGGCCTGTTGGCGGGGGCGATTGTCCTGGTTTGGCTGATGCTGTTGTCTGGTTTGAGCACATGGCTCTATCTGAGTGCACCGGTGGTCCTGATCGGGGCCTTCTGGATCCTGGGTCGGTTTGAGTCATCAGCCAGTCGACGGCGTCGTCAGCTTTTGGTCGATCAGTTGCCAGAGGCTCTTGATCTGATGATGGTGTCGGTCCAGGCGGGCCAACCGCTGCGCAATGCGGTTTTGTTGGCGGTTAATGGTTTGCCGGAGCCGGTAGCCGGCCTCATCGGCCGGGTCAGTCAGGGGATTGCGGTGGGATTGACCGAAGCCGAAGCCTGGCAGGCTTTGGCTGATGAACCGATGGTGGCCGATCTGGCGGCCGATCTGGCCCGCAGCCTGAACTGGGGAACGAGCTCCGCCGTGGTCCTTAGTAGTTACCGTCGGCAGTGGCGTCGACGATCGGCGACCAGTCGCCTGGCGGCCGCCAAAGCGGTGGGGGTGCGAACGATTCTGCCACTGGGCTTGTGTTATTTGCCGGCTTTCATGCTCCTCGGGGTCGTGCCGATGGTCGCATCCGGTGTGATTGGCCTCCTGGGCTGAGCCAGCGCTGAGAATAAAAATCAATATTGATCAAGATTTTTTAGCAAATCACTGCCGTTTCGACCAATTGTATAAGTGTTCAGTGAAAAACGCAGCCGCGTTCGTTAAAGGAGAAACAATGAATCAATCAATCGAGGTTATCAACTCTACAGGGACCGTGGAACGTCGTCGCCGTTCCGGGTCAATCAAGCGGCGCCGGGCCCAAACCGGCATGGCCACCGCCGAGTATGCCGTGGGCACGATCGTCAGATCGGAAGAGCACACG
>JAITVZ010000033.1 GCA_031285505.1 Propionibacteriaceae bacterium
CGTTAATGACTCGCGTATTTCCATATTCAAGTAAGAAGAAGTGTAGATGCGCTCAGCCCACAGTTACGAATAAGGTTCTAACATAGGCGCAGTCGGTGAGCATCTACTATGGCATGGTGCAATTACCTTTGATTTCATCATGCAGGAAGGGAAGCCCTTTTATATTGAATGCAATCCTCGCATGGTTGAGCCTGCTAATGCACAATGTGCTGGCGTGAACTTTCCCGATTTGCTCATTAAACTTTCGGCGGGTATGCCTTGTCCCAGCACGCTTCAAGTGGGTAAGGCTGGCGTAAAGACCCGAAGTACGCAAGCTCTTCTTTTGGGGACAGCCGAGAAGACAGGGAAGCGAAGAGATGTCTTAAAAAAGCTATTTGATTGCCTCCGCGACAGAACGAGTGTCGAGGTTCTCACACCTATTCTTCGCGACCCGCCGAGCATCGTCCCTTTTGCGGTTGTTTTGGTTGCCCTGATCATTAATCCCCGAAACGTATCGAGATTTGCCTCTTCCGCAGTAACCACCTATGGCATTCAACCAGAAACGGTGATGAAGTTACAATAACTACTACGACCGCTTCGAGAACACCAAAGCCGATGCACCCCAAACTCGGATACCAGCCGGTTCACACCCTGCCCAGCCCAATACTGGCTCTTCACACCCCCCAATTGTGAAGAGCCACTTTCATGCGTGCTCCTCGGGGGTCTCGTTGAGACAGTCAGTGTATCTGGAGGGTCATGGGAAACGAAGTCAGTGGCCGGGAGACTCAGGCTGGAAGTCCCGGTTGACCAGATAACCGGGCAACGTGGCCCCACCGCTGATGGTGGTGTGTTTCACCTTGCCACCCACCCCCAGGCCACTTGAACAACCAAAATGAGGGGGATCAACGCCAGCTGCATCGTTCAGCCCGAAAATGCGATGGATTGGCGCAGACGGTGGGTCGCCGATGACCACGTCAGATCACCACACCGGATCACTGCGCTGTTCATCCCGCCTTGCCATGAGCCGTGCGCCGACTTACCTAACTGCCACAAGACTGGGCCACCTCCGGCTCGGCGCGGGCGGCGACATAGCAATAAGGCGTAAGGTTGTGGAAAATAGCCACGTCTTAAGGATCAGTATGACTGACACACGCGACATCACCTCGCTGCCCGACCTCGCTGCCACTGCTGGCCGCGTCGGCCCGACCCGCTCCCGGATGCCGGTCTATGTCGACCTGCTCCCCCCCTGCAACAACGCCTGCCCAGCCGGAGAGAACATCCAGGAGTATCTCCGCCTGGTCAAGGCCGGTCAGCCGCAAGCCGCCTGGTCGGAGCTGACCGACAATAACCCTTTCCCAGCGATTCATGGCCGCGTTTGCTATCACACCTGTGAGAACGCCTGTAACCGTGGCTGCCTCGATCAATCGATCTCGATCCACGGTGTCGAGCGTTACCTCGGCGATCTGGCCATCGAGCAGGGCTGGAGCTTCAACAAGCCCGAGCGCCAATCCGGTTTCCGGGTGCTGGTGATCGGCGCCGGCCCGGCCGGCATGAGCTGCGCCTACCACCTGGCCCGCCTCGGCCACTTCGTCGAGATCCGTGACGCCAAACCCTTGCCGGGCGGCATGCTGCGTTACGGCATCCCGGAATACCGCCTGCCGCGCGATGTGCTCGACGCCGAGATCAATCGCCTGCGCGACCTGGGCATCGTCTTCACCCAGAACCACACCGTCAAGGATCTGCTCAAAGAGCAAGCCGAGGGCAACTTCCAAGCCGTCTTCGTCGGCATCGGCGCCGGACGTGGCAAACACATCGACATTCCCAGCATGGACGCCGCCCACCTGGTCGACGCCGTCACCTTCCTGCAAGATGTGGCCGAGGGCGAGCGCCCGAAGATCGGCCGCCGGGTGGCCATTTACGGCGGTGGCAACACTGCCATGGACGCAGCTCGCGTGGCCCGCCGCTTGGGCGCTGAGGAGTCGATCGTCATCTACCGCCGCACGCAGGCACAGATGCCGGCCCACGCCGACGAGCTCCATGAGGCCGAGGCCGAAGGTGTCGACATGCACTGGCTGCGCACCATCTCCGAGGTTGAGACCGAGGATGTCAAGGTCGAGATCATGGGCCTGGACGACAAGGGGCGGGCTGTCGGCACTGGCAAGTTCGAAACCCTGCCGGTCGACACGGTCATCCTGGCCGTCGGGCAGGAGACCGACTCGAACTTCCTGCGCCGCATCCCGGGCATGCACTTCGATGGTGACATCATCGAGGTCGATCCCAGCACCTTGATGACCGACGTCCCGGGCATCTTCGCCGGCGGTGACGCTGTGCCATCCGACCGGACAGTGACCATCGGCGTCGGCCATGGCAAACGGGCCGCCCGAATGATGGATTCGTGGATGTATTCCCATCACCCCGGATCGAAGAAGAAAAACCCGATCGCCAAGTTCGACATGCTCCACCTCTGGTATTTCGGTGACGACAAGCGCCGCACCCAATCGGAGTTGGATGTGGCCGACCGCACCGATTTCCAAGAGATCGTCCGCGGCCTCACACCCGAGGAAGCCAATTACGAGGCGATCCGCTGCTTGAGTTGCGGCAACTGCATCGAGTGCGACGGCTGCTTGGGGGCCTGCCCAGAAGACGCCGTCATCAAACTGGGCAAGGGCTTCCGTTATCGCTACAACTACGAGAAATGCACCGGCTGCGCCGCCTGCTACGAGCAATGCCCGGTCCACGCCATCGATATGATCCCGGAGCACTGACATGACCAAAACCACCACCGACCATTCGAAGGGACACCCGACCGTGACCAAGCCCCATGCCGGCGAACGCGGCATCATCGATGGCAATGAAGCCGCCGCCTCGGTCGCCTATCGTTGCACTGAGCTCTGCTCGATCTACCCGATCACCCCCAGCTCGACCATGGCCGAGCTGGCTGACGAGTGGGCCGCCCATGAGCTGAAGAACATCTTCGGCACCGTGCCGACAGTCATCGAGATGCAGTCCGAAGGCGGCGCGGCTGGCGCCATGCACGGCGCCCTGCAAGGCGGTGCCCTGTCGACCACCTTCACCGCCTCCCAGGGCTTGCTGCTGATGATCCCGAACATGTTCAAGATCGCTGGCGAGCTGACATCGACCGTCTTCCATGTCGCCGCGCGCTCGCTGGCGGCTCAGGGCCTGTCGATCTTCGGCGACCACCAAGACGTCATGGCAGTCCGCCAAACCGGCTTCGCCCTGCTCAGCTCCGCCTCGGTCCAGGAGGCTCATGACTTCGCTTTGGTCGCCCAAGTGGCCACCATGGAGTCAAGGGTGCCCTTCCTCCACTTCTTCGACGGCTTCCGCACCTCGCATGAGATCAACACCTTGCACAAGCTGAGTGATGACGATCTGCGGGCGATGATCCCGGTTGAGATGGTGCGGGCCCACCGCGAGCGGGCCTTGTCACCAGAACGCCCCTATATCCGCGGCACTGCTCAGAACCCTGACACCTATTTCCAGGGCCGGGAGACGGCCAACAGCTTCTATGACAAGGTGCCTGGCATCGTCGAGGAGGCCTTCGACCGTTTCGCCGCCATGACCGGGCGGCAATACGGCCTGGTCGAGTATCACGGCGACCCGCAGGCCGAGTCGGTGGTGGTCATCATGGGATCGGGCGGCCAGGTGGTCAAATCGACCGTCGACTACCTCAACCAACACGGCGCCAAGACTGGTCTGCTCCAGGTGCGGCTCTACCGCCCCTGGCCGACGGCTGCTTTCCTGGCGGCCTTGCCGAAATCGGTCCAGCGCATCGCCGTCCTCGATCGCACCAAGGAGCCCGGCTCAAACGGCGAGCCGATGTTCCTCGATGTTTCATCGACCATCGGCGAGGCCTTCTCACGCGGGGAACTGAAGACGATGCCGCTGATCATCGGCGGTCGTTATGGCTTGTCATCGAAGGAATTCACACCAGCGATGGTCAAGGGCATCTTCGACGAGCTGGCTTTGGCCAGCCCGCGGCCACGTTTCACCGTCGGCATCAATGACGACGTCACCATGCTCAGCCTGGCCTACGACCCAGACTTCGACATCGAGGACCCGCAGACGATTCGGGCGGTCTTCTATGGGCTCGGCTCGGATGGCACCGTCGGCGCCAACAAGAACTCGATCAAGATCCTCGGTTCAACCATTCCCGAGGGGCGCACCGAGCCTTTCTTTGCCCAGGGCTACTTCGTCTATGACTCGAAAAAGTCCGGCTCGCGCACCGTCTCGCACCTGCGTTTCGGCCCTGACCCGATTGAAGCGCCCTATCTGATCTCCAAGGCCAACTTCATCGGTTGCCATCAGTGGTCAGTGTTGGAGCGGGTCGACGTCTTGGCTTACGCCAAGACGGGCACCGTCCTGCTGGTCAACTCGCCGTTGCCGCCCGACCAGGTCTTCGCCGAGATGCCCGAGCCGATCCAGGCCAAGATCATCGACTTGAAAATCGAGCTTTACGCCATCGACGCCAACGAGGTCGCCCGGGCCGCCGGGCTGGGCGGGCGGACCAACACCGTCTTGCAGACCTGCTTCTTCGCCATCTCCGGGGTGCTCCCCCAGGACAAGGCGATCGCCGCCATCAAGGAGTCGATCACCAAGACCTATGGCAAGAAGAGTCAGGAGATCGTCGACAAGAATCACACCGCTGTCGATCATGCCTTGACCGGCTTGCACAAGATCGACATCCCCGCCAAGCCAGTGGCCAAGCACGGTTTCATCGAAGCTGTCCCGCCGACAGCCCCAGAATTCGTCCGTGAGGTCACCGCCAAGATGATCGTCGACCAAGGTGACTCGCTGCCGGTGTCGGCTCTGCCGGTCGATGGCTCTTACCCGCCAGGCACCACCCAATATGAGAAGCGCAACATCTCCGACATCATTGCCACTTGGGATCCGACTGAGTGCATCCAGTGCGGCAATTGCGCCTTCGTCTGCCCCCACGCCGTCATCCGGGCGAAGTATTATCCGACCACCGCCATCAAGGACGCACCGGCCTGTTTCCAGTCGGCGCCACTCAACGCCGCCGGCCTGCCAGGTGGGTCATTCACCCTGCAGGTCTATGGCGAGGATTGCACCGGTTGCGGTCTGTGCGTTGAGGCTTGCCCGGTCAAGCCCTTGCGCCAACCCAACCGCAAGGCGATCAACCTCCAGCCGACCCTGGAGCGCGACGACGTCCGCACCAACGTGGCCTATTTCGAGTCGCTGCCCTACAACGACCGCTCGCGACTCGACTTCGGCACGGTCCGCGGCGCTCAATATCTGGAGCCGCTGTTCGAGTTCTCCGGAGCCTGCTCTGGCTGCGGCGAGACCCCGTATCTGAAGCTGCTCAGCCAGCTGTTCGGTGATCGTGCCTCGATCGCCAACGCCACCGGTTGCTCCAGCATCTATGGCGGCAATCTGCCGACCACACCCTGGGCGCGCAACGCCGATGGCCGGGGCCCAGCCTGGTCCAACTCACTGTTTGAGGACAACGCCGAGTTCGGCCTGGGCCTGCGCTTGGCGGCCGATCTTCAAACCGATCTGGCCAAGCAACGCCTCGAAGGCTTGCGCGATCAGCTGGGCAACGATTTGGTCAAGGACATCCTCGACGCTCCACAGCAGTTTGAGTCGGACATTCGGGCCCAGTTCCATCGGGTCGATACGCTCAAGGCCCAATTGGCCAGCCTGGAGACTTCCAGCGATGCGGCGCTCGCCAGTGCTGCTGCCGATCTGGCCAGTGTCGCCGACCACCTGCTGCGCCGCTCGGTCTGGATCGTCGGTGGCGATGGTTGGGCCTATGACATCGGCTCGGCCGGCCTCGACCATGTGCTGGCTTCCGGGCGTGACGTCAACATCTTGGTGATGGACACCGAGGTCTACTCGAACACCGGCGGGCAGGCTTCCAAGGCCACTCCCCTGGGTGCGGTCGCCAAGTTCGCCGCCGCCGGCAAACGGACCAACGAGAAGGATTTGGCGCTCCAAGCCATCTCCTATGGCAACGTCTATGTCGCCCGGGTGGCGATGGGCGCCGATCCGCAGCAGACCCTGACCGCCTTCCGTGAGGCTGAGGCCTATCCTGGGCCGTCGCTGATCATCGCCTACTGCCACTGCATCGCCCACGGCATCGGCATGCGCAAGGGCCTTGATCAGCAATACAAGGCGGTCCACTGTGGCCACTGGCCGCTGGTGCGCTACAACCCAGTGACCCGCTGGGAGGGCGGCAACCCCTTCATGCTCGACTCGCCGAAGCCGACCCTGAAGGTCACCGATTACATCTACAACGAATTGCGTTACAAGATGCTGGTCCAGGCCGATCCAGAAGAAGCCAGCCGGATGGCTGACCTCTATCAGATGACGGTCGATCAGCGTTGGGAGCAATACGTCCAGATGTCGCGTCAGACTGCTTCGAATTTTGCGGCTGACGCTCAGGCTGACCAGCTCCAGGCCCTGTCCTGATTTTGGCCAAAGCACTAGCGCGACCGCGCCGAGCTGAGCGTTCGGCCAGTCGCGCTGGCGTCTGGCGGGGCTGGCCCTGGCTGATCGGCGGCCTGGCGACAGCCCTGTTGATCGGATTGGTCGCCACTGTTGGGCTGATCGTCACCCGACCACTGCTGACAGCAACCAGCCCGATCGCCCCTAGCGTATTGACCAGCCAGGCTCGCTCGGCGATTGACCAAGCTGTGGCCCAGGCTGAGGCGGATCGCATCGAAGCCGAGGCTCTGGCCACGGCCTTGGCGATCAACACCGGGGCGCGCCAGACTCTGACCAGCAGCCGCGACCAAGCCCAGGCCAATCTGGACGTGGTCGCTGATCAAGTGATCGATGATTCAGCCAGAATCGCCCTGTCCGACCAGCTGCTGGCGGCAGGCGACCTGTTGGCGCAGGCTGTGCCAGCTGATGCGGCCAGTGTCAGTGACCAGAACAGCCGCTTGACCCAAGCGACCGCCGACTTGGGCGCCGCCAACACGGCTTTGACCGACTCACACCAAGCTTGGTTGGACAGGCAGCCCAGCTACGACGGCTCGAATGGCCATCTCAACCCGGGTGACCTCTGCCCGATCAGTTACCAGCCGACGCTGTTGTTGCGCTGCGACGCCGAAGCGGCCTGGGAGCGGCTCAACAGCGCCTACCAAGCAGTCTGGCAGGAGAACATACCGGTCGACCTCAGCTATCGCACTTACGACGAGCAGGTCGAGATGCGGCAGATCTGGGGCAGTGGCGCCGCTATCCCCGGCACCTCCAACCACGGCTGGGGCACCGCCGTCGACCTGCCCGATTACCGACTGGTCGACGACCCTGATTATTGGATGGCCGACCTCGGCGCCGAATGGAACTACGGCAGTCCCAAATACGAATGGATGAAGGCCAACGCCCCCGCCTTCGACTGGGTCAACCCCTCCTGGGCCGTTCAAGGCGGCATCGGCCCGCACGAGCCCTGGCATTTCGAATACGTCGGGTGAACCAGTCTCCACCCAGGCCCGCATTGCCAGTGGCTATTCCTCTGGATGCTGTATGGGCGTTCGGCCGCATAGACGACGCCGCTCCGTTGGCTGCGAGCTGATCCGCTTCGTTCAGACTGTGCGGAGAATCTGCGCGGGCTGTTGATTGGCCGCATAGATGGCTGGAGGCAGCGAGGCCATCACACCGGCAATCAGACCGAGTGCCACACCTGACAACGCCGTAGTGACGCCGAGACACAGGGGCCATGCGTTGGCCCTGGCCACGACCCATGTGATCACCTCACCTACCGCACTGCCCATGACCCCGCCACAAACACCGATCAGCACGCCCTCATAAGTGAAGATACGCCGGATGGATCCCCGACTGGCGCCCATGGCGCGCCGCAAGGCGATCTCTGGGCTGCGCTGTTGAACTGACAAGAACATGGTTGTCCCGGCGGCCAGGGCGCTCAGCGCCAGAATCACCCAGCCGATTGTCGCCAGCAGCTGTGACAGGTCTCCATTGATACCAAGCTGGAGTTGAGCTAGTTGAGCGACGACACTGACACCGATCTGCCCGGGATTGTCCGGCATCAAGGCCAAGGGTATCGCTTTGGCCAGAGGCTCGGCGTAACCGGGTTGGCAGTCAACCAGCAGAAAATTATCCACTTGATCAGCTAGATAAGTTATTGTGGCTGGGGAGAAGATCAGCGCGTCGTCCAGATTCGAGTCGCCGCTCGGCGACAAAACTCCGGCAACGTCAACAGAGCGATGGTTCACCATCAGGCTGATGCCCGGATGACTGCCACTCAGCCCCAATCGGCCCGCCGCAGCTGAGCCAGCGACGACCACAGCCCCTTGCCAAGAGTTCGACAAAAGACCCCAACTTCCTGAAGCCATTGCCATGCCTTGGGCCAGCAAATAGCGCTCGTCAGTGGCGAGGAGATGCCCATCAAATTGATCGCCCAAGCCGTCGATTCGGCTGACGGTGTTGCTGAGCAACGCGAAGGTCCGCACAGGAACTGCGGTGACCACCCCCTCCATGCCCTCAATTTGGGCAGCCTGATCGCCGGAATCCGCCCAGGCCGCAGAGGTCAGATCCATGTCTGTCACCCGCAAGCGGGAACTGCCAGCGTCGGTCAGCCGGGCAACAATCTGCCCACTGGTTGAGCTCATCACTCCCATGGCTGCGACCAGTGCAGCCACGCCCAGAACATACGCCAGCAAAACCAAGCCACTGCGAGCCGGACGACGCAACATTCCAGCAGTCGCGTCGACAAACTCCTGCACCAGGCGAGTCCCCGTCTGTCCGTGCAAGACCGCTTGAACACCGGTCCCAATAATGCGACTATTCGATAGTTCCAAGCTGGCTTCAATCACTTGTCACCCCATCCGTGATGGTGATAGATCGCGTGGCGGCGGCAGCTACCAGCGGATCGTGAGTCACCACGATGATGGTCATGCCGTCGGCATTGATCCGCCGCAGCAGCGCTATCAGCTGATTGGTTGAAGCCAAATCCAATGCGCCAGTGGGCTCATCCGCCAAAATGACCTCTGGGGCGGTGGCAAGTGCCCGAGCCACTGCCACGCGCTGCTTCTCACCACCGGAACACTCCCCAGCGCGCTTGTCAGCCGTGCCCATCAGACCCACCTGCGCCAGACTTCGCTTAACGATCACCTGGCGTTGAAGGCTGGGAACACCACGCACTTTCAAGCCAAGAGCGACGTTCTCCCCCACCGACTCTTCCGCAAGCAGGTAGGAGTTTTGAAAGACGAAGCCAAAAGTGCGAGCCCGCAGGCGATTGAGTTGCGACTCACTCAACAGACCAACATTGACATCATCCAGCCAATAAGAGCCACTGCTGGGCCGATCCAGCAGCCCCAAAATGGACAACAGAGTTGTCTTTCCGGAGCCCGATGCCCCGGCAATAGCCACAAACTCGCCTCGGTGGATATCTGCGGTCGCCTGGCGCAAGGCCAGCGTTGCTGCCATGCCGCCTACCGCCTTTGACAGGCCAGTGAACGATATCAATGCACCTCGACCCATGAACAATCAGGCTCCAGAGACAATGACGTTCGTACCAATGGGCAGTGCCGCATCCTCCGCCAGAATCGCATAGCCGACCACCTGGTTACGAACAGCGACCAGCACCTTCCGGGGAGCTGCTGCTGGTTCACCTGTCGAGGTCGCGTCTTCCACCAGGACATAGTTTTGACCGGTGGCGTCGCGATGGATGGCAGTCAGAGGCACGGCCGGCCCGTTCGGCACTGATCCCGGTTCTCGCACTATGACCGGCTGATCAGACACTTTGGGGCCGTCAACGCCCTCGGGCAAGGCGACCGTGATGTCATAGCCGGCTGGTGTTTCCGGCTCAGCATCTTTGAAACCACTCACAGTCACCACCAAGCTTGGCTGTGGTTGACTCGCACCAATTTGCACGTCCACCGGCATGCCCGCCGCAAAAGCCTCCGCTTGTAACATGTCCACACGAGCGACGATCACCGCTGGGCTCAGTTGAATAGTCACCAGCGGCTGTTCTTCGGTAATCTCGTGGCCGAGCGGATTGGCCGAAATCACTGTCGCCCCATCGGCTGGCAAACTAGCCGTTTGGCTCAGGGGCATGCCATGCTTTCCGGGCTGCAGTTCGGGGAGAAGATACCCGGACCTTTCATACAGGACCTTGATTGCCACCATGGTTCCTTTGGCCAGCTTTCCATCAGCTGGCCCCTGATAAAGGCCAATCTGCGCCAACATTCCTTGCAAACCAGCGACATCATTGCCCTCGATACCCTCCACCAAATCACGATAGATCGGCACATCTGCGGCAATGGCGAATATCGGCGAGCCAGACACCTCGGCCACCAAATCGCCGTAGTGTAGAGCCTCACCCACACTGTGAACACCGCCCGAAACAACGGGCCGGGCAGATACTGACAGTGTCTGCCCATCGCTACTCAGTTCCTGAGCCAAACCGTTGGGCACAAGGCTCAGATCATCGGGAACGCTGATTGATCCGGACACCGAGCTGAGCTGCCTGATGGGCCGCTCCTCAACGGGGGCAGTCACCAATAGCTCCTTGACTGCATTGTCAATCGCTGAAGTGTCTGCCTGCGGATTGAGCGAAGCCGTCATAAAGACGCCCACCGCCCCGCCCAAGAGCAACCCCACCAGCAACGCAGCCAGGCTCCAACCCCGCAACACGCGTTTCACATCACACCAGCATCACGAAGAATCTGAGTCGCACGATTGACGCGCTCATCAGCAAGTTGGCGCAGGGCAGTCAACTCAGCTTGATGAGTGTCGATGTATTTCTGTTGGTAGCCAGCGTTTATGTCAGCTGCTTGTTCGGTAAAGTTTAGTTTATCGCTACAGGTCGCTTCGGCTATGGCAGCTTGCAATATCTCTTCATCAGTCGCATCCTTGAGTATGGTAACCCCATCGAAACTACCGGTGTTACTCACTTGATAACCTTCGCTCTGCAAACAAGCTGACCGCTCATCCACCAAAGCAAGAAACTCAGGATCACTTATCGTGGCGGAGTACGCTTCGCTCCAGGCAGATTGAAATTGATCGGCGACTGAGTCGTAGCTGGCAACTCCTGGATATATGGGAGACAAGTCGATATAAGACTGGACCTTTACACATTCCTTCGCTTTCACAAGATCGGTTTCATTCATATCACTTGAGCGTTGCACACCACTGCTTGTTTCCCAACCGTTTGCTGAAATAAAAGTTGCGTCCCAATAGCCATATAACCAATTCGCGAAGCTCTCTGGCTCAGCAAGAATCTCTTGGGCTCCACTGACCCCTGCCCCACTCATGCCCCCTTCTTCGTTCACACATGCCATGAGAGCCAGGTCCTGTGCGGCGCTGACCAGCCGAACCTCGTGATCGTCCATACCATATCTATCCAAGGGAAGGATAATAGTGGCTGATAGAAGGTCAATAGACGCATTACTCTCAACAAGGATCGATCCATCTTGGACATAATCCGATGATGGATCTGTCGAACACCCACTGACCAACAAGGTTACAATAGCGGCCAAGACCGGCATCATGCTGCTCTGTTTCACGATTTACCCTCCCATGAGGTTGCATCCTTGCAAAGACTTATTGGCGCCAAAATATTACGGTGTACATTCTGGCGCCAATAAGCGATTATGCTAACCGGTCCAGACCACACTGCTGATTTGATCATTGCAACCATATGTTGACAGATTTGTCAGATATGCCATTGGTTTGACATCAAGCCTTCTACCGCGTTGCCCTGCGTCTGTCCAGAATGACTGGGTGTAATTGGCCCAATTGTCAATTGATGACATCACATCATTGAAGCCCTGATCCGCCAAGTTGCGATAATATCCACACACGGATTTCTGCCCTCCCAAGACAGCCCCGCCGCTATTTGCGTTTGCAAACATGCACAAGGCTTGACTCGATCCACAGCTCGCAGCTTGAGCAGGAGCGGAGGCCATTATGAGGCCACCCAGACTGGCGGTTGCCATGGCGACCGCCGCTAACATCACACTAATCTTACGTTTACGCATTGTCCCTCCAGTTGTACTTCGTTGCACATAAGCCGGCTTGTCGCCAGCGCTCACACGCCACATTTGGCTTGCGAGCCAGCAGCCGTGCTGTTAATTCGAGTGTAATTCACTGCGTAGTCACGGTCAAATCACTGTGGAATTGACGAGGAATCTTGTTTTATCCGTGAACCTACTTCTCAAGAGTCCCTTCTCCTCTTGATCACAAGACTGCTTTGCTAATCTCCGGCCACCAGGCGCCGACCTTCGAAGGCTCGGCCAAGAGTGGTCTCATCGGCGTATTCCAGATCGCCACCGACCGGCGGTCCGACAGTGCGATTATGAGTCAAGCGGCGTGCTGATGACTGATCTCGACCACAAACGAGCAATGGGCAGCCCCCAAAAGCGATCGGTGTGCTGGAAGCTGATATTAGAGGTGCCGAAAACCACACCACCGAGGCAGCGGGGGCCAATTCGCTGCGCTAGCTTCTTCATAGGAGCAAAGAACTCACTGCGGTAGGTCTGCGACGCCTTGACCTCAATCAGGAAAACAGAACCATCATCGAACTCCATCACCAAGTCGACCTCCAATCCGCTGCTGTCACGGTAATGGAAGAGTTCGAACGGGCGACTGGTCCACGCCTGCTGCTTGAGCAACTCACTGGCGACAAAGCCTTCAAGCAATTCACCGAAAAACGGAGCCGCCGTGACACTGAGCAACTTGGAGGCGGTGGATCCAGTCAAGTATGCCGCCATAGCGCTGTCTTGGATGATCACTTTGCTGCGACCCACAGCACGTCTGGTCAAGTTGGTAGACCAGGCTGGAATGCTGGTGGCCAGGCAGATAGTCTCAAGAAGTTCCACATTCTCGCGAACAGTCGGTGCGCTGACGCCAAGTTGGTCTGCCAGGCGAGCGTAAACCAATTCACCGGCCTGGTTGGCCGCCAACAATCGAAGCACAGCTCGCAAGCGAGTTGCCGGCAGGGAGCGCCCGAGTGACACCACATCGAGCCGCAAGAGGCGTTCCACGTAACTCCGAAGCCACGCTGGCCTATTCTCGGGCGCCAACTTGACGGCCTCCGGGTAACTGCCCCGGAGCAAAATCGAGGCATAATCCTCCCGGGACGGCATTGGCGACAACGATCGATAGAACCCCGCTTCGTGTATCCAACCCGCGAAATCATCCACTATGCCGGCCAGCTCACCCTGAGAAAAGCCCATCAGGGGCAGCGTCACCGCTCGGCCGGCCAACGAGTCCGGTGTTTGAGAAAGACGCAAGAGATCCGATGACCCAGTCAAGATGAAACGACCAGGCCGAGTATCGCGGTCAACTGCCGCCTTAATCGCCAAGAGTAACTGGGGAGAGCGTTGTATCTCATCAATAACCAGCAGACCGTCGCCGCCTTGTTGCACGAGAGTGCGGGCATCTGTCTCAGCTTGTTCTCGCACCTCAGCGTCATCAAGGGTGTAGAACACTGCATCGCGCCCTTTGGCCAACTGCGCCGCGAAGGTGCTCTTACCCACTCGCCGAGCTCCTTGGACCACGGTGACCGGGAACACCTCCAGCATCCGCCGCGCTAACGGCATCAGATTACGCTCGATCAGATCTGTCATGATCGCCAGTCTAACCGATTCATATGAGGTGAGACTTTCGATTCGTCTGGGTCTGGACTTTCGATTTGTCGGACTCTATTCTTTCGATTTACCAGCATGCAGACTTTCGATTTATCAAGGCATCGACGCCATATCACCAGTGAACCGGCTGGCCAAGTCAGTTCCCGCCCCCGGCGACCAAGCGCCGACCTTCGAAGGCCCGCCCAAGGGTGATCTCCTCGGCGTATTCCAGATCGCCACCGACCGGCAGTCCCGAGGCCAGCCGCGACACCGCTACCCCCAGAGGGGCGATCAGGCGTGACAAATAGGTGGCAGTGACCTCACCTTCAGTGTTGGGGTTGGTCGCCAAGATGATCTCAGTCACCTGGCCGTCGCCCAAGCGCTGAACCAATTCACGAATGTGCAGATCAGCCGGTCCGCGATTGTCGATCGGCGAGATCGCCCCACCCAAAACGTGATACAAGCCGCGATATTCCCGGGTGCGCTCAATAGCGATGATATCTTTCGACTCCTCAACCACACAGATCTGACTGTGATCGCGCCGCTCATTGCGGCAGATCCGACAGATGTCATCCTCGGTGGCGTTGAAGCAGACTTGGCAAAACTTGACGGTCTGCTTGGCCTTGAGGATCGCCTGGGCCAAGGCCTCGACATCGCTCAAATCAGCGTCCAACAGAAAGAAGGCGATTCGCTGAGCGCCCTTCGGCCCGATGCCGGGCAGGCGGCTCAGCTGGGCGATCAGGTCTTGAATCGGTCCGTCATACATCAACTGCTCCCATCATCGGCCCAACCATAGCGGACCACCCTGACAAAGGGGTGTCAATGTGGCCGTCATTACTCAACGACACGAATAGCGGACCCCTGCGACACTTCGATCAATTCCGGGAGCGATTCGGCTTGGTCGGCTCATCGGTCAACAGTTCCGCCTGAAGGATCTCCTTGAGCAACTCCTCGGCCTGGTCACCTGGATTGCTGATGACGATGTCGTCTTCACTCGGCATGTCGGCGGGATCTACTGCTGAGCCCTTGCTGGACCTGCTTGACGTCTGACGTCCGCGGCGGGCTGCGGGAGGCGTTGTGGACGCCTCGACCGAACTGGTCGAGGTCTTGGGCCGTTTCTGCGCCACGACCGCTGCCGGATCCGTTTCGACCGCCGCTGTTGCCGCTTCGCCTGCCCCTGGAGTGGCCCCGGCGGGGCTGGCAGCAGTGGCTCCATCCGCTGACTGCATCGCAGCAGCCGACGTTATCGCCGCGCCAGGCGCAAGGTTGCCCAACGGTGTCATGCCCGATGGTGCGGCGCTTGACGTCCCGGTGTTCGAGCTTCTGCCATTCGCTGGCGTGGGCGATGTTGCGCTCGGCGATGCCATCGCTGGTGCCGGCGCCAGTGCCACACCGCTGGGCGGCAGATCAGTGGCCAGACGACTGCGCACCTTCAGGCGCAGCCCCAACTCTTGGTTGATGGCCTCGGCCACAAGGCTTTCGCCGTCCTTGTTGTTGAAAGCCTCACGGGCTCCAGCTTGGCCGAAAGTCAACCAGAGGGTGTCATCCTGCAAAGCCGAGAGGTTGGCGTGCTGATTGAGCATCAGCCAGACGTAACGGCCCTGCTGGGCCACTCGTTTGAGCAACTGCGGCCAGGACCGCCGTAAGCGTTCGAGATCGACTGCTCCAGAAGATGAAGTGCCGCCGACCGGCGAGCCGATCTGAGGCACACCCGGTGGTGTGGCAGCTGCACCGACCGGCGATCCTGTTTGGGGCGTGACCGGTGATCCGGCCTGAGGGCTGGCCGGTGGGATGCCGCCGGCGACCGGTGGGGCGGCCGGTGAACTGCCCCCTGCACCGACCGGCGGGCTGGACGGCGTGAGGGACGAAGGCCCGCCCTCTGGGGTGGTCACGGCTTGAGCAGGCGCAGCGCCCGTTCGACTGCCAACGGTCTCCAGGCGGCGTTCAACATTCGGCTCGACCGAGGTGATCGACGTGGACTGGGCTCGGGCCATCTGAGGGTCATCGCCCGTCGCGCCAGGCGACTGGCTCGACGCCGGCTCGGTCGGCACGGCCGTGATGTGATGCGCCACCGGGCCTGTCGCGGTGGGTACGATCGGCGTGGAACTGGCTTGCCGGATCGGGCCATCAGCCACAGGGCCCGCCAAAGGCAATGGTCGCACCACCGCGCCGTCGCTGATCTCCAAGCGTCGCTCCAAGCGCTCAATGCGGGCCAACATGCCGCGATCACCAGCATCGGCGCTGGGCAGGAGCAAACGGGCGCAGATCAATTCCAACTGCAATCTTGGCGCGGTGGTGCCACGCAGACTGTTCAACCCGGCGGCCAAGACCTCGGCTGCCCGGGTCAAGCCGGCCACCCCCATCGATCTGGCCTCAATCGCCAAGCGCTCCAACTGGTCGGGGGCCGCCTCGATCAAACCGCTGCTGGCCGCATCAGGCACCGCCGACATGATCACCAGATCGCGGATGCGCGCCAACAGATCCTCAGTGAAGCGCCGCGGGTCCTGCCCCGCCTCAATCACTTGGTCGAGGGCCCCGAAAACCCCGGCGGCGTCGCTGGCGCCCAGGGCGTCGACGATACTGTCGAGCAGGGCGTCCGGGGTGAAGCCGAGCAAGGAGGCCGCCTGGTGATAGGCGACACCATCATCGGCTGCGCCGCCCAACAACTGGTCGAGGATCGACAAGGAATCTCGCACCGACCCAGCGCCAGCCCGGACCACCATCGGCAGCACGCCGGCCTCAACGCCGACGCCTTCCTGGCGGCAAATGTCCGCCAGAAAATCAGTCATGATCCGCGGTGGCACCAAACGGAAAGGATAGTGGTGGGTCCGGGAACGAATCGTGCCCAGCACCTTTTCCGGCTCAGTGGTGGCGAAGATGAATTTGACGTGAGGCGGCGGCTCCTCGACCAGCTTGAGCAAGGCGTTGAAGCCCTGTGGTGTCACCTGGTGGGCCTCATCGACGATGTAGATCTTGAAGCGTGATTGCACCGGGGCGAAGAAGGCTCGCTCGCGCAAATCGCGGGCATCATCGACACCGCCATGGGACGCCGCGTCCATCTCGATGACGTCGATCGAGCCGGGGCCACCACGGCCCAGATCACGGCAGGACTGACAAACCCCACAGGGGGTCGGGGTCGGGCCTTGCTCGCAGTTGAGCGAACGGGCAAGGATGCGCGCCGACGAGGTCTTGCCACAGCCGCGTGGCCCCGAGAACAGATAAGCATGGTTGACCCGATTGCGCGTCAAAGCCCGTTGCAGAGGTTCAGTCACCTGGTCTTGCCCGATGACCTCAGCAAAGGTTTGGGGCCGATAACGCCGGTAGAGGGCCAGGGGCTCGTCATTGGCCGGCTGGTTGGCCGCTTGATTGTTCAACCCGGAGGCCACTGGCAGCGCCTCCCCCACGGTGGCTGACGAATCGAACAAGCCGGGGCCATCCTGCACGAAATAATCGTCCTCGGGCGTCTGGTCGTCGCGCTGGTCATCCATGAGCTCAAGCCTACGCGATTAGACCCGCTGACGAATGAAGCTGGCGAACGAAGCGGTGCCGATGACCCCGCATCATTGAACTGGGTCACCGGCACCGCGGACAAGGCCGGAGAGCCTCAGCGACTAGGTCCCCGATCCTGATTGATGGATGCCCACCCCTTGAATGGGTCGGCCACCAGTGATTGGCGTGGCTGGGGCCTGTCACCGGATGACCCCAGCCACTATCGGCTCAACGCCCAAACCGGCGCACCCGTCGGATCGCCATGGTCGAAGCCCCAAGTGTGGCCAGGCCCAGACCGATCAGCAACCAGATGACTGCAGGGTTGGTCGCCCCGGCGGACAAGCCACCGGTCGCCGCTGTGGAGCCAGGCCGCGACGACCCCGCACCAGGGCCGCTGCCCTGATTGACGTCATCGCCTGGCTTGACGGTCCCGCCGCCGGCCGAATCGCCGGGAGCGGTCAGCTTGACCGTGCCGATATCCGAGACATTGCCGGCCAAATCCGTCGCCCGATAGCTGATCGTGGCCGGCACCGGGAAGGTGACCAACGAGTCACCGAGCAACTGCCAAGTCTTGCCGCCATCGAGCGAGTATTCGATGCTGGCCAGCCCCGACAAGGCGTCGTCAGCGTCGATCGTCACCTGCTGATCGACCACTGTGGCGTCAACCAGCGGGGCAGTCTTGTCCAGCTGGACCACCAGCTCGGCACTGCCATCCTGGCCGCAATCACAGCTGACGGCAGCGGTGATCGTGGTGGCGCCCTCCTGGCTGATCAGCACCGGGTTGGCCAGATGGGATTCGAGGGTGCCGCCACCATGACCATCGTCCCAAGCGGCGCTCAGATCGATGGTATAGGCCGGGTCGTCGGCCGAAGCAGTCACAGTGACATCGCTGTTGTACCAGCCGCTAGCCGGCTGGGCGCTGTCAGCGGTCAGGCTGATCGCCGGATCGGGATCAACTGTCAGCGGTTGGCTGGCCGACACCGTCAGGTAGCTGACCAAGTTGTCGAACTGGGCGCTGTAGGGCTGCGCCGTAGTGCCAGTCAACTCGGCGTAAGGCAAGGACTGCATATCAACGTTGAGGATGTGCATCACCGAGCGTTGCAGATCGCCCAAGCGCATCTCATGGGCCGGATAATCGCCACGAATGGTGACGGTGTAGGCCTCGACCGCCCCGGTGTCCGGATTGGTCACGGTTGGGGTGATGGCCACACCGGCCTTCTGAGCATTGCTCAACAAGGCATACATCGCCTGGGCGTTGGCGTAGGCGGCGTCAACGCTGGCATAAGGTTCAACCGGCACGATGGCGCCGTTCACCGCCATCTGCGAGGCTGGTGTGCCCTTGATGCGCTCGGCGTCGATCACTGTGGTGAAGGTCTGGGCGCCGCTGGCCGACGGCGTGATGCCGTTGAAGGCGAAGTTGTTGACCAGGCTCCACCACTGTTGCACCGGCGTGACTACCGGCAAACCGTTGATGTCGATGGTCGGCGCCAGGTCCATCAAGGCGTTGACGATGTCACCGGAGTTGTCGCCCGGCTCGATCAGATCGTTGCCGGAATACATTGAAGCGACCACCGAATGATTGCCGCCCCAGTCAGTCATGACGAAGCCGTCGAAGCCCCACTCGCCGCGCAACACATCGGTCAGCAGGTCGTAATTCATTGACGCCCAGGTGCCATTGATCTTGTTGTAGGAGCTCATCACTGTCATCGGCTGGGCCGACTTGACGACGATCTCAAAACCCTTGAGGTAGATCTCACGCTGAGCCCGCTCGGAGACGACCGAGTCGGCCGAATTGCGGGCCGTCTCCTGGTTGTTCATCGCGTAATGCTTCAAGCTGACCCCAACGCCCGGCTGTGACTGGACACCCAGGGTGACCGCCGAAGCCACCAGGCCGGATTGCAGCGGGTCCTCCGAGTAATACTCGAAGTTGCGGCCGTTGAGCGGGTCACGGTGGATGTTCATCCCCGGAGCCAGCCAGATGGTGGCGCCGTAGAAGTTCATCTCCTTGCCGATGCCCGTCCCGACCTGCTTGACCAGATCATCGTTCCAGGTCTGGGCCAGCATCGTGCCGATCGGGAAGGCGGTGGCCCACTGATATTCGGTCTGGCCAGCCTCGTTGGTGTAAGACTGCGACAAGCGCAAACCAGCCGGGCCATCGGACAACACCATGGCGGCGATGTCTTGCTCCTCAATGGCGGCGGTGTAGCCGGCGGCGCCGACCGCTGCCAGCGTCGTCTTGTCGACTGTCGCCAAAGACAAACCGGAGGCGATGCGGGCCAACTGAGCCACGCTCAATCCGGCGACATACTGCTCCATCGAGACTGCACCAGACTTGACATCAGCCAAGGTGGCGTCGGGATCGGTGGTCACCTCGGTGATGGTCTCGCCGACCTTGGCCGAGTAGCCCTGGCCAGTGCCTTGCCAATCGTCAGCCTGGGCCGCATCGATATAAGCGGTGATGGCTGAGACCAGGCCGTTGTCGATCTGCCCGACACCGCTGGCCGTGCTGGCCTCGATCCGCTGACTGTAGGCCGAGGTGTTGTTGACAGTGACAATGGCTTCTGGGTCGAGGATGGCCACTGGCGCGGCGGTGATTTCACCAGCCTCGGCGGCGTAGCCATAGAAGTTGGCCGGGTCAGACTGCAATTCGGATGCCGGTTGCTCATCAGCCACCATTTGGCTCGACAACTGCTCAGTGGTCACGGTCGTGGCCAAGCTGACCTTGGCGGCGACCTCGGTCGAGCGCGACGAATCGCCGATCCGCAGCAGGTAATCGCCGGCCTCCAGCACCCAGGCTGATTTGATTTGGTCATAGGAGGCCAGATCAGCGGCGTTGAAAGTCAGGTCGAGCACCTGGCACTGCCCGGGATCAAGGCTGTCGGTCTTGGCGTAGGCCGCCAGTTCCTGATAAGGCTTGTCCAAGTCACCGGCTGGCGAGGACACATAGACCTGAACGACCTGCTTGCCGGCGACGTCGCCACTGTTGGTGACGGCGACCCGAGCGGTGATCTTGGCGCCATCAACCTCGACCTTGACCGGTTTGATGTCGAAGGTTGAGTAGCTCAAGCCATAGCCATAGGGATAAGCCACCACGGCGGCTGGATCAGTGGGGTTGATGGTCTTGTAGAAGGAATCGAAGTAGCGGTAGCCGACATAGATGCCCTCGGAGTAGTCCTCACGCACAGTGTTGCCATCAGCATTGGCGAAGGTGGCCGCCGCCGGATAGTAGGAGTATTGGGAGGTCCAGGTGTCGACCAGATGGCCCGATGGGTTGGCCGCCCCGGACAAGACATCGCCGAGGGCTTGGCCGGATTGCTGACCGGCCTGACTCATCAACAAAAGGGCGTCGATCGCCTGGGAGCCATCAACCCCTTTGACTTGGGCGTTGATCTCATCGAAGAAGGAGGTGTCGACCTGGCCGCCGACGTTGAGCACCACCGTCAGGTGTTTGTAGGCCGCGGCGATGGCGGCGATATTGGCTCGTTCGGTGTCGCCCAGCAGGTAATCGCCCTTGCCGGCCGAGCGATCGGCCCCCTCGCCGGCGTTGCGGGTGACGACGAAGATGGCGTCGTCGGTTGGCTTGGTCGGCGCCGTCCATGCCGGCGTCAGCGCTTGCTCGCAAGCGGCGTAGTTGTATTGCTTGGCGCCAAAGAAACCGCCACCGGCGGCGCAGGGTTCGGCCGCTTGGTCGATAGCCGCCTTGTTGGCGGCCAGATAATCGGCATTGGTGGAGATGGTGTAGCCCGCCTGAGTCAAGCCAGTCAAGACGTTGTAATCGTTGATGGTGGCCCGCTGGTTTACCTCGCCGGAGCCCGTGCCGCCCTTGACGGTGGCGTAAGCGCCGACGCCAAACACCGCCAAGTTGCCCTTGGCGATGGGCAGAACCTGGTCGTTGTTCTCCAACAGCACCATGCCCTCGGTGGCGGCCAAGCGTGACAGGGCATTGTTCTCGGCTTCAAGCGGGCCGACTTCAGCCGTCGTGCCGGCCCAGGCCGGGGCAACACCAACCAACGACAAGCCCAGTGCTGCCGCCGCGGCGGTGGCAATCAGCTTGCGGGCAGGATTGTTCGATGACGATGGTGTTCGTCGTCTCATCCGATCTCCTTCGATCTGCGGCTGGCGATGCCAGCCAATTGGGGGTTGTCAGAGCGGTCATGCTCTGGTGAGAGCCGAGCTGGTGGGTGGGCTGGAAGAAATCTGTCCCCGCTTACGAAACGCTGACCCCGAAAGCCTTGACTGTTGATCCTGGCCACCCCGACCAGTTCGACCCCATGTGATAATGATATGCCACTAATACGGTGTCATGTCAATATTGGCATGAAATTAAGAAGAAATGACATTAGGTCCTCGCAGGCCGACAGACAAATGGGTGTTGGACGCCGCCGTGATCGGCTGGCAATCCAACACCCATTTTCAGCAAATCCGCTTGTCTAATGCAGATCTACTCAGTCATCACCTGGTGTTTCGGCGGCGTCCACCGGCCGATAAGCCCAAAGCCACCAGGCCGATCCCCAGCAACAGCAGAGTGCCGGCGGTTCGATCGGGCAAGGCCTGACCGCCGGTCTCGGCGGCCGCTCCGGGCTTGGCTGGCGCACTGGGCGCCGGGATTGGCGCGCAGTACTGATCGCAGCCGCTGACTGGCACAGCCGCCGTCACCTGGAGATAATCGCGCAGATCGGTGAAGCGCCCGCTGTAGGAAACGGCGGCCGTGTCAGTCAGATCGGCATAGGTGTTCGACCACATGTCGACCGACAGAATGTGCATCACCGAACGCTGTAGATCACCGAGGCGCATCTCATGGACCGGGTAGGCCCCGTGGATCGCCACCGTGTAGGAGACAACCTCAGCGACGGCACCCGGATCAGACGGCGCATAGGTCGGCGTGATCGTGATGGCCGCGGCTTGTTCTTGCGTCATCCAAGTCAACATCTCGCAGGCGTTGTCGTAAGCCGCTTGGACCGATGGATACTTGTCCATCGGCACGATTTGCTCGGTGCCGACCAATTGCAGCGACCGCGGCGCCTCCAAGATCGCTTCGGCATCGACGGTCACCTCGGAGACGATCGGCCCGTCGACGGCAGGGATGATGCCGTTGAAAGCGAACGAATGGAAAATCCTGCCCCAGGTCTGGCCTGGTGAATCGACCGGCAAGCCATTCACGTCGATGTCCATCGGAATGTCGAGCAGCGAGCCGACAATTTCGGCGGAATCATTGCCCGGCTCGATCAGATCGTTGCCGGAGTACATCGAGTGGATGACACCTTCGGACCCACCGTAATCGGTCATGACCAAGCCCTCGAAGCCCCACTCACCGCGCAGCAAATCGGTCAGCAGATCATAGTTGCTCGGCGCCCAAGTGCCATTGATCTTGTTGAAGGAGCTCATGAAGGCCATCGGTTGGGCCGATTTGACGGTCATCTCGAAGCCCTTGAGGTAGATCTCGCGAATGGCTCGCTCACTGGCGACGGCATTCGATGTGCCGCGATCGGTCTCCTGGTTGTTCATGGCGAAATGCTTGAGTGTCACCCCGACTCCAGGCTGTGACTGCACACCGAGGGTGACAGCTGTCGCCGCCAGTCCGGTCTGCAGCGGGTCCTCCGAGTAATACTCGAAGTTGCGGCCGTTGAGCGGGTCGCGGTGGATGTTCAGGCCCGGAGCCAGCCAAAGGGTGGCGCCATATTCGACCATTTCTTTGCCGATGGCCATACCGACCTCCTGGAGGAGGTCGTTGTTCCAAGTCTGAGCCAACATCGTCTCAATTGGGAAGGCGGTGGCCCACTGGTAGAGGGTGTTACCCTCAGCATCTTGATACTGCTGGCTCAGGCGCAGCCCGGCCGGGCCATCGGGCATGGCCATGGCGGCGATGTCGAGCTCCTCAATGGGCGCGCTCCAGAAGGCCGAGCCCTCGGCCAGGAGCACAGAAGAATCGGCTTTGGCGTCGCTGGCGGAGATGCCACCGGCGATCCGGGCCAACTGCTCGACGCTCAAGCCAGCGACGAATTGTTCCATGCTGATCTGGCCGGACTTGACGTCGGCCAGGGTGGCGCCCGGATCGACTGTCAGCGCAGTGACGGTCTCACCGACCTGGGCGTTGTAGGCAGCGCCGGTGCCCTCCCAGTCGCCGGCCGTTGCCTGATCGACATAGGCGGTGATGGCTGAGACCAGTCCCTGGTCGACTTGGCCGACCCCGGAAGCCGTGGCGGCGTTGACCGATTGTTGGTATGGCGAGGCATTGTCTTGCGCCACGATGGCGCCTGGATCGAGCATCAGCACCGGGGCGGCGGCGATCTCGGCGGGCTCCGAGTCGTAGGAATAGAAGTTGGCCGGATCGGCGGTCAACTCATCGGCCACCGACTGGTCATCGACCATCTGGGATGACAATTGCTCGACCAACTTGTTGCTGGCCAGATTGACCCTGGCGGCCACCACGGTTGAGCGGGAAGAGTCACCGACACGGACGATGTAATCGCCGCCGTCCAGTACCCAGGCGGCCTCGGCCTCATGGTAAGAGGCCAGATCGTGGGCATAGAAGCTCAAGGTCAACAATTGGCACTGACCGGGAGCCAGCAGATCAGTCTTGGCATAGGCAGCCAGCTCTTGGTAAGGCTTGTCAACACCGCTGGTCGGCGCTGAGACATAGACCTGGACGACCTGCTTGCCGGCCACCTGGCCGGTGTTGGTCACTGCCACCTGGGCGGCGATTTGTTCACCACTGATGGTCACCTCGACCGGTTTGATGGTGAAATCGGTGTAGGACAGGCCGTAGCCGTAGGGATAACTCAAGACGGCAGCGGGATCGGCCGGGTTGATCGCCTTATAGAAAGAGTCGAAGTAGCGGTAGCCGACGTAGACACCCTCAGAGTAATCCTCAGTGGCGGTGACGCCGTCGTGATCGGCGAAGCTGGCCGACGCCGGGTAGTAGTCGTAGGCAGCGGCCCAGGAGTCGACCAAATGGCCCGACGGGTTGGCCGCACCGGAGAGCACATCAGCCAAAGCTTGGCCAGATTGCTGACCGGCTTGGCTCATCAGCAACAGGCCATCGATCCCCTGCGAGCCATCGGGGCCAGTGACCGCCTCGTTGACTTGATTGAAGAACTCAGTGTCGACCACTCCGCCGACGTTCAAAATGACGCTGAAGTGATCGTACGCGGCGGCGATGCGCTCAATGTTGGCCCGCTCGACATCGCCGAGCAAGTAGTCGTTCTTGCCGGAAGAACGGTCGAAGGCCTCACCTGCATTACGGGTGACGACGAAGACGGCCTCACTGGTCGGGGCTGTCGGCGCGAGCCAGGCGTCGGTCAGCGGCTGCTCGCAGAGGGCATAGGTGTAGGCCACCGAGAAGAAACTCTCTGGCGAGACACACTCATCGTTCTCGAAGGCCGCCTTGTCGGCCGCCAGGTAATCCGGGTTGGTGGTGATGGTGTAGCCAGCTTCGGTCAGACCGGTCAGGATGTTGTAGTCATCCAATTGAGCACGCTGATTGACCTCGCCAGAGCCGGTGCCACCCTTGACGGTGGTGTAGGCGCCGACACCGAAGACCGCCAGATTGCCCTTGGGCACAGGCAGCACCGAGTCGTGGTTCTCCAGCAGAACCATGCCTTCCGTGGCGGCCAAGCGCGACAGGTCGTTGTTGGCGGCTTCGAGAGCGTCGATCTCCAAGGTGGTGCCAGCCCAGGCCGTGGACGTGCCGACCAGCGACAAAGCCAAAGCGGCAGCGCTGGCGATGACCACGCTCCGGAGTCGCGGCGGGCGCCAATCGGTTGGTGTGCGCATCTGATCTCCTTCGATCAATTGACCGGCTCGACCGGCCTGATGGACCCGCACCGAGGCTTCAATGCGGGGTTGCGGCGGAGCCCATCGGCACAGCATGTCAGCCTGGTCTTCATTGGCTGCTGCCCCACCCGAATTGGCCCCGTTGCGGTGAGTATATGGCATATTTTTGCTGCCATGCTATATGCACAGGGCTGTGCTAACGAAGATCAGACAGGGGGCATAGGTGGCGCGATACGGGCTCTGCCGCAGGTGTGATGCCAGCGGGCTTCGCCTCTGGCGGCCGTCACGGTATTCGCCTCGCAGGCTTGTCCATGTTGCTGCAGTGAGGTTCGACTGTGTGCATTCGTTCCTGCCCAGCAACACCCAGCAGCGCCATGGATAACACATCCACCAGGCAGCATCTAATGCCTCGCGCCGTTGGTTCGTTGCGTTGCGAACCTGAACCGGCTGTGGTGGCTGGCAAGGCGGAGGAACCAGGCGGGTTGCGCACCCGTCAACCAACGACAACACAGCGAGGGGTCAGGTCCGGTCTCAGCCCAGCAGCCAATTGCCGAGGCGGGACACTAGGGTGGACCCATGTCGAACCCCCCCTGGACCTGCCCGGTCTGCGCAGCGAGGCTGACTCCGACGACCGATGGCCGCTCCTGGCATTGCCTAAATCGGCACTCCTTCGACGTGGCCCGACAAGGCTACTTGTCACTGATGACCGGGGCCCGCCACCCACTTGGCGACACGGCGACGATGGTGCGGGCGCGAGCTGATTTTCTGGCCGCCGGTTGGTTTGAGCCGATAGTCGCCACCATCGCCGAGCTGATCCGCCGCTGGGAGACAGCAACGTTCCACAACGGCCCATCAGCGGGAGAAAGTAGGCCCTGGCTGGCCGACCTCGGCGGTGGCAGTGGCTATTATTCGGTCGAGCTGTTGCGGCAACTGCCTGGATGGCGCGGCGCCCTGGTCGACGCCTCCACCAACGCCGTCAAGGTGGCTGCGCGGGCCGCGTCGCGACTGACGGCCAGTGGTCAGCCCCCCGAAGCCCGACCGGTGCCCAAGCATGACCCATCCACCGGTGAGGAGCCAGGCTTGGCCGGGGCCTGCGCCGATGATTGGCCTGGCATGTCTTCCCACGGTGGGCCACGCTTGGCGGTGGCCTGTGCCGATCTGTGGGCCGGCGTGCCGCTGGCCACCAATTCCATCGACATCGCCCTGGACATCTTCGCCCCGCGCCACCCCGCTGAGATCGGGCGCGTCTTGCGCCCCGTCGGCCTGGCCATCGTCGTCACCCCGCGCCCCGATCATTTGCATCAGCTGCGCCAAAGCCTGCCGCTGATGGGCATCGAAGCTGACAAAGAATCCCGCCTGCGCCAACAGTTCAGCGATTTCCGGCTGGTCGAGCATCAAATCATCGAATATGGCTGCCTCTTGCCGACGCAGGCCATCGCCCAGGTGATCTCCATGGGCCCGAACGGCTTCCACGCCAGCGCCGATCAGATCGCCGCCATGGCCGCCGGGCTCAGCGAATCCGGGCCGATCAACACCCGGGTGGCGGTGGATGTCTGGGGATTTGGCGACGGAGCTGGTGGGCAGGATGAAAGACATCGACCGGGCGAACATCACCACATTGCCGATGAAGTCGTCACCAAGAGCGGGTGATGGCTTGGCCCGATACCGCCCGGCAAAGGCACTTCACCAGCAAGCAGATGAACAGCCCAGGGTTACAGCTGGCCCACATGATTCCCCTCACTCGCTACTGGCCACTTGAAGTCGCCAATAGTTCCATCCTGCCGGTGATTAAGACTGGTGCTGGCACTTATCGCTTTGGGATGGCTAGGGGCAATGTTCATCGTCAGTTTCGGGCTGGCGAGTCACTGGACGCGCCCCGCCCGCGAGACTATTTGACGTCAGCGCACCTCCAGGCAGACGACGGATCACAGCCGAATTGCTGAACCCCTCTGTCACGGCTACCCCATCGGCGCATTGACAAAATCAACGCCCAATAGCCGGTAAGTCTCCTCGGCTCGCAGGTCGCAGGTGAGAAGAGGGACCTGGTGGTGGCGGGCGCAAGCGGCGACGAGTGCGTCGTAAATCATGCCGCCGCTAATGCCCTTGGCGGCACACTCGGCTAGGAGCGGCTCTTGGGCCTGCTCAGGCAGGAAGCGCGGCTCGGCGAACTCTGAGTGGATCAGACGAATGGCCTCGGCGCGGTCCAAGCGTTTAGGTAACGGCAGTCGGGTGAGCACCGAGAAGAACTCGAAGTTGGCGTGTCCACTCAAACCCCGCCGAACACAGGAGGCCAGTTCCCAGATGCCGCGATGATAGGGATTGTCGGCGTCGACGAAAGCGATTGCCGCGCTGGTGTCGAACAGATAATGGTCAACGCTGGTCGGCAAGGCGGAACTCCCTCAGCTCGTCGCCGTGAAGAGATTGCCTTCCCGCCGGTAGGAGCAGGTGCCCGTCCACTTCCTGTAGCGAGGATGTGGCCTGTTCAATGACCACTTGCGCCCCCCGAACCGTGATGTTGACCTCACCTGGTGTCAGCCCCAGGTCTTCCCGCAGTTGTGTCGGGATGACGATGCGTCCTGACCGATCCATGGTTGCAATCATGCCATTAGATTACCATGGCTGTGGCGGCGTGATGGGTCGGCCCTACCGCTTCGACACCCCGTCAACTCCACAGCGCCGCCAGTGGAGCGGCCACGATCTTGTCGGTCAGGGTGAAGGCCATCGGCCCGGTGTGCAGCACCACTCCACCGATGAAGTCGTCGCCGAGGCGGTCGCGTAGCCAGACGAGGTGGCGGGCGTCTTCAAGACCGGGAGCGTTGGTCGCCTTAATCTCCAGGCCGACCACCCGATGCCTGGAAAACTCAATGATCAGGTCAATCTCGTGACGACCACCTTTATCGCGCAGGTGCAGGAGTGAGACCGGCCGACTTTGGATCGCCAACTCGGGACGCAACTGAGCCGCCACGAAGGTGTCCAACACCGCGCCTAACGCCTGAGCGTCATGCGCCGCTTCATCAGCCGTCAGTCCCATGACGAACAGCATCAGGCCGGTGTCGAGCAAGTAGCGTTTCGGCAGGGCGATCAGGCGATCGATGCGATTGGAACGCCAAGCGGGAACTCGTTCGCAGTAGAAGACATCTTCCAGTAGCTTCTCGTAGGTCGCCGCAGTGTTCTGGGAGATGCCGACCTCATCGCGCAGAGTGGCTTGATCGATGATGCGCGACGAATTCAACGCCATCGCCTCAAGAAAGGAGCCGAACTTGCCGGAGTCCGGCTGCGTACCGGCTAGCTTGACATCGTTGGTTCTCATCTCCTGGAGGTAGGCGCCGAGCCAACGATTACGGGCCGACATGGAGTGACGATGGAGCGCCATATCGGGAAACCCGCCGACTGCGGCCATCTCCAGGTAATCGAAGACCGTCAACTCGGAGCGGGGCGTGTTCAGCAGAGGCTCGACCCCTGATCTGACCCGATCGACGAACAGGGGCGCCTGCGACTGTCGCAGTTCACCCTGGGTCAAGCCGTAGGTCCGCTGACGGACGATTCTCCCCGTCGCCGGCCAGGTGTAGCGCCGGCCGATCCGGACGCTGCCGGTCATCATGAACTGCCCTGACGCCGGGTCGTTGTCCACGGCTCGCTTGACGGCGCCAAGGACCTCAGGCACCTCCTGCCATTCGTCAATGAGGACAGGGCGGGCCAGTCGCGCCAGCACTGCATCTGGGTTGGCTCGCATGATGGCGGCGTCGTCTGTTCGGTCAAGACTCACTTCGCTGGCCGCCAGGCGCTGGGCGGAGGTCGATTTACCAGCAGCGCGCGGACCCACCACACTGATCGCCGGCAGCGTGGCCAGCAGTTCGGGCAGGACCCGATCAACCAATCTAGGCAGGTACCCTTGAGCCATCATCAGATCCTAGCACTTTCAGGCTTGTTTGAGTGTTTGAACCAGACTAGGTTGAGTGTTTGGACCAGACTGGGTTGAGTGTTTGG
>JAITVZ010000062.1 GCA_031285505.1 Propionibacteriaceae bacterium
CACTGACCGCCCGACCGGATCTGTTCGTGGAACGCAGTTGGGCTGTCACTCCCGGCGATCAGGCTGAGACGTCGGCCACAGATTTAGTGGTGGCACTGGCGAGATCCTGCGGCGCGACCGTCTTGCAAATGTCGGTCGAGAGGCACGATCAGGCGGTGGCGGCGGTATCACATCTGCCTCAGATTGTCGCATCGTTGATGGCTGCCAATCTGACTGATTTGCCGACTGCTGATCTGCAATTGGCTGGTCAGGGGCTGCGTGATGTCACTCGTTTGGCCGCTTCCGATGAGTTGATGTGGTCGCAGATCATCAGCAGCAACCGACAGGCCATCAGCGGTGAACTGGGGCGGCTGCGCGACCGTCTCGACCAGGTTTTGAGCCATCTCGATGCCCTTGGCGATATGGTGGCCTTCATCCGTGCTGGTCAAGCCGGTGTGTCCCGATTGCCCGGCAAACACGGCTTGACCAGGGCCGATTATCGACTGGTGGTGGTCGAGATTCCTGATTCACCGGGGGCTTTGTCCCGGCTGTTCGCCAGCATCGGTCGGGCGGGTATTAATATCGAGGACATTTCGATTGAACATGATCAGCATCGGCAAGTCGGCTACCTGTCGCTGGCTGTCTTGGCTGACCAACAAAGCCAAGTCGAGCAATCGCTGGTCGATGACGGCTGGAATCTCAAAGTCTGATGCACGTCATCTGACGACTCATTCGTCCTATGAAGAATAGAGGGTGTCCATGTTCACCGTGGCTATCGATGGCCCATCCGGCTCTGGTAAATCCACCGCGGCCCGCCGTTGTGCTCAATTGCTGTCAGCGCATTATCTCGACACCGGCGCGATGTATCGGGCGGCAGCGGCGGCTTGCATTGCGGCAAACGTCGATCCGAATGATGCCAAAGTCGTGGAACGGTTCATCGAGGAGATGGACTTGGTGATTTCGACTGATCCGGCGCCGCCGCGAGTCCGAGTCAATGGCGTTGACGTCTCCGATCAGATTCGTCGACCTGAGGTGGCCATTTGGACCAAGGCCTTATCGACTGATCCCCTGTGCCGAGCCAACATGGTGGTTCGCCAGCAGGCCATAATTGCCGATGGGAACTTTGTGGTTGAGGGGCGAGACATCACCACTGTGGTCGCACCTAAGGCGCAGGTACGGGTGCTGCTGACCGCCGATGAGGCTGTCCGGATGGCCCGGCGGGGAGCCGAGCAAGGAACCGAGTCTGCAAGCGACAACTTGGTCGCTCAGATCGCCGACCGGGATCGGGCTGATTCCACGCTGGTGAACTTCACCGTGGCCGCCGATGGCGTCGTCACGATTGACTCCACCGATTTGACCATTGATCAGGTGGTGGCAGCGATCATGGATTTGGCCCACCAGGCCGGCCTTGCCCGCTGATCGCCGATCGAGCGGGCAAACTAGCGATGTTGTTAGCTTGGGCTTGCGACAACAGGTAGACTGAGCCCTCAATGGGGCCGACGCGGGTCCCGTGCATCGGCTCTTGGAAGCGACGATCTGACCAGCTCGCCGCCCGTCATCGTCAATGAAGGAGCCATGAATGACTGAAACCGCCACTGATCAAACGATCTCTGCCCCGGCCGCCACCTCCGGCATCGTCGTGCCGCGTGATCTGCGTGACGGCCGCACCGCCATCAAGATTTCAATCATTGGGGCGGGCTTCGTTGGTTCGACCATCGCCTACACCCTGATGTCGCGGGGTGTCGCTTCAGATTTGGTTTTGGTCGACACCAATCAGGCGCGGGCAGAGGGCGAGGCGATGGACATCGCCCATGGTGCGCCTTTCGCCAAGGTGTCTTCGATTCGAGCCGGTGGTTACGAGGACACCGCTGATTCAGACCTGGTGATCGTCACCGCCGGCACCAATCAGAAGCCGGGAGAGACTCGTCTTGATCTGATCCAACGCAATGCCTCGATCATGCGTGAGGTGGCCGCTCAAGTGGCGACCTATTCGCCAGAGACGGTCTTGCTGGTGGTGTCCAATCCGGTCGACGCCATGACCTATGTCGCGCAACAGGTGACTGGTTTCCCGGCCTATCGGGTGATCGGCTCGGGCACCGTCCTTGATTCGTCGCGCTTCCGATATCTCCTGTCCTGCCAGCTTGACAACATCGACGCCCGCAACATCCATGGTTATGTGCTCGGCGAGCATGGCGACTCGGAGTTCCCGGCCTGGAGTCTGGTCAACGTCGCCGGCATGGGAATCGATGAGGCAGCTGAGGCCTTCGGCGTCGATCTCGGTTCGGCTATGCGCAAGACCATTGCCCAACAGGTGCGTAGCGCCGCCTATGACATCATTTCTCGCAAAGGCGCCACTTACTATGGCATCGGCATGGCCGCCACCCGCATCGTCGAGGCGATTGTCCGTGATGAGCGGGCCATCATGACTTGCTCGACTTTGCTCGATGGCGCCTATGGCATCAACGGCACCTACCTGTCTTTGCCAGTGGTGCTGGGTCAGCATGGTGTGTCACACGTTTTGACACCGACCCTGTCAGCCGACGAAGTGGCGTCGCTACACGGCAGCGCCGACATCCTGCGTGAGGCTCAGCAGTCGGTGTCCTGAGCGCTGGTGGCCCGAGTCGGATGTTCGTTACTGGGTTGAAGACCGGGTGCGGCGCCTCGCGGCGAGTCGTCGGTTGAGGGGCGTTCAACCCGCCTGATTCCTCCGCCTGGTGATTCACCTAACCCGATCTCACACTTGCACCCAACACTCACCGGTGCGGGACAGTAGTTGGATTCAGTCACCAGCGGCTTGATCGGACAAAAGTGGCTTGGCGGTTGGATGACTGCTGGCCGCTCGGGTTGTCGGACCGATGCCCAGCTTGCCAGTAGACTGACCGGGCAGAATTAGGAGGGCTCGAATGAAACCGATCGTCGCCGTGGTCGGCCGACCGAATGTCGGCAAGTCGACCTTGGTCAATCGCTTCCTGGGCCGCCGTGAGGCGGTCGTTCAGGATGTCCCCGGCGTGACGCGCGACCGAGTTTCATACGACGCTGATTGGAATGGTCGCGATTTCGTGGTGGTCGACACCGGCGGTTGGGTTTCGGATGCCAAGGGGATGGCGGCGCAAATCGCCGAGCAGGCGGAGTTGGCTGTCTCGACCGCCGATGTGGTGGTTTTTGTGGTTGACGCCATGGTCGGCATGACCGATGAGGATCAGGCGGTCGTCAAGGTGTTGCGTCGTTCCGGCAAGCCGGTCGTCTTGGCGGCTAACAAGATCGATGATCAACTGCGCGAGTCCGAGGCCACCGCCTTGTGGCAATTGGGTTTGGGCCAGCCTTGGCCGGTGTCGGCCTTGCATGGTCGAGGATCTGGTGATTTGCTCGACGCGGTGGTGGCCTTGATGCCTCCGGATGACCAGCAGGTTGAGCTGCCAGCCGGTCCCAGGCGAGTGGCGATCGTCGGCAAACCCAACGTGGGCAAATCCTCGTTGCTCAACCGTCTGGCTGGTCAGGTCCGCTCGGTGGTCGACAATGTCGCCGGAACGACGGTTGATCCAGTCGATGAGATTGTCACGATTGGCGATGAGACATATCAGTTGATCGACACAGCTGGCATCCGCAAGCGGGTCAAAGAGGCTTCCGGCCACGAGTATTACGCCTGGTTGCGCACCCAAAGCGCTATTGAGCGTGCCGAAGTCGCTCTGGTGGTGATTGATGCCAGTCAGCCGGTCAGCGAGCAGGATCTGCGCATCTTGTCGATGGTTGAAGAGGCTGGTCGGGCAATGGTCATAGTCTTCAACAAATGGGATCTGGTCGATGAGGAGCGGCGGCGTTATCTCGATCGAGAGATTGAGCGGGATCTGCCACACCTGGCTTGGGCGCCATCGATCAATCTCAGTGCCTTGACCGGGCGGAACACTTCTCGTTTGAGCGGCGCCATTGAAACCGCCCTCCAGGGTTGGGAGACCAGGGTTTCGACCGGGCGTTTGAATGCCCTGCTCGGCCTGATCTCGGCCGCGCACCCCCACCCGGTGCGCGGCGGCAAGCAGCCGCGGATCCTCTTTGGCACCCAGCCACAATCGGCGCCACCGACCTTTGTCCTGTTCACCACCGGCAATCTCGATCCGCAGTATGTCCGCTTTATTGAGCGGCGCTTGCGCGAGGAGATTGGTTTTGTCGGCACGCCGATCCACATCTCAGTCAAACCTCGGGCCAAACGAGGTGCCTGAAGGCAAGTCGGCGGCTGATCAGTGCCAGTGACAGCTTCGCTCGGTCTGAAACTTTCGTAACAACCAAGACCCGTCCACTATCAACCGGTGAAAGGGCCTGTTGGTCCATTAATATGGAGAGTCGTTTGTCTACTCCGGTTAGAAATCATGAAACTTTTTCCTCCTGACATCCATGCCTATACACAGGTGACCTCGACTGGGGCCACCGCTGCGGCCCGTCCGGATGAGGAAGTGCCAGATACTCGCAGCCCCTTGCGTTTCGTGCTCTGGCTGCTCTGGCAGCAAAAGGGATTGATTGCCATCACTACCATTCTGATCAGTGTCTGGTGGCTGCCTGGCAGTCTCAATCCACGGATCCTGACCATGGTGATCGATCAGGGCATCATCGCTGGCAATTGGTCGGTGACCTGGCGCTGGACTTTGGTGATGGTGGCGATCATCGTTGTCGGCGTGGCTGCCAACACCGCCGCTTCCAATATCTCGGTGTCGTCGTGGCTAGTGTCGATGTTCCGAGTCACCAAGCTGGTGGCTCGCAAAGTGACTCAGATGTCGCATGTCGTCACCCGCCGCGTTCCAGCCGGCGAAATGCTGTCAGTGGCCTCTTCTGACGCCGATGCTTTCGGCGCCATCGCCGAGAGTTTCGGGCGGGTGTTAGCGGCTTTCTTGTCATTTTTGCTGGTGTCGGTCATCGTCTTGCGCGAACACGTCATGCTCGGTTTGGTGATGCTGATCGCCACGCCTTTGATCGTCATCTTGACCACACCGGCATTGCGGCCCTTGCAGCGGGCCCAGATGGTCGAGCGCGAGCGGTCGAGCAAATTGACCGGTATGGCCGTCGACATTGTTTCCGGTTTGCGGATTCTGCGTGGCGTCGGTGGTGAGCGCACCTTTGGTGACAACTACGCCAGACAATCTCAATCGGTGCGTCAGGCTGGTGTCCGCACCGGCTCATGGTGGGCCGTGGTCGATGCCATGGGCACTGTCACCAATGGGGCGTTGCTGGTCGGCTTGACCTGGTTGGGTTTGCGCGAGGTGCAGCTGGGGCATTTGACCATTGGCGAAATGGTCGGCTTTTTTGGTTACGCCATGTTCTTGCAACGTCCAGTCCAGACATTCTTTGACGCCTTTCAAAAATGGACAGCATCGCTGGTGTCCGCCGAGAAGACCATCGGCTTGTTGTCCCAGGAGCCACCCTGGCCGGCACAAAGCTCGGCGGCGGTGGTGGCCGAGGGGCAATTGATTGATCATCCTTCCGGCTTCGTGGCGGACCCAGGGCAGTTGACCATCATTGTCTCGGCTGTGCCAGATGACTCGGCGGCCCTGGCTGATCGACTCGGTCGTTACCTGCCAGCCGACATCGAGCGCGTCGATTTGGGGGTGTCCAGGGAGTTGAAGGGCTCTGCTGAAAAGCAGGAGTGGCAGAAGCGAGCCGCGGCCCGAGCCCAGCAGGTGCGTCAAGATGAGACCTTGGCGGCAGGGGATTGGGGAGTGACGCTCGATGGTGTCGACATTGCCCAAATCCCCTTGCCCGAGGTTCGTCGCCGAATCCAAGTCAGCGACGCTGGGGCGGTGGTCTTCGCTGGCACTTTACAGTCATTGATCGACCCTTTGCACAGTCACAGCCGTGATCAAGCCGAGCAGGCCCTTTGGGCAGCTTCGGCTGAAGATGTCTGGGACGCTTTCGCCGACGGCTGGCAGGGCCGGATTGATGAACGTGGGCGGGGTCTGTCCGGTGGGCAACGTCAGCGCATGGTCCTGGCTCGATCGTTGTTGTTGGATCCGGAAGTGTTGGTCCTGGTGGAGCCTACATCGGCGGTCGATGCTCACACGGAGGCGAGGATTGCCGAGCGTCTGCCGGATTTCCGGAGTGGTCGGACCACCATCATGACGACGGTGTCGCCGCTGTGGCTGCGCCAAGCTGACGCCATCGCCTTCTTGGTCGACGGTCAGGTCCTGGCCAGCGGCTCTCATGCGGACCTGATGGCGAATTGTCCGCCTTATCGGGCGGTTGTCGTCCGTGATGACAGTCAGGCGACCGCTGGTGGTGGCGATGCCGCGTCGGCCTCGCCAACTGCTGCCGATTCCACGGCTGACCATTTGGCCGGTGAGCGTCGATGAATCAACAAGAGCTTGTCCAAGGCGATGCCCTGTTCGAAGGATCCGCCCAAACCTGGGTGGATGGTCCCGACCAGGCCGACGCCCTGCCGCAGGAGCTGCTGGCGGCGCCCGCACTGCGCTTCTGGCCCTTGCTCAAGGGTTTCACCAGTAGGCATCGCCGACGAGCCAGTCTGGCTGCCGCGGGATACCAAGCGTCGCGTCATCCCAAACGTGGCCTGCCGATCGCCGAGAATTCGACCGTCAGCCGGTTCATTGGCCGGATGATCAAGGAGCGACACTGGCTGGCTTTCGGCCTGATTGTGGCCAACTGTTTGGCGGCCATCACCGGGGCGATCATGCCGCAGTTGTTGGGCTCGATGATCGACCGTGTGGCCGCCGGCCACAGTGGCGACCAATTGATGGCTTGGGTCACCGGCTTATGCGCTGTGGTCCTCGGTTTGATGCTGGTTCAAGGCATCCTCACCTTCTTGGCCCGTCGTTTGGCGGCGATTTTCGGCCAGGGGATGGTCGCCGCCGGGCGGGAATATGTCATTCGGGCAGTGCTCAAATTGCCCCTGTCCAAGGTGGAGACAGCCTCGACCGGTGATCTGGTCACCCGCGTCACACGGGATGTCGGCAACATGGGGGCGATGGTGCGTTGGGCGATGCCGACCTTCGTCATCGGCGTGGTCAGCTTGGTGGTCACTTTGATCGGCATCTTCGTCAACTCTTGGTGGCTGGCCCTGCCCTTGGTGCTGACTTTGGCAGTAATGACCTGGGCGGTGCGCGACTATTTGCGGGTCGCACCGGCTGGTTACATCACTGAAGGGGCTGCCTATTCGCGGTTGAACACCTCATTGACTGAGACTGTTGAAGGCGCTAGATCGGTGGAGGCACTTGGCTTGGGGCGACGTCGCCTTGACCTGACTGACAATGACATTGAGTCGGCTTCGCAAATGGAGCGCTACACCATGGCGTTGCGGGCCAAGCTGTTCACCTGGCAGGGTTTGGCCGGGCAATTGCCGATGGCGGCGGTGGCGATCATGGGCTTCATCGGTTACAGCCAGGGCTGGGTGACTTTGGGACAGATCACCGCGGCGACGGTTTACCTGCAGCAGATGAACGGCCCGATTGATCGCATCATTATGACCGTCAACCAGATGCAAATAGGCGTGTCATCAACCTCGCGTCTGCTGGGTATTGCGGCGGTGCCAGCGGATCGGCAGACCAGCGATCAGCGTCCTGCCGATCAGCACTTGGTCGGTCGGGATTTAACTTTCGCTTATCGCCCTGGCCGGGACGTCTTGCATGACGTCAGCCTGGACCTGCGTCCGGGAGAACGACTGGCGGTGGTCGGGCCGTCTGGCTCGGGCAAATCAACCCTGGGTCGCCTGCTGGCCGGTATCAACGCGCCCAGGCAAGGTGTGGTCGAGGTCGGAGGCGTCGATGTGATGACACTGCCATTGCAACAATTGCGCACTGAGGTGGCTTTGGTCACCCAGGAGCACCATGTCTTTGTCGGCACCATCAGGGACAACGTCATCCTGGCAAGGGAGGACGCCACCAGTGATGAGGCAGTGTGGCAGGCTTTGACGGCGGTTGAAGCCGATGGCTGGGTGTCGCGCATGCCTGACGGATTGGACACGATGATCGGCTCAGGGCGGACGGCCCTGACTCCTGGACAGGCCCAACAGGTGGCGCTGGCCCGATTGGTGATCGCCGACCCGCACACCCTGGTGCTCGACGAGGCTACCAGTTTGATTGATCCGACGACCGCCCGTGAGGTTGAAGGCTCGATGTCATCGTTGTTGGGTGGGCGCACGGTGGTGGCGATCGCCCATCGACTGCACACGGCCCACGACGCTGATCGCATCGCGGTGGTGATTGATGGTCGGATCGCCGAGCTGGGCAGTCATGACGAATTGTTGGCGCTGGGCGGAGAATACGCCAAGCTGTGGATGGCTTGGACCAGCTAGCCAGTGCCAGTTCTCTATGAGTCAGCCCTTGAAGCCCTGCGTCAGGTCTTCGGCTACAGAAGTTTTCGCGGTCAGCAAGCAGCGATCATCGACCAACTCGTCACGGGCGGTGACGCCGTTGTTCTAATGCCGACTGGCGGTGGCAAGTCACTGTGTTATCAGATCCCAGCGCTGCTGCGCGATGGGGTAGCGGTGGTGGTCTCACCCTTGATCGCCTTGATGCAAGATCAGGTGTCGGCGTTACTTGCGGTCGGAATCAGGGCTGGCTTCCTCAACTCGACCCAGAGCGCCGATCAAAGTCGCCAGGTTATCGCTGACCTGCGGGCTGGTCGCCTGGAGCTGCTGTACGTGGCGCCAGAGCGTTTGCTGATGTCGGGCACTATCGAGCTGCTCCAATCGATCAAGCTGGCCTTGTTCGCCATTGACGAGGCACACTGTGTCGCTGCCTGGGGGCACGACTTTCGGCCCGACTACCTGGGGTTGTCCAAGTTGGCCGACCTTTGGCCGACGGTGCCGCGTATCGCCTTGACCGCCACGGCGACGGCCGCCACCAAGCGAGAGATCATCGGCCGCCTGCACTTGGGCCAGGCCAAGCTGTTCGTTGATTCGTTCGATCGGCCGAACATCGCCTATCGGATCGAGCCTAGGGTCAAGCTGATTGATCAGTTGACTGGCTTCATCCGTCAGGAGCATCCGGGACAAGCCGGCATTGTTTATGCCCTGTCACGAGCCTCCACCGAGAAGATCGCCAACCAACTGACTACTGCTGGTATTCCAGCGCTGGCTTATCACGCCGGCATGGAGGCGCAGCGCCGCCACGATGTCCAGCGACGCTTCCTTGTCGAGGACGGCTTGGTGGTGGTGGCGACGATCGCTTTCGGCATGGGTATCGATAAGCCTGATGTGCGGTTTGTCGCCCATGCCGATCTGCCCAAGTCGATTGAAGGTTATTACCAGGAGACCGGACGGGCTGGCCGTGATGGGTTGGCGGCCGATGCCTGGATGGTCTACGGGTTGAACGATGTCGTCCAGCAACGCCGGATGATCGCCGAATCGGCTGGCGATCTCCAGCACCGTCGACAATTGTCGGCTCATCTTGACGCCATGCTGGCCTTGTGTGAAACGGTCGGCTGTCGCCGCGTCGACCTGTTGGGTTATTTCGGCGAAGAGTCGACGCCCTGCGGCAACTGTGACAATTGTTTGATCCCGCCGGCGACCTGGGATGCCAGCCGGGCGGCCAGTCAGTTCCTATCAACGGTCGTTCGCCTTGATCGACAGTGTCATCAGCAATTTGGCGCCGGACAAATCATCGACATCTTGCAGGGTCAAGCCACGCCCCGGGTTGAACAGTGGAGTCACGATCAGTTGAGCACCTTTGGCATCGGACGTGACTTGTCCGCGCTGCAATGGCGAGCAGTGGCGCGACAGTTGTTGGCCACAGGGGCGTTGTCGCTGTCACCAGCTCACTCCACCTTCAGTGTCACCGATCATGGCTGGTCAGTGATGCGCGGCGATGCGGCGGTCATCATGCGCCAGATATCGGCCAAAGCATCAGTGGTACGGTCCAACAAGCCGACGAAGATGGCCGACCTTGAGGCAGGGCCGATCAACCGATCACATGGGTCACAGGCAGGCTTGACCCGCAGCCGATCGCGGCAGACCACTTCGGATGGTGGCGACTTGTCTGCTGATGAGCTGATCATTTTTGAGGCGCTGCGGGCTTGGCGCAGTCAAGAGGCCAAGCAGCGGTCTGTGCCGCCCTATGTCGTCTTTCATGACAAGACCCTGCGGGCCATCGCCATTGACCGACCGGCCTCGATGGCTGAACTGAGCGGCATCAGTGGCTTGGGTCAGGCCAAGCTGGCCAATTATGGGACGGCTGTCTTGGCACTGGTGGCAGGTGTCGGCGCCGATCCGTTGACCGATGACGCCAAGAGATCGGGAGAAACGGCAGTTATTCCGAAAAAAGATATCGTTGATTCATGAATGGTGTCGGATCGCTTGATCAGGCGTACTAAAGTCCTTGGTGACTTGAGTGCGTCGCGCACTCGAGGCCTTGTTTGTTGAAGGAGTTGCAATGGGTTCCATCAAAGTGGCAGTGGTCGGTTATGGCCATGTCGGTCAGTTCGCGGTTGAGGCAGTCAACGCCGCTCCAGACATGGAGTTGCTTGGTGTGGTGCGCCGGCAGATCGACCCTGAGCTGGCTGTGCGACAGGTGAGCGACATCAAGGAACTGGGAGAGGTTGACGTGGCACTGCTGTGTCTGCCGACGCGCAGTGTTCAAGACGCCGCCGAGAAGTACCTGGCGATGGGCATCAACACGGTGGACTCATTCGACATCCATGGTTCGATCGTCGACTTGCGTCGCCAGCTCAACCAGGCAGCGACGGCATCGGGACGAGTGGCTGTGCTGGCGGCCGGTTGGGATCCGGGCAGCGATTCGATGGTGCGGGCTTTGATGGAGGCGATTGTGCCACGGGGCCTGACTTACACCAACTTTGGACCGGGAATGAGCATGGGTCATTCGGTGGCGGTCAAGGCGATCGACGGAGTCAAGGATGCCCTCAGTGTCACCATTCCTCTGGGCACGGGCGTTCATCGCCGGATGGTCTATGTCGAGTTGGCCGAGGGAGCAGACTTGGCGAAGGTGACCGCTGCGATCAAAGCTGATCCCTATTTCGCCAGCGATGAGACCCACGTTCAGGCGATTGACGATTTGGCCCAAGTGATCGATGTCGGCCATGGGGTGGAGATGACTCGCAAGGGTGTCTCTGGCCAGACCCATAACCAGCTCTTGGAGTTCTCGATGCGAATCAACAACCCAGCCCTGACCTCGCAAGTCATGGTGGCGGCCGCCAGAGCCTCGCTCAAGCAGATCCCAGGGGCCTACACCATGATTGAGCTACCGATCATTGACCTCATCGCCGGCGATCGAGAATCGGCCATCGGTCGTTTGGTCTGAGGCGCCGACGGGAGGACTAGCTCACTCAGGGTGACGCAGGCGCCAGGGCAGAAGTCGATGCATGTCGTTTGCAGGCATGCATCGTGTCAAATTGTCTGCGCCGCCGGGTCGATGTCTCACGATATGCCTGATGCTCGGATGTGTAGTAGACTCCCAACGCTTGGTCAGCGATGGTTGATCAGCTGTCGGCGGAGCCGGCATCGGGTTGTGGCGCAGCTTGGTAGCGCACTTGACTGGGGGTCAAGGGGTCGCAGGTTCAAATCCTGTCAACCCGACGGTTAGGTGGGTTGTTTACCCTAGTCGGAGGCCGTTTCTTGGTCAAAAGAAGGAACCAAGAAAGTGTGGAGTCCAGCACAAACCCAGCACATTCGATTGAGGCGAGTCCCATCGAGCTTGCTCGAATGGGCGAGCCGATTGAAGAATGTTGAAGCGCGTAGCGCGGAGCACATTGAAAGTCGCGTACGGTATCGACATGCCGTCCCTGCCCACCTGTCGCCGAGCACTTGGCAACCTTTCCGGTCAGAGACCGTCGCCATCGGACGGCGGCGGTTGACCCCGGTTTCTCAGAGGTAGCCAGCCTCTGACCGTTTGGGAGTAGCAGCGCACCTGTGGTTCATGACTTCTGCTTCGGGCCAGAATCCCACGACCGGATTGACGCCGATGATCGGCATCGACGAGTTGTCGGCGCTGATTGGAGTGCCCGCTGCGACCTGTTCATCAAACAACTGGCCCGGAAGTCCTATTACCGCGCCCGCCAGGTGTCAATGACGATCCAATTGTGGGCCAGTTTTGACGGTTGAAAAGTGAGCCACTCCGTATCAGATTGAGGGAGTGATTACTGTGAATGATTGGGCAGAGATTCGACGGTTGTCGAGGTTGGAGCATCAGTCCGGGCGTGAGATCGCCAGGGCGTTGGGGGTGTCTCGTCACACGGTGGCGAGAGCGTTGGCGGCCGTTGACCCGCCGGTTTATCACCGGGAGCCGGTGGGGTCGATGGTTGACTCGTTCGTGCCTGAGTTGACCCGGTTGTTGCGGGTGAACCCGGGGTTGAAGTCGACCGTGTTGGCTGAGCGGGTTGGTTTCAATAACGGGGTGTCAACGAGCGTATTCCGAGCCAGGGTGGCGTTGTTGAAGCAGCAGTTGGGCGTGGTTGACCCGCCAGCCTGGCTAGTCTCCAGGTCAAGTAGACATCGAAATCGTCTGTGACATGATCGGACACCCCCGACACTCGCCCAAGATCTGCCAAATGTTTACCGATAGTGGTAGTGTTTTGGCATGAGTCGTCGAGATGAGCTTTGGGACGTCGCTGTGGAGCAGTACGGCTACGTGACGGCGCTCAACGCTCACGAACTGGGTATACCCGTGGTCGAGCTGGGGAAACTGGCCGCACGCGGCGGACTGGAGCGAGTGTCTCACGGACTGTACCGATTCCCTGAATGGCCAGTGTCCGGCAACGATCATCTGATGGAGGCTGTGCTCTGGACTCGCGATCCTCGCGCCGCGCTCTCCCATGAGACAGCCTTGGCCGTGTACGAGCTGGCCAACGTGAACCCGGACAAGACTCACGTCACGATCCCCAAGAAACGGCTCCTACGGCGCAACGACACACCACCGACGCTTGTGGTCCATTACCAAAACCTTACCGACGAACAGATCAGCTGGTGGGAGCGAATACCAACCGTGACCGTGGCGACAGCTATCGACCAGTGTATTGAGACGCATGTGCGGCCTGACCTCGTGCTCCAAGCGATCGATCAGGCTCGTCGTGAGGGGCGAATCGATGTGGCGACAAGTGAGCGACAGCGCCGCGAGTTGAGGCAGGAGTGACGATGACCGTCTTTGATTTGCCCGACAAGAAGCGTCCGGTTCCCAGTGTGCAGGCGATGGACAGGTGGCTCAGTGATGCCCAGAAGCAGACCGGTGTTGGTGCTCAGCGGCTTGGTTGGCTTGTCGCCTCCACGGTTGTCGTGGCCGCGCTACAGCGGGCCCTGGCCGCCGACGAGAACCCACTGTTCCTGGTCAAGGGCGGTGTCTATATCGAGTTTCAGCTTGGTTTACAGGCTCGGACGACCAGTGATGTGGATACCCTCTTTCGCGGCACCCTGGCTGACTTCGAGGAGCGACTTGATGAGGCGCTGGCTCAACCATGGGGTCCGTTCGAGTTGGTTCGCACTGAGATCGAAGTCATCGACGCGCCTAAGCTCGTCAAACCGCGTCGATTCTGGGTCCGTCTGACCACCAAAGGACAGGTGTGGCGGCGTGTCCAGGTCGAGGTGTCGTTCCCCGAGGGCGCGATGGCAGAGCAGGTTCGCCCGGTTCCCTCGCCAAGCATTGGCTTCTTCGGCCTGGAGATGCCCGATGAGTTGCTGGGTGTGGCCTGGGATTACCAGATCGCCCAGAAACTCCACGCCGCATCTGACCCAGACGAAGAGGATTACGAGAACCAGCGAGTTCACGACATCCTCGACCTCCTGCTGATCAAGGAGAGCATCTACCCTGGCCGACCCTCCGCCGCGCTCAAGGCCGCCTGTGTGGACATCTTCTCCTACCGTGCCGCCGAAGCCATCCAGCTTGGCCGGACGGCACGGCGCTGGCTACCCGCGTTCCACATCAACAGCTTTTGGCGGCTGGCCTATCCGCCACTGGCCGAATCCCTCGGCATCACCCTGACGCTGGAGCAGGCGGTCTCTGCTGTCGAGGCGTGGGTGGCTGAGATTGACAGAGCCGACGAGCAAGTCTCCGACGCCAGCAAAATCCCAGCACAATCGACCACACCCAACCCCAACCAACCCGATACAATAGGAACCGCAGATCAGTAGTTCTCCCTAGTCATCCCAGGAAACGGAAGACGACCGGGGTCAACCCGAACCGTCCAAAACGACGGCAAATCCGCCAAGGGTCGCAGGTTCAAATCCTGTCAACCCGACCAGAGGTTCGATGTTTGAACCTGCGACATCGCAGATGTATTGGGTGGTGTCGCTGTCGGCACCGGCATTGACGGCATTCGCTTGGTGATTGAGCGCGAGTTGGTGTCGGACAAGGTCCGATGGGCGATCAGGATCGACTAGATTCCGAATCGACTACAATCCAGGTCGTGTCAGAACAGTTACCGACCGACCGGCCCGTCCCCACCCCTGCCTTGTCGGCTGGGGAGTTTCGTCGCTGGTACTGGCGACAAAACGAACTGCAAGCCTTCGCCCGACATCTCGGCATCCGGGCAACCGGCAGCAAGCAACTCCTCGCCGCCAGGATCGAAGCCAAACTGGAAGATAGGCCATTCGCCGAACCAACACCCACGAAAACAAGCAGTTCAGTGCAACTCAGCGGAGCGCTTTCGGCGGACACAGTGATCCCGAAAGGCCAACGATGCAGCCAGATCATCCGGGGGTGGATGGTCGCCCAGGTTGGGCCAGGGTTTCATTTCGACGCGGTTATGCGTGCCTTCTTTGCCACCACTGACGGGACACAAACGATGCAGGATGCCCTCGACCACTGGAACACGACCAGAAACCAACCCGAGCAGGATATCGGTGAACAGTTCGAGTACAACCGGTTCACCCGCGCCTGGCACCAGCAACATCCGGGTGGAACCCGTGCCCAGCTACTCGCCGCCTGGTGCGACTATCGACTCCGCCCCAGCGACACCAGAGACCGCGCATGACACCCCCATGACACCCCAATCGACGAACTGTCGGCGTTGATGAGTGTGCTGGTGGACACGATCTAGGACTGGCGCACCCGTGGAGAAAGCCGGTCGCTCAGCGGTTCGGCAAACACCTCTGGTTTGCTATCGAGGACCTAGAATCATGGATCGCCACGCGGCGCAAATGTCAAGAACCAAGACCTCCAGGCCAAGCTCACCCGCAATAGAGGGCTCTTTGGCGGTCGAGAGACATGGTGTATTGTCCGAAGCAGGGGGACACCGTGATCGATTCATTTCTGGGTATCGCGTGGGAGAATGTCATTATCGGCCTGCTCGGCGGCTTTATCGTCAGCGTTGTCTTCTTCCTGACCCGCCGCATCAAAGAATGGCTTCTGCAGCGAAAGTATCCGGTCGCCGGGGAATACATCAGCAAGTACGAGGATGTGATCAATGGTCAGCGCATGATGGTCGCCGCGCCAGCCACACTTAAGCAACGCGGTCATCACATTGAAGGCTCAACGATCATGGATGGACGCGAGTGGAGTCTGAGCGGCGAATTGTCCAACACTGGCTACATTCACGGGGTTTACTCGGCCGCCGATCCACTCGATCAAGGCGTGGGTAACTTCTTTCTACGTGTCAGCCTTGATCATCACCTTGATGGCCTGTGTCGGGCTACGACTCGGCGAACGATTCGATTACATCGGGGAGGTACGTTTTTTGGCCGGTCAACTCGTCCTTGACGGTGAGGGATCGGGGTTCAGAGGACCGTTTGGCGTTGCTGCGGATCGCCGATCAGGAGCTGGGGCAAGGGTACTTTGATGATGAGACCGCGTCTGCCTCGGACCATGCGGATGACCAGTTCATCAAGGTCGCTGAGATCGACGGGAGGATCGTTGGCTTCGCCTATTGCATGATCCAAGACTGGCCCAGCGCCGAACGCGTCATTCGCGCTTCAGCGCCGCGCCATTTGCGTCATGCTGCAGTCATTGGGGTCATAAAGACCGTCGCTGTCAAGCATGATCAGCAAGGCCGGGGTATCGGGACCGCGATCTGTCGGGCCTGCCTGATTGAGTTTCGGCGCCGAGGTGTGCAAGCTGTCTACTCTGTGGCATGGCGAAGCGGGGACACCATCAACATCGGTGGCATCCTGGAACGCGCCAACTTCACCCCGTTTGCGACGATAGATGACTATTGGGCAGAGGACTCAACGAAGCAAGGGTATGACTGTCCAACATGCGGGTCGCCGCCTTGTCACTGCGCCGCCGTCATGTATTCAACCATCCTCGACTGACGCCGTATACTGGCCTGGACTGCCGCTTTTCGAAGTTCATCGATACCACCAGCCATTTCGCCGAACTCCGATGATCCTGCGAGGGCTTCCAGCGAAGTCACTCCTCATCAGTGGCCACCATATCTCGCTTCGCTCGAAGGTCAAGGTCGTTGTACCAGGCATCAGTGCACTTTTAGGCTCTCAGTCGCTGCCTGCGGTGGAGTCGCTGGCTTCGAGTCTGAGGATTTCTGAGCTCAGCGTTAGCTTTGGGCAGATTATTCTCACCAGCTATCATGGTCGCTGCGCGACCTCAGGCATAGGATGAGTCAGTGAGTAAGTATGAGCCCCTCTGGCAGCACATCAGCGATCAAACTTCTGAATCGCTCACTATGACCTTCGATGACGCCTCCACCATCCTTGGGTTCGAGATCGACCATAGCCTGCTTACCTATAAGAAGGAGCTCGTGGGCTACGGCTGGTCTGTGGTCAAGATTTCTCTCAAGAGCAAAACCATCATCTTCAATCGCTCTTAGATCGGCAATCCGTAGCGCTCGGAAACGCCGTTTCAGTCGCCGGTGGTCAAGCCCTCACCAGTGCGCGGTCGGGCGAAACTGAAACCGCAGTCAATCAAGAACCCTGCGGTCAGTATGGCAGCGAACGTCATTCTGATGGTCCAGGGAAGGTGATTGAGTAAGGCGTCGAGCAACGGTGCTAAGAAATACACCACGGCACAGCAACCCAAACCGAAGACTAACAGGCCTTCGAGGCAGACTCGGCCCTGGATATTGAAGAAATAACCCTGATAATCCCAATACTTCAAGCCAAATAACTCCCAGAGAACCGTGGCGCCGACATATTCGATGATGCCGCAGACCAGCATCGACAGAGCAAAGATCAACCCTGGTCGATCTCGCCAGCGGCGCAATAGGATCAGCGCGGCGACACCGCCGCAACCGTAAACGGGCAACCAGGGGCCCCAGAGCGTGCCCCGGTTGACGAAGTGGCCGACGTAAGCGATGGAGGAGATTGATTCGTAGAGCCAACCAATCATGGAGAAGCAGAAGAAGAGCAGGAGTAGATTCAGCAACGAGTAAGACCGGCGATAATCAAGATGCTCCCGAGTGCGCAGGGCGTCGGCATCGGGGTAGGAATTCAGCGGAAGATTATCGGCGCGGAACCCCTCCGCCAAGAGCGTTTTTGAATGGGGCGCGACCGGCTCGATGGCCAGCGGATCGACACCATCACGCAAGAGCCCGGCCACTGTGGGGGTGGACAGTAGATAGGGGTCGGTCAGGAAAACGACCCGTGGGTGGGCATTAGCAAAATACAGTTGGCGCCGCCTGGCATAGAACTCGGCTTGAGCCAGGCTGTGATAGGGCGAGGCGTAGAAGTAGGTGACAATGCCAAACGTCAATAGCCCAAGGAAGTACCAAGGCAGGAAACTCATATCGAGACGAAAGGCCCGCCAGCGCTGCCCCTTCATCATCTCCTGGCTGAGCCGCAGCGCCGCTTGCGGGCTGGTGTTGGGGCTTTCTGCCATGATCAGATCGAACAGCCAGTAGGAGTAGTACTTGACTGGCACCATCACCACTGTCGGCAGCCAGATGATCAGCCAAAGCAGGTGGTAGCAAGTGGCCTTGGCGATTGCCAGGGTCTTGCGGTGCCGGAAGATGAACAGTAGGCGGGTCAGAGAAGTGCCCGGATAGAGACGGGTTTCGAGGAAGAAACGAGCGCCGGACACCCGAATCGGTGACTGCAATAACAGAAAAGCGGCGATTGTCGTCACGATGATGCCGACGGCGATCAGTGAAGCTGACAAGCCACCGCGGAAGAGCCAGTGGTTGATTGCCTCAACTAAAGCGTTGATCAGACCGCCCTGATCTTTGGCGGATCCGTAGAGGCTAGAAATCACCCCTTGACTGGAATCACTGCCGATGGATGTGGCACTTTGAATCTGCTTGACGGTGGCAGCGAGACCGGTGAGCATCTGCTCGCCGGTCGACCAGCGCCAACTGGCAAACAAGCTGCGGAGTAAGTCATAGCTGCTGGTGGCCGTGGCTGATGGTGTCATCGCGGAAAAGACCAGGGTCGAAATGATCAGCGCCACCACGGCGCACATTGCTAGATTGGCTCGCAACGCCTGGCGGGCAGCTACTTTAATATCCTTGATCAGCATGGTTTCGCGACATTGCGCAACGTCATTCGGCGAGGTGATCATCGCCACTATTGTGGCACAAGCAAAGGATTGATCGACCAGGATTTGCATGAGGGGGACAGTATGGCCAATCAACTAGTAGGCACTGCCTTGGGGCTTCGGGGCAACCCTAGGGTCTGTGTTTACACCGAGCCCCTGTGGGGCCTGTCGATGAGTCTGTGTCTGCCCTATGCGTCGGTCTATATGCTCAGTCTTGGGGTGTCGGATCGTCAATTGGGCCTGGTCACCAGCCTGGGGATGTTGTCCCAGGTCTTTTTCGGGCTGTTGGGCGGAGTCGTCACCGACAAACTGGGCCGACGGCTGACCACCGCCATCTTTGATTTTGTGGCCTGGTGCCTGCCTTGTGTCATCTGGTGCGCCGCTTCGCTGGTCGATCAGCGCCTGGCCTTCAGTTTCTTTGTCGGCGCCGCCCTGGTCAATGGGGCTTTGCAGGTGACTCAGAACTCTTGGGACTGCCTGATGGTCGAAGATGCCGATCGCCGCCAGTTGACCAACATTTACTCGCTGGTGATCATCGCCGGCCAGATGTCAGCCCTGTTTGCGCCGATCGCCGCCGTGCTGGTGTCGCAGTTCGCGTTGGTGCCAGCTGTGCGGATCCTCTACATCAATGCTTTCGTGGTCATGTTGATCAAGTTGTTGGTGCTTTATCGCTGGTCGACAGAAACTGCCACTGGTCGCGTGCGAATGGTTGAAACAGCCGGCGTCCCTTTGCGCACTCTCCTGGCCGGCTATGGGGCTGTGATTCGCCTTGCCTTGCGCTCCCCAGGGACAATCTTCTCCTTGCTGGTGGCGGTGTTGACTGGTGCTGTCACCAGTGTCAATGGTGCCTTTTGGCAAGTGATCGTCTCTCAAAAACTGATGGTGCCGCTGGAATTGCTGCCAATTTGGACGATGGCTCGTTCATTGCTGGCCATCCTCTTCCTCCTGCTGGTGGTGCCAAGATTGACCCGCAGTGTCGCTGCTCACCATTTGCGCCGCTCCTTATTGGCCGGCTTTTTGGTCTATGCCGTCGGTCAGGCGATTCTCGCGATGATCCTCGCTCCGACTGGGCCAGCCGACGGTCTGACTTATCTGTTGATCGCTGTCAGCTCTATCGGCGATTGCTTCGGCGCCGGCATTATGGCGATGTTGGCCGAATCTTTGGTGGCCCTGCATGTCGATCCTGATGAGCGCTCGCGGGTCATGGCCGTTCAGCGCACCAGCATCATGCTGGTGGTCGCACCCTTCGGCTGGATCGCTGGTGTTTTGTCCAGTTTCGACCGATCCTGGCCATTTGTGCTGACTAGCGGTTTGCTGCTGGTTGGCGCCGTCGTCACTTGGGGCTACTATCGTCGACGTCACGGTGACCAACTGCCGGCACCGGTCAACAGTTAGGGTCGGGGAAGGCATGACGCCAACGTTGCTGAGTCAGGCGTCGCCATAGACCCGATGTCGGAATGTCTTTACCTGTGGCGGTGTAGTAGAGGGTCGAGTCATCGATCAGGCATTCCGTTTGCTCAAGGTCAGCCCGGCCAGTCGACACCATGACAATCTCATCACCGACTTGCAGCTCGACATCCTCGCTGGGCAGCATCGACAATTCTCCCTGGCGGGCCAAGAGCAGGGGCATGGCGCTCAAGGGGCGCTGCCAGTCCTGGGGTGAACGGAACAAAGCTGACATGGACAGGGGTTGATAGTCCAACCAGTGAACCACGGCCGGGGTGGACTGCTCCGAGATGGTCAGTCGGCTGGGAATCAGCGGTCCCGACCCGAGACGCTCCACCAGTGAACTGGTCAAGGCCTGACAAGCTTGCTCACCGGCTTCAATCAGCCACTGGGCCAGGTCCCATAGGTAGGGTGTGATCAAGGTGATGATTGCCCGTTGAGTGACCAAGGCCGGCGGAAAAAAGACCGAGTCGGGTTGGAAGGCTTCGAGCAGTGGCAAGCGGCTATGGGATTGTTGGCGCACCACGATGAAAACGTCTGGATGAGTGCGACGCAGGTGGGCCGCCAAGGCCAGATTGGCGGTGTCGGAAGATGAGCCAGCAATGACAGCGGTGACATCGTCGAGCATCGGATCTTGACCGGCGTCGAGCAGCCGCACCTCCAGCCCGGCACTGGTCAAGTCACCCACGACTTCCTCGCCGAAGCCGTCGTCGCTGACCACCAGCCAGCGCCCTTGGTGGAGTCGACTCTGATCGGTCAGTGGGCCGAGCGGTTCATCCGGCCCGGAGGTCAACCAACTGATCAAACGGTGGGTTTGAGGGCGTCTCAAGGCCAAGGTCAAGGAATTGCCAAAGTCATCGAAGGGATTGATCACGGCCCGTGGTGAAAAATCGAGCATGCGTTTGGCGATGCGTCTTGTCGTTGCTCGGGCGATCACTGGCAGTCCGGGACGCAGCAGCGAGCAGGTCATCACCACCGCCAGATTGACTGCTTCGTCGCCGGTCAGTGCGAGGACGGCCTCACAATCGGGGTGATCCAACCCAGCCAGTCCGAGCACTGCTGGGTTACGAGCGTCACCACAGATGCCAGGCACTTCTTGGACCAGCAAATCAGTGGCCAGCCGTTCGATCGGAGTGTTGTCTTGGTCTAAGACAACAATGCGTCGATCCAACTCGTCCAAGCTGCGGGCGACGGTTCGACCGATGTAGCCATAGCCGACGACAATCGTGAACGGCTCGCGCAAATGAGTGATGGTGCGACGCACCGCCTGGGTGGCGTAGGCGGCGGTGAAGGCCTGATCCTGCAGCAGCGACATCAGACGGGCGATGGTGTAGGCCCAACCGACAACAGACAAGTAAATCGTCACAATGATCCACCAGCGTTGCTGGACAGAGAAGGGGTGAGGCACCTCGCCGAAGCCGATGGTGGTGGCGGTGTAGGAAAAGACATAGAAGGCTTCGAAGGCGCTCAGGCGACCAGAGGAGCCGTCGGCTTGCGGCACACCGGGCATCAGTGACAAGCCGATGACGGCGAAGGTCATGATCGCCAAGGTGACCAGCAAGGGTTGACGCATCTTACGCAAGACGATGAAGATCGTGGTGACGTTTGGGACTTCAGATGGCACGGAAACGTGGCTCATCTGGAGTTGGCTGGAACGACGCGGCAGATTGGTATTGGCCCGTCGCAGTCTGGACCGGCGAGTGCGTCGAGTCGTCGGCAATGCGCTCGGACTGTGCCGTGTTTTCTTCGAATCAGCCATCAACGACGGTGGAAAGACGATGTCTCGATCACCAACAACACCACGGACACCACATTGGCGAACAAGGCGCCGCCCGACAACGAGACTGTGGTGGCGATGATATGGCTTGGTATCTGATCATGGTTGGCCTGGTAGATGGTGTAGAGCACGCCCGCCGCCAACAATTGAATATCGGCCACCAATGAAGTGGCCAGGTGAATGGCGCCGATTTGGGTGCGATCGCCGAGTTTCAACACGGTCGCCACCAGGCCAACCACAATGGCGGCATACAACTCGATCACCGAATGCTCGCTGGCATCCGACAAATCACCGACGAAGAAGCCAAAGTTCAAGGTGGCTGCCAGCAGCACGAAGAAACCAAAGAAGACTTTCTCAAGACTCATACGGTCAAACTAGCAGCTATCGCCGTCAAAGGATGGATTCTATCTCGGTAAACAGCCTAGTCACGCCCAGATCGCCGTAGCACGGCCGATAGCTTCTCGGACGCCGCCACCACCGCCGGCGCATGAAGTCGCCCTGGAGTGCGCGTCAAACGGTCAATTGGTCCAGAGACTGACACAGCGGCGATCACCTTGCCGGCGGGTGAGCGCACTGGCGCTGAAACCGAGGCTACGCCTGTTTCTCGCTCACCGACCGATTGGGCCCAGCCGCGGGTGCGCACCGTGGCCAAGGCGTCGGCTGTGAATTGCGATTGAGTCAAGCCTCGCTCGATGCGTTCCGGCTCCTCCCAAGCCAACAATACTTGGGCAGCCGAGCCGGCATTCATGGTGAATTGTGCGCCGACCGGCACCGTGTCGCGCAAGCCCGACGGCCGTTCAGCGGCCGCCACACAGATGCGAACATCGCCTTGGCGGCGGAAAAGCTGGGCAGATTCGCCGGTGATGTCGCGCAGGCGGGTCAGGATCGGACCGGCGGTGGCTAGCAGGCGGTCCTCGCCGGCTGATTGGGCCAGCTCCGCCAAGCGGGGACCGAGAATGAATCGGCCATTGAGATCACGTCCGACCAGGCGGTGGTATTCCAAGGCCACGGCCAAGCGGTGCACGGTCGGCCTGGCCAGGCCTGTCACCGAGACCAAGCCGGCTAGGGTCATTGGGCCGGTCTCGAGGGCTGATAGCACGGCTGCCGCCTTGTCGAGTACGCCAACTCCAGAAGTAGTGTCCATATGCTGATACTAGCGTCTTAGTATGTGAGAAGTCCAGTTCAATGAGAGCAGTGATTCGTGACAGAAAGGACGATCAGCCATGGGTCGAACGCTCAGCCAAAAAGTCTGGGATGACCATGTCGTGCGCGCCGGCGTTGCCGGGGGACCCGACTTACTCTACATTGACCTGCAACTTTGTCACGAAGTCACCAGCCCGCAAGCCTTTGACGGGTTGCGACTGGCGGGTCGCCCGGTGCGCCGTCCCGATCTGACCTTGGCCACCGAAGACCACAACACACCGACCATCGACATCACCTCTCCGATTGCCGATCCCGTCTCCCGCCTCCAAGTCGACACGCTGAGGCGGAATGCCGCCGAATTTGGTGTGCCGATTCATTCGCTGGGTGATGCCGATCAGGGGGTGGTTCACATCATCGGTCCCCAATTGGGTGTCACCCAACCAGGCATGACCATTGTCTGCGGTGATTCGCACACTTCGACCCATGGCGCTTTCGGGGCACTGGCGTTTGGCATCGGCACCTCGGAGGTTGAGCATGTTTTGGCCACGCAGACCTTGCCCCAGAAGGCGCCCAAGACGATGGCGGTCAACGTCCATGGAGATTTGCCAGTCGGCGTGACTGCCAAGGATCTGATTCTGACCCACATCGCCCGAGTTGGCACTGGCGGCGGAGCCGGTTACATCGCAGAGTATCGGGGAGACACCATCGAAGGCTTGTCGATGGAGGCACGGATGACCATTTGCAATATGAGCATCGAATGGGGAGCGCGAGCCGGCATGATCGCCCCCGATCAAACGACTTTCGATTACCTGCGCGGTCGGGAACATGCGCCCCAAGGCGCCTTGTGGGACGAGGCCATGGCCTATTGGTCCGGGCTCAAGTCCGATGATGATGCTGTCTTTGACAAGGAGGTGACCATCGACGCCAGTCAATTGACGCCCTTTGTCACCTGGGGCACCAACCCGGCCCAGGGCATCGGCATCAGTGAAGTGGTGCCGGACCCGGATGATTTCCTCGATCCGATCGATCAAGCTGCAGCCAGGCGCGCCCTGGATTACATGGATTTGCGACCTGGTATGGCCATGCGTGACATTGCCATTGACACTGTCTTCATCGGCTCTTGCACCAATGGTCGGATCGAAGACCTGCGCGCGGCCGCGCAGGTGCTCAAGGATCGGCGCATCGCGCCCGGTCTGCGCATGTTAGTGGTGCCAGGCTCGGCCAAGGTGCGTGCATTGGCTATGGCTGAGGGTCTTGATCAGATCTTCATTCAGGCCGGCGCGCAATGGCGGGAAGCCGGCTGTTCGATGTGCTTGGGGATGAACCCCGACACGATGTCGCAGGGACAGCGCTCGGCTTCGACCTCAAACCGGAACTTTGAAGGCCGCCAGGGCAGGGGAGCACGCACCCACCTGGTGTCACCACTGGTCGCCGCTGCCTCAGCCATCACCGGGCGACTGACCGACCCCGCCTGGCTGTGAACCGGCGCTGCGCCAAGAACTGAAAGGATCTCGTCATGGACAAGTTTTCGACTCATAGCGGCATCGCCGTGCCGTTGCGGCGCTCCAATGTGGACACCGACCAAATCATTCCAGCGGTCTATCTGAAGCGGGTCTCCCGTTCTGGCTTTGAGGACGGCTTGTTCTCCGCCTGGCGGGCCGATCCGGCATTCGTGCTCAATCAGTCGGCCTACCAATCAGGTTCCGTGTTGATCGCCGGCCCCGATTTCGGAACTGGCTCATCACGGGAACACGCCTGTTGGGCCTTGCTCGACTATGGCTTCAAGGTGGTGGTGTCGGCCCGATTTGGGGACATCTTCAAGAGCAACGCCGGTAAGTCGGGTTTGCTGACAGCCCTGGTCACTGAAGAAGAAGCTGATCAGCTGATGACGATGGCACAGCGCCATCCGGGCGCGGTCGCCACTGTTGATCTGGCGGCAAAGACGATCAGCATGGACGATCAGGTCTTCAACTTCGAAATTGATGATTATACCCGCTATCGGCTGCTCAATGGTTTGGATGACATCTCTCTTACCTTGCAACATCAGGCGGACATTGCCGCCTTTGAGTCGCGGCGGCCGGCCTTCAAACCAACGACCACTCCATGATGAAGTCGTGGTGGCTTTGACAGCCGACAGTGAAAACTCGCGGACCGACGATTGAGAAGCCACAGCGACGATAGAAGCGGATCGCTCGGGCATTGAGCTGATTGACCCCCAGCCATAGTGCCAACGATCCCCTGTGCCTGGCGACCGCACCGGCGGCGCTCATCAATGCTTGGGCCACACTCTGGCCATGAAAAGCCGGATCGACATAGCATTTTGACAATTCGGATCGTGGTGCGATGGTCAGCCAGTGCGCCACCGCTGGTGTTTCCTCCAACGGCTGATGATCAAGCAGGATGTAGCCAGCCAAACGATCGTCGCCGCGGGCAACCAGCAGATCAAAGCTTGGCTGGCTTTGCCAGAGGCTGATTTGCTCTTGGTTGAGCTGTTTGCTGATATGGTCGGCGATGTCTGCCGGATCGGTGCCGGGCGGGCAAGCCAAAGGAAAGGTTGCCGCCACCAGGTCGACCAGAGCGGGAATGTCTCCTGGTTGGGCGGAATCGATGATGCGCACTGTCACGGCGCGAGCTTAGTCATTTTGCCGGTGTTTCGCCGAGATCGTCCCCCAGGTGGTCAGTAGGCTAGATGCTATGAGCCAAACAGTCGCGCAGGTTAGCGAATTCGAATTGATAGCCAAGATGGTCTCGGATCTGACCGTCGGGCCTGAGGTGGCCTTGGGGCCAGGCGACGACGCGGCCGTGGTCAGCATCGATCAGGGTCTGGTGATCTCCACCGATGTGATGAATGAAGGCGTCCACTTTCGCCAGGACTGGGTCAGCCCGATTGATGTCGGTCACCGCTGCATCGGCGGGGCGTTGGCGGACATCGAGGCCATGGGCGCCATGCCAACGGCCGTCACTATTGCCTTG
>JAITVZ010000090.1 GCA_031285505.1 Propionibacteriaceae bacterium
CCAGGCTGATAACTGTGTCACGGGCCCACTGATCACTCTCACCAGGCGGTACAACCCCCAAAGCTAGCAACGGAAAACCACCACGAGCCACCATCGCCCGCCATGCAACTCCACCCCCCAACCCCGGCTGCTTGCACCCCAGCACACCAGGCCCGTCACCACTGGCAAGCCCACCTTCAAGAACAGCCCCATTCAGCAGCCGCTCCACCAGAGTCGTCATGCTCAAGGCCCGCCCGGAAAGCTCAGCACCAGTCATCGGTGACAACCGCCAGCGGCGCACCCGACCCGCCAGCGGGTCTGTTCCACCCAACCCGGTCCGCGCCAAATGGGCCGAACCAGTCAGCAACAGCCGACGGTTCGTCTGACGATCCACCAATTCCTTGACCAGCAAAGACAAATCAGGCAGAAGCTGGGCCTCATCAATAATCACATGATCCGGCATTGACTCGAGCCAACCCACGGGATCTTGCCGAGCCAGTTGAAGAGTGCTGGGCCTAGCCAAGCTTTCCAGCCGATCCCAAACCCCAGTCTCAACCAAATAGCGGGCCACGGCCGTCTTACCACTGGTCCGAGGGCCCTCCAAAACCAAAACCGGGCGATGCGACGGCGACAAAACACTTTCAATAGCGCGAGTAACGTACATCGAATAATCATACATCGAGTGCAGGATTATTCCAGCATCTGATGTAGGAATATTCCTGCATCTTGGCCAATCCTGCCGAAGCGAATGCGGCAGCCGGAAAGCTTGCGCCAAAGTGGCAAACGCAACCGCACCAAACTCCCCAATTGGCACATTATTGAGTCGCCGTCAGCGTTACAAGGTGCATCGCACGACTAATGCCACCTTGGGCCGTGCTCTTAAGTTGCGATCCTCGCCGCGACAGCGCAACGCAGTGGCGCCACATGGATCATCACTCGCAACACCCGCGACTTTACCGACTCGGTGATCCCCGCCATCACCCCCACCGAATTCCTCAAACTGATGCGTGACCCCAGAACAATCTGAACGCCAGCACAAGCCCGATCGCGGCCGGCCGTCCACCACGGCAGATTATGCAGATAATACCTGGATCATTAGTCAAATCGTACCCACTGACCAAGGCGGCGATGGGGGTGTTTCATGGGCAGATCGCGGTTATCCAGCGCCATGGTCACCACCTCAACCGTAATCCACTATCTCGCGGGCCGTGCCAGCTTTCGGCCCCAGTTGGCGGCTGCTCTGCCACTTTTTTCGAGCCAATCATTGGCCTGACTATCACAAAACCGTACCAACCGTTTCAACAAGACGCCGGTCACCAAACGCGGCTGACCTCGGGCAAAGAGTCAAAGACCTCGTCACGGCTGACCAGTGGCAGCCCCTCAATCACTGCCACGCCCGCCAACAATCGATCAAAAGGATCACGGTGATCCCAGTCCAGCAACCCGGCCTGAATTGAATGCGAATGGCTGATCGGCAAAGATGATGCTCCCAAGCGCAACAGCGTCGCCGCATAGTCGGTGATCACCGGTCCCGCCTCCGGCAGTTTTCCGGAACGGTATTTGATGGCCAACTCCCAAGGTGTTCCTGAGCAAACCAGTAATTCGTTACTGCGATCTTCCAGCAGGGCAACCACTCTGGTCGACAGTTTCTCCGGGGCACGGACTGCCCACAAAAAAACATGCGTGTCAAGAAGCAGTCGGCCAGTCATTGTCACAGATCTCATTGCCACAGCTCCGCATCGTCATCAGACAACGGCTCAGCTGCTGCGTCAGTGACGATGCCGGGCATGAAACCCAGCTGGCGACGCTCCGCTTGTGTCACAGGGATGAGCTTGACTATCGGCTGACCGCGGCGAGCGATGATCACCTGATCACCACCTTCAGCGGCGGCGACCAATTGCGACAAACAACCCTTGGCTTGTTGAATATTGACCTGCTGCGACATGGACCAAGTCTACCAGACCAGATTCCCAAGCAGGCCTATCAAGGGTTCCAATTGGAAATGCAACGCGTGGCCTCTTGGCACTCCGCTTGTACGAGTGCTAAGCCCGGTGTAGATTGATGGTTAGCACTCTCCTGGTGAGTGTGCTAACGAGCGCCCGGCTTAATAACCAAGCGCTCACACCCGGTGACACCGCGACGACATCGGGGCTTTTCGAAGATTCGTGGCCACTTGGCCACACTGACATGAAAGGGGTCTTGACGTGGCAAGCACGATCAAGCCGCTCGAGGACCGTGTCCTCGTTCAGCCACTAGAGGCCGAGCAGAAGACTGCTTCTGGCCTGGTTATCCCAGACACCGCCAAGGAGAAGCCGCAAGAGGGTAAGGTCGTCGCCACTGGCCCCGGCCGCACCGATGACAACGGCAAGCGCATCGCTATGGACGTCGCTGAGGGCGACGTCGTCATCTTCTCAAAGTATGGCGGCACCGAGGTCAAGTACGACGGCAACGACTACCTGTTGTTGAACGCTCGCGACATCCTCGCCAAGGTCACCAAGTAAGGACTGATACCAATGCCAAAGATTCTGGCTTTTGACGAGGAGGCCCGCCGCGCCCTGGAGCGTGGCGTCGACACCCTCGCCAACACAGTCAAGGTGACGCTCGGCCCAAAGGGCCGCTACGTCGTCCTCGACAAGAAGTGGGGCGCTCCGACCATCACCAACGACGGTGTCACCGTCGCCAAGGAGATCGAGCTGACCGACCCCTATGAGAACCTCGGCGCCCAGCTGGCCAAAGAGGTCGCCACCAAGACCAACGACGTCGCCGGCGATGGCACCACCACCGCCACCGTTCTGGCCCAGGCGATGGTCCACGAGGGCCTGCGCGCCGTCGCTTCCGAAGCCAACCCGGTTGGCCTCAAGCGCGGTATCGAGCAGGCTGTGGCCGCTGTCTCCGCCGAGTTGTCAAAGATCGCCCGTCCCGTCGAGACCACCTCTGACATGGCCTCGGTGGCGACGATCTCCTCACGCGACGAAGAGATCGGCAAGTTGATCGCTGATGCCTTCGACAAGGTCGGCAAGGATGGTGTCATCACCGTCGACGAGTCGCAGACTTTCGGCACCGATCTGGAGTTCACTGAGGGCATGCAGTTCGACAAGGGCTACATTTCCCAGTATTTCGTCACCGACCAGGATCGGATGGAGGCTGTCTTCGACAACCCCTACATCCTGATCCACTCCGGCAAGATCTCGTCGATGTCCGATCTGCTGCCGATGCTGGAAAAGGTCATCGGCGTTGGTGGACAGTTGTTCATCATCGCTGAAGACGTCGACGGCGAGGCCCTGTCCACCCTGGTGGTCAACAAGATCAAGGGCACCTTCACCTCCTGCGCTGTCAAGGCGCCGGCTTTCGGTGATCGCCGCAAGGCCATGCTCGAAGACATCGCCATTCTGACCGGTGGCCAGGTGGTCGCCCCTGAGGTCGGGCTGAAGCTCGATCAGGTCGGCCTGGAGGTGCTCGGTCGGGCCCGTCGGGTGGTGGCCAGCAAGGACACCACCACCATCGTCGACGGGGCTGGCTCCTCTGATGAGGTGCAGGCCCGTGTGGCTCAGTTGCGCGCCGAGATCGAGCGGACCGATTCTGATTGGGACCGCGAGAAGCTCCAAGAGCGCGTCGCCAAGCTGGCTGGTGGCGTTTGCGTCATCAAGGTCGGCGCTGCCACCGAGGTCGAGCTCAACGAGAAGAAGCACCGCATCGAGGATGCTGTCTCAGCGACTCGTGCCGCCATCGAGGAAGGCATCGTCGCCGGTGGCGGCTCTGCCTTGATCCATGCGGCCGCCGTCCTCAGCGACGGTCTGGGCCTGACTGGCGACGAGCGCTTCGGTGTCAACATCGTCGCCAACTCAGTGGTCGAGCCGCTGCGCTGGATCGCCGAAAACGGCGGCGAGCCGGGCTATGTCATCGTCTCCAAGGTCAAGGAACTGCCCGCTGGCAGCGGCTACAACGCCGCCACCGGTGAATACGGCGACCTGATCAAGGCCGGTGTCATCGACCCGGTCAAGGTGACCCGTTCGGCCCTGGCCAACGCCGCCTCAATCGCCGCCCTGCTACTGACCACCGAGACACTGGTGGTCGAGAAGCCGGCCGAAGAGGACGACGACAAGAACTGATCATGTGATCCAGTGACTAGTCACAATTAGTTGATGGGCTGGTCTCCTTCGGGAGGCCAGCCCATTGCCTTATATCGGTGGGCTGTTTGGCCAGCGTTGTCGCTTGCGTTGTCGCCTGTTGGGCGGTGGTCTGCTGCGGGCGTAAAACGGTAGCGCAGACGGCGCGCAGCGACGTCGTGAGCGGAGC
>JAITVZ010000127.1 GCA_031285505.1 Propionibacteriaceae bacterium
GCCGTCGGACAAGGATGCCAGCCCGAATATTTGATAGTTATTTGCTTCGTTTGGGATGCTTTGCCATGGACCGGTAGATTGTGCGCATGCCTAAGCTTGCCCGCCCGTCCGACGGCCCAATCGCCTCTCCACAGCCCAGTGACCCAAACCTGCCGTCGACAAAAGATAGCTCTGCTAAAGCGACGGCCAGTCGAGCCGCTGCTGCCAAGGAGACCGTGGGCAAGTCCGCCGCCAAGCCGACGACCAGTCGTTCCGCGGGCGCCAAACCGGCCACCGGCAAAGCCACCGCCAAAATCAGCCGAGTGACACCGACGACTGAAGCCAAGACAGCCAAACCGGTTAAGCGGACCACCCTGAAAGCCTTGGCCGAGGCAAATTCAACGGCGATCGCGCCAACGCGGCGTAGCGCCACCAGCAGCAGACGATCCCCCAAGACGACCACCAACATCAGGGCAGAAGTCGCTCCGCGCGATCCTGGTTTGGCGCGTGGCATCGGTCGCATTCCCGTGGTCAAGGTTGAGCCAGTGATCGAAGGGGGCGCCTACCCGGCCAAGGCCGTTGTCGCAGAGGAGTTCCCGATCACTGCCAGGATCTTTCGTGAGGGTCATGATCAATTGGGCGCCAGTGTCGTCTTGACCTCTCCGAATGGGCAAACGCGTAGCCTGCCTCTAACTCAAATCGAGCCGATCGGCCTGGACATCTATCAGACTCGGGTCAGCCTTGACCAGGTCGGCGCTTGGACCTTCCGCATCGAGGCCTGGTCGGCCCCTTTCAACAGCTGGCTGCACAACGCCACGATCAAGCTGACTGCCGGTATTGATCGCGCCTTGGTGCTGGCCGAAGGTCGCCAGCTCTTGGAGCAGGCCATCAGTCAGTCCCTGAAGGACGACCCCGTGCTGGCAGCCACCCTGACCGGCTATCGACCATTGTTGGCCGAGCATGACGACGTGGCCGACACAATCGCCGCCTTGACTGATCCGAGTTTCGCTGCCGCCATCAATCGCAATCCCCTGCGTGAGTTGATCACCCCAACGGCCGATTTCCCGGTTTGGGTCGATCGCGTCGAGGCGCTTTATGGCAGTTGGTATGAGATGTTCCCCCGCTCACAAGGCGCCTTCCAAGCCGAAGATGGCCACTGGGTGTCCGGCACCTTCGACAGCGCCGCCGCCCGCCTGCCAGAGATTGCCGCCATGGGATTCTCGGTGGTCTATCTGCCGCCCATCCATCCGATTGGCCGTCAATTCCGCAAGGGCCCGAATAATTCGCTGGTGGCCAATCCCGGTGATCCCGGATCACCTTGGGCCGTCGGCGGACCAGAAGGCGGCCACGACGCCATTCACCCCGATCTGGGCGACTTCGACTCATTCGGCCGCTTCGTCGATCAGGCCCGGTCATTGGGCTTAGAAGTCGCCCTCGATTTCGCTCTGCAGGTCTCGCCAGATCATCCTTGGGTCAGTCAACATCCGAACTGGTTCTCCCACCGGGTCGATGGCAGCATCGCTTACGCCGAAAACCCGCCCAAGAAATACCAGGACATCTACCCCCTGAACTTCGATAATGATCCGGATGGCCTCTACCTTGAGTGTTTGCGACTGCTGGAATTCTGGGTCGCTCGGGGAGTGACCATCTTCCGGGTTGACAATCCGCACACCAAGCCGGTCCAGTTCTGGGCCTGGCTGATGGCCAAGATGCGACAACTCCATCCGGAGGTCATCTTCCTGGCGGAGGCCTTCACCGCCCCTGAGATGATGCAAGCTCTAGGCGAAGTTGGCTTCCAGCAGTCTTACACCTATTTCACCTGGCGGACCAGCAAATGGGAGCTTGAGGAGTATCTTGGTGAACTGGCCGGGCCCCTTGCGGCCTCATTTCGCCCCAACTTCTTCGTCAACACCCCCGACATCAATCCGACCTACCTCCAGGATGGCAATGAGGCAGCCTTCGCCATCCGGGCCATTTTGGCCGCCACTTTATCACCGTCGTGGGGGGTCTATTCAGGCTTCGAATTATTCGAGCATTTGGCACTGCCTGGACGTGAAGAATACGCCGACTCCGAGAAGTACCAGTACCGGCCGCGCGATTACCAGGCCCAGCCGAATCTCAATCAATTGATCAGCATCCTCAATCAAACCCGTCAAGAGCATCTGGCGCTACAGCGCTTACGCAATATTCACTTCCATGAAACCAGCAATGACGCCGTCATCGCATATTCCAAGCAGGCTGGCGGTGACACTGTCATCATCGTGGTCAGTCTTGATCCCGTGATCGGCCAGCAGGCCAACGTTCACCTGGATCTGGAAGCTCTCGGTTTGGCTGATCAATCAAGCTTCACCGTTCATGATCATTTGACCGGGAATAGTTGGCAGTGGGGGCGCGACAATTTTGTCAACCTCTATCCAGCCCAGCCGGCCCACCTACTAGTCGTCCAAACCAATGCTTGATCACCAGGCCAGTATCCGACACCATTTTGCAAGGAGAACTTGATGAGAAACTACGATCTCGCCGGCGAACTGACCGGAATCGACATGGAGGGCCTGGCCAATGGGTCAGACACTGAGTTGTGGAAGCGCCTGGGCGCCCATGTGACCAGCGTCACCGACCGTGACACCGGTGAGTCCATCCCGGGGGTTCGTTTCTCCGTCTGGGCGCCCAACGCCAAGCGGATTCTGGTTGAAGGCGATTTCAATTACTGGTCGGGCGATGACATGGTCAAGTTGCCTGGCTCTGGGGTGTGGTCGCGTTTCATCGAGCAGCGGGGCAGCGGCACCGCCTATAAGTTCAAGGTCTTGGGTGCGGACGACGTTTGGCGTGAGAAGGCCGATCCGATGGCCCAGTTCTCACAGACCGATGGCCAATCAGCTTCGATCGTTTTTGACTCCCACTATCAATGGGCTGATCAGGCTTGGCTCGATCATCGAGCGGCTTGGAAATCCTGGGAATCACCGCTGTCGATTTACGAGCTCCACCTCGGCAGTTGGCGCTCCGGCAAGGGCTATGCCCAAGTGGCCGATGAGCTGATCGAGTACGTCAACTGGCAGGGCTACACCCACGTCGAGTTCATGCCCTTAGCGGAGCACCCCTTTTACGGTTCTTGGGGCTATCAAGTCACCGGCTACTATGCGCCGACCTCGCGCTATGGTAACCCCGATGAATTGCGCTACTTGATTGACCGCCTGCATCAAGCCGGCATCGGCGTCATCATGGACTGGGTGCCCGGGCATTTCGCCCCGGATGATTGGTCATTGGTCAAATTCGATGGCACCAGTCTGTATGAGCACGCTGATCCCCGCCAAGGTTTCCATCCGGACTGGGGCACCTATATATTCAATTTCGGGCGTAACGAGGTCAAATCGTTCCTTGTCTCGAATGCCTTGTACTGGCTAGAAGAGTTCCATATCGACGGACTGCGGGTCGACGCCGTGGCGTCAATGCTCTACCTCGACTATTCGCGTCAGCCTGGTCAATGGATCCCCAACCAATACGGTGGCCGAGAGAATCTCGACGCCATTGATTTCCTCAAGTATGTCAATTCACACCTTTACGCCCGCCAGCCTGGCATTATGATGATCGCCGAGGAATCCACCGCCTTCCCAGGAGTCACCAAGCCGGTCGACCAGGGAGGTTTGGGCTTCGGGTTCAAATGGAACATGGGCTGGATGAACGACTCGTTGCGTTATGTCGAGCTCGATCCGATCTATCGCCAATGGCATCACGACGACATTACCTTCGCCATGGTCTATGCCTATTCGGAAAACTTCATTCTACCGATCAGCCATGACGAGGTCGTGCACGGCAAAGGGTCGATGATCGACAAGATTCCTCAAGACGATTGGCGCAAATTCGCCACTCTCCGGGCCTTTTATTCATACATGTGGTCTTGGCCGGGAAAGCAGTTGATCTTCATGGGCCAAGAATTCGGGCAACGACACGAATTCACCGAAGAAGGATCGCTCGAATGGTGGGTCAGTGACCTCTACGGCCACCACGGGCTGCAACTACTTTTCCACGACATGAATGCCATCTATCGCCAACACCGAGCCTTGTGGCGCCGCGACAACGATCCTGCTGGTTTCTCGTGGATCGTCGGCGATGATGCGGCCGCCAATGTCTTTGCCTGGTTGCGCAGCGATGGTCAAAACCGCTTGCTGGCCTGCATCACCAACTTCTCGGCCACTCCCCACGACGCCTACCGCCTTGGTTTGCCCCAAGCCGGGAGCTGGACCGAAATCCTCAACACCAACGCCAGTCAATATGACGGCACCGGCGACTACCAGAACGGAACAGTTGCCACCAGTTCAGGTGAACATCGCGGCTTCGACCAGCATGCTGACATCGCCATTCCTGCACTGGGCAGCGTCTGGTTGGAATGGTCGCCGGCCTGATCGCCTGATGTTCGACGCCGGCCGACGACCCTGCGACCTTAGTCCTAGTGAGTCGTTGGCCGGTGCTCGACGACCCGTTGCCGTGATCGCCACCTAACATCATCAAGCACAGCAATCGCTGGGAGTGATCAGCTGCAGTTGACGCCGAATCACCCCAGCGTCAACTGGCGATCGGGGGAAGACCCATCTGCCAGCCAAACTATCCGATCCCCCAAGCGTCAGTCGTCGAGGGTTAGAACAAAGCAGTTGCCAGCTGGCGGCGGGCGGTCAACAACTGCGGGTCAGCCGGGTCGACTGTTTGGAACAGCTCCAACAAACGCAGCCTCAGCCTGTCTCGCTCGGCGCCGTTATGGCTGGCGATGGCTGCGACCATTCGGCCGAACCCCGCCGCCAATTGACCGGCGGCGACCTCGACATCGCTGGCAGCCATGATTTGATCGATGCTGGCCCCAGCCTGGTCAGCGGCAGCGATCGCCTGGGATGGATTGATCTGACCGACCCTCGCCAGCAATCCGGCCTGT
>JAITVZ010000151.1 GCA_031285505.1 Propionibacteriaceae bacterium
CATGATCATCGCCCTGGTAGTCGGTGCCAGCCTGGCCGCTTGCACCACCGCGCCGAGCACCCCGGCGATCAGTTCCAGCGCTGGGGTTGGCGCCAGTGCCATCGCCTTGCCGATTGATCTGGACCAGATCGACCACCTGGCCATCGGCGTACTTATCGCTCCGGTGGATGGTGAAGGGTCGGAGTATCGACCGATGATCGCCGGGGCGACCGTCGCCGCCAGCCGATTCGCACTGTCGGGTGGTTCCATCGAACTGGTCAACGCCTATGACGACGGCACCTCTGCCGGCGCACTGGCTGCCACCCAACAGCTGCTCGACGCCGGGGTGTCAGCGTTGATCATCGGTTCCAGCGGCGAGCACTTGGCCGCAGCCATCGACGCCGCCAGCTTGGCCGAAACCGCCGTCATCCTGCCTTACGCTCAAGCACCCAGCCCGCGAGCCGGTGTCTGGTCGACCGCCCCGACGGTGCGTCAGACCGGCGAGACGCTGACCGGAGCCCTGAGCCATATCGGCGCCAACCGCCCACTGCTGCTGGCCAGCGCCGACTCGTCCCTGACCGCCTGGCTCGACCCTGTCGACCGGATTGATCCCGACAATCCGCAAGCAGTGGCAACGACCATCGAACGGCTGACCAGCCTGCAGGCCGACGCGGTGGTGATCGACGCCCCGGCCGACATCATGGCAGAGCTAGTGGCCAGTTTGCATCACGATTTGGGCGATCTGTCCGTGCCGATCCTGGTCGGACCGGCTGCCGTGACGCCGCTGTTCGGAGAAATGACCACCGTCGCCGGCGCCAGCGCCCTGCCATTGATCAGCGTCGGCGTCAACACCGACGACCAAGCCGAGTTGGCCAGCGGTGGGGCTGGATTGGCGGCCGACAGTTTCTTTGAGGCTTTGAAGCTGGATGTCGACCATGCCGACTGTCTGGGGCTGCCAACGCAGAGCAGTTGCTCCGGGACCGATTGGGCCGATATCAACTCACATGATGCCGTCGTCGCCCTGGTGCGCGCCGCCGAAAGGGCCCGATCGAGCAAGCCCAGTGATTTACGGTCATCGCTTGAGCAACTCAGCTTGGATTGGCGCGACGGACTGGCTGGCGCCGACCTTGATTTTCATGCGGCCAACACCTTGGACGATGATGCTATCGACGTCCTCCACTCAACCACCGAAGACCCAGGCGAGCGCCCGGATGACGGATCGAACGACGACGGCCTGTTCTGGTTCGCCGAGTTGGGCTGATCAAGCCGGTGGCCAACTATACTGTTCCCGTCCGACAAGGGTGGATACCCGGTCGATGTCCGCCAGTACTCAGGCAAGGAGGGTCGCAATGACCTGTCAGAACTGCGGTGCAGCTCTCCCCGAAGGCAGCCAGCACTGCCCTCAGTGCGGAGTGCGGACACCCCGAGCCAACCCATGGGTGGCGGCCTTCCCCCAGCAAGACACCGGCATGACCAATCTGCCTTCCAACCCCTGGGCCGACTACGACGCCAACCCCGAGGGCGCCAGCCATCAGCCATTGACTGCCCACACCGAGGCCACCGTCGACGGGCAAGTGTCAGGGGCCAACACCGAGGCCAACCCCAGTTCCAGCAGCAGTCTGCCAGTTGGGCCGGCGACCGGGATTGATTTCGCCCCAGGCCAGGCGATCGACAACGGCTTCATCCACATCAATCGGGCCGCACCGCCGGTGGCCAGCGGCAGCGTTGGCACACCAGCCGGTTATGGCACCGTCAGTCCAGCCGCTGGCTTGCCCGCACCGATCGCCAGCCCGACCGATGCGGCGGCATCACCTGGTGCTGGCCACTGGCCGGTGCCCAGCACCGGCCCATCCACACCGACCGCCGATCTCTCGCCGGCCGCCTCCGACACAGCAGTTGGCGCCGCCAGCCCGCTCGATCAGCAACGGCTCGACCAGCTCTGGCAACCACTCGAATCCAAGCCGGTGCCAGATTCGCTCTTCCGTGCCGCCCCCCCGGCGCCACACCTGGACATGCACGACCTGTTGCGGCCAGCCGAAGCGGGCAGTGGGCCGGCTGGCTCCGTCACCGGGCCAGGCGCCTCTTCGCTGGCGGCCCCACCAGGCCCGGTTGATGCCGCCGGCACTGCCTTGCGGGCTGGCCTGGCGTCCACGACTGGCACATCCTCGATTGGCTCATCCACGGCTGGTGTTCGCGCCGATGATGCCGCTTGGGCTGAAGCCATGGCCGTTCCGGCCTACAGCGCCGCTGCCAGGCCCCCTTCGCCTTGGCCGACTGGAACTGCCGACGGCGCGCCCACAGCAGTCGCGGCAGACCTACTGCCACCGACTCCGCCGCCACCTGAACCAGCAGTGGCGGCCAGTGGCGTCAATGGTGCAAGAGCAGCCTCAGGCAATGCCCTGCACGGATCGGCGACTGACTCGGAAGTCGCGTTGACGCCATCAGCCCAACCCGCCGCGCCAAGCAACCAGCCCCACTCGACCAGGGCCGATCAGAGCAGCGGCGATCCTGGCATCGGAGGTGAGGCGATGCTCGAACAAGCGATCCACACCGGAGAAATCGAAGCTCCCCTCGAACTGCGCAGTTCCGCGGTCCGTGACCGCCAGTCACTCCGGATCGTCGCTGGCATCGGTATTGGCATGGCGGTGGTAGTGGTCGTCGCCATGATCATGATCTTCATCTGACTAGTCAGCAACAACGGGCGACGCTACTGCTCAAAGAAAACTACGGTCTCACCTGAATCTTTGAGGCTTATTCGTAACTGACGCTTACCAGCCTAGTCTGTATGGTTCTAGGCGTGTTACGAGATGGATTATGTCTGGTAGGTATTTCAGTTGACGACGGTAGCCTGTCTTCAGGATTTTCCAATTCTTTAGATGGGCATTGCATCGTTCAATGAACCTTATTCGCAACTACCTGTATAGCTGGTTTGGTTGAAGAGTGTGAGTCTGACGATGGGTCGTATTGTGTCGGCGAGTTGTTTGAGTTGTCGCCGGTAGCCGGTTTTGATGATTTTCCAATTCTTGAGGTGGCTGATGCATCTCTCGACGGCGCTTCGTATTGCTGAGATTGTCTTGTTGTATTGCTTGTGGGGATCGGATCGCTTTTGCCCAGGTCTTTTCTTTGTTGGTGTCATTGTGTTGGTGTCGATATAGCCGGCGTCTGCGATCCATGTTGTTGTTTCGAGGATTTGGCTCCATCCGGTGAGTTCTAGGGCTTTCTTGTCGTGGCGGGCGCCGGGCACTGGATCGGAGACAGCGAGGAGG